>CAZIJO010000256.1:0-7614 GCA_964539515.1 uncultured Bifidobacterium sp. | reverse complement strand
CTCACCGTGGTGAATTCTGCGCCGCATGCCAATGCCGACCAATATACCCTAGCCGAAGACACGTTGCTGACCGTGCCGACTCCCGGAGTTCTGGCCAATGACAGCGACCCGGACAATGATTCCCTTACCGCAATCCTGGTGGGCCAGCCCGCGCACGGCACCGTGACCCTGAACCCTAATGGCGGTTTCAACTACCGGCCCGCAACCAATTACACCGGTCTGGACACCTTTACATACAAGGCTAACGATGGTTCGCTCGACTCGGGGCTTGCCACCGTCACCCTCACCATCACCAACCTCAACGACCCGCCGGTGGCCCTCAATGACAGTTATACCTTGGCCGAAGACACGCTGCTGACCGTGCCGGCTCCCGGAGTTCTCGCCAACGACAGCGACCCGGACAACGATTCCCTTACCGCAATCCTGGTGGGCCAGTCCACCCATGGTACGCTGACCTTGAACTCCAATGGCGGATTCGACTACCGGCCCGCAACCAATTACACTGGCCAAGACACCTTCACGTACAAAGCCAATGATGGTTTGCTCGACTCAGGGCTTGCCACCGTCACTCTCAACATCACCAACCTCAACGACCCGCCGCTGGCGCTCAATGACAGTTATACCTTGGCCGAAGACACGCTGCTGACCGTGCCGACTCCCGGAGTTCTGGCCAATGACAGCGACCCGGACAACGATCCCATCACGGCAATCCTGGTGGGCCAGCCCGCGCACGGCACCGTGACCCTGAATCCCAATGGCGGGTTCAACTACCGGCCCGCGACTAATTACACTGGCCAAGACGCCTTCACTTACAAAGCCAATGATGGTTCGCTTGAAAGCCGCGAAGCTCAGGTTTTGATTACGATTACACCGGCCAACGACGTGCCGCTAGCGGTGGATGATGATTACTCGACGCCGGAAGACACGCCGCTCACGATTATTGCCCCAGGCGTATTGATTAACGACAGCGACCCGGATGGCGACAGTCTGACTGCGGTCCTGGTGACCGCTCCCCAGTTCGGCGCGTTGACGTTGAACGCCGATGGCAGTTTTACTTACGCGCCGACCAACGATTATAACGGACACGACTATTTCACCTACCAAACCACCGATGCGTGGACGAATTCGAACGTGGCCACGGTGACGATCCATGTGACGCCGGTGAACGATCCGCCCGACACCAACAACTGGACAGGCAAATCCTTCACGGTTCATGAAGACCGAAAGTTGAGCATATCTGCCGCTGCATTTCTGGCTGGCCTGCGGGACCGGGACGGGGATTTACTGCGCGTCGCCCTGGTGTCGAACGCAGTTCACGGCGTGTTGGATTTTCTGCAAGACGGAGCCTTCACTTTCCAACCGCGCACCAATTTCAATGGTGTCGACCGCTTCCAATTCCGCGTCTCGGACGGTGAAACCAACACAGCGGTGCTTCAAGCCAACATTACCGTGCTGCCCGTTAACGACGCACCCTCGTTCATCAAGGGAGCGAACCAACTGGTCCAGCAGAATGCCGGAACGCAGACCGTGCCCTTGTGGGCCCAAGATATCAGCGCCGGCCCGGAGGATGAAGCCAGTCAGCACGTGGCCTTCCTGGTCAGCCACGACAACGGCGCCCTGTTTGCCGCGCCACCCACCATCGATTCCAATGGCACCCTGAATTACACCCCCGCCCCAAATTCGTTTGGGTCCGCCACCGTTACGGTCGTGGCGCGGGATGATGGAGGCGTTGCGGATGACGGCGTGGATACCTCGCCGCCGCAGACGTTCTCCATCACCGTGAACAGCCCGCCGACCGTTGCCATCACCAGCCCAACCAACGGGGCCGTGTTTTTTGCCCCGGCCAGTTTTACGCTTCTGGCCGAAGCCCACGATCCAGACGGGACCATTGCCGAAGTGCAGCTCTTTGGGGGTACCAACCAACTCACGGAGGCACTCACCGCCGAACCGTATTTTGTCGTCCTGACCAACCTGCCCGTCGGCAGTTACACCTATCGTGCCCGGGCCACGGACAATCTCGGCGCAACGGGCGAGTCGTCGCCGGTAACCGTTTCCGTAATCCAACGCCCGCCGCTGACCACGCTCAGCGCACTGCATTACAATCCCCAGACCGACTTTTTCGAGACCCGGGTGCGCATCACGAACCCCACTTATTCCACCTTGGATGCCGTCCGGATCTGCGTGCTGAACCTGACGAATACTCCGGCCATCACGGTTCACAACCGATCAGGGTACACGAATGGTATTCCCTATGTGCAGACCCACGCTGCGGTACCGCCGGGCAGTTACGTGGATATGATCATCGAGTTCTATTCCCCCCTGCGCATCGCCCCCAATCCGATTCTGCAGCCGGAATTGATTACGCCGGCCGCTAGCCTCACCCCACCGACGGGAACGAGGCAGCCGGTAAACCGCTGGTGGATGCTGGCCAACCAGACTTTCTTGGTGGAGTTCGCCAGCCTCTCAAACCGTGTTTACTCCATCCAATACAGCCCCGACCTCGTAACCTGGAAGGCCGCCAACCCGGCGGTGACCGGCACCGGCAACTGGGTGCAATGGATTGATAATGGCGAACCGAAAACTGATGGCGCGCCGGCGGCGCAAGCCGCGCGTTTCTATCGCGTCATCCTCCTGCCCTAACCCCGCATCCCATACGTATGAAATCCGCCCGCCTGCTGCCACGCGTCCTGCTCCCCGCCGCCTTGATCGGCAGCGGGTACGTTGCTTCCGCCCAACTCGAACTGGCACCAAAGGAATCCCCCAATCGTTTCGGGGCGAGCTTTCGCATGGCGTTCAATGTCACCGTTGATTTTGAAAACGTGGGGGCGTTTGCTTCGCCCGCCGGATTGCGCACGACCCCGGATGGTGCGCCATTCAACTATGACGATGGTTATGTGCTCACGGATTCATCCGGCAACCTCTTGGGCTACACCCGCTACTGGGGATACGACAGTGCCAGCCAGGTGCCGGGGGACGGCACGCTTGTCATGCACACGACATCGTCAACCGGTAATTCGGTCGCAGCCCCAAATGATAATCCCTTCCCGGGCTTTGAAGTGACCTACCATCGCGAACTGGGAGGCGGCCAGCGCCTGCGGTGGGGACTGGAATCGGCGTTCAATTACATGAACGTTGCCATTAGCGATTCGCGTCCACTGGCTATAAACGCCAGCCGGGTCAGCACGCCCTATCAGTTGCCCGCCCTCGAAGGCGGCGGCTTTGTTTCCCCGCCCCCGGCGCCCTATTACCACGGTGCGGATTTGTCGCCGGAAGGCAACCCGGTCATCAGTGCCACGCCGTTGCCTTCGAGCACCGCGAACACGCTGCTGGCGCTGGCCGGCACGCGCGACTTCGAGGCGGACATCTTCGGCTTTCGCGTTGGTCCCGCCTTTGACCTTGCGCTAGGCACCCGAGCGACCGTTTCGCTCAGCGGCGGCCTGGCGCTCGCCCTCGTTTATGGCGAGTTCAGTTTCACGGAAACCATCGCCCAGCCAAGCGTTCCCGGGGCCTCGGGATCGGGATCGGACCATGATCTGTTGGTGGGTGGCTACGTGGCCGGCAATATTGCCTACAAACTGGCGGCCGACTGGGATGTCTTCGGCGGTGTGCAATTCCAAAAAGTTGGCCAGTATTCCCTGTCCGCGCACGGTGAAACTGCGGTGCTCAATCTCGATCAGAGCATCTTCGTGGTCGTCGGGGTCTCCTACGCCTTCTGAACCGCCGGGTCAACCGGCTGAAGCCGATTGTGGCTTGAAGGCCTTCGCGGCGATGTCGCGGCGGAAGCTCAAGCCGTCAAAATGAATTCTCTCCACCGCGGCATAGGCGGCGGTTTGGGCGGCCTTTAAGTCCGGGCCCAACGCCGTCACGCCCAGCACGCGCCCACCATTGGTCACGATTTGCTCCCCGTTCCGCATTGTGCCCGCGTGGAACACTTTGGTGTGCGGCAAGGCGTTGGCATCCTCGAGGCCGAAGATCACCTTGCCTTTTGCGTAGCTGCCGGGATAGCCGCCACTGGCGATCACGACACAAACGCTGGCGCATGGATTCCATTTCAACTCGTGCCGTGCCAGCGTGCCGCTGGCGCTGGCATCAAGCAACTCCACGAGGTCATTTTCGAGACGCGTCAAATAGACCTGCGTCTCGGGATCGCCGAAGCGGGCGTTGAACTCCAGAATTTTCGGGCCGGCTTGGGTGAGCATCACCCCGGGATACAAAATGCCACGATAATCAATCCCCTCCGCTGCGCAGCCGCGCATGAAGGGGTCGAGGACGCAGCGGGCGGTTTCGGCAAGTTGCGCTTCGGTCAAAAAGGGGGTGGGTGAATAAGTGCCCATGCCGCCGGTGTTCAGCCCGCGATCGTCGTCGAGCGCGCGTTTGTGGTCTTGCGCGGTGGGGAACACCTTTGCCGTCGTGCCGTCGCACAGGGCGTGCAGGGAAATCTCGGTCCCTTCGAGGAACTCCTGGATGACCACGTTGGCCCCCGCGGCGCCAAATGCCTGGTTTACCATGATCTCGTCCACGGCTTGTTCCGCGGCGACTTGGCTGGCGCAAACCAAAACCCCTTTGCCAAGCGCGAGGCCATCGGCTTTTACCACGCAATTACCACCAAGCGTCGCGCAGAATCTCTTCGCTGCCGCGGCCTCGGAAAACGTTCCCGCCCTGGCGGTCGGAATGCCGTATTTCTCCATGAACTTCTGCGAGAAAACCTTCGACGCCTCGAACTGCGCGGCCCGCTGGTTCACGCCCCAGATCTTCAGCCCGTGCCGCTGGAACAAATCCACAATGCCGAGCGCGAGCGGGTTGTCCGGCCCGACAATGGTGAAATCGACCCGCTTCTGCTGTGCGAACGCAAGCAGCTTTGGCAAGTCTTCGGCGCCGATGCTCACGCACTCGACCGGCCGCCCGGTTCGTTCCGTTTCCTCCTGTTGAATCCCGGCATTACCCGGCGCGCACCACATTTGCGTCACGTGCGGCGACCGCGCCAGTTTCCACACCAGCGCGTGCTCGCGCCCCCCGGAACCAATGACCAGAAGTTTCATAGACTTAAAGGAAGCAGGAAGGCAGGGCCGGCGAAAGGCTTTTCAGTCCGTTCCGTCGCGATCGGATCCGCACAAGCCAGCCCGCGCCAACCGGGTGATTCGGTGGACAAGCGAAGCTGCAGATCGGCAATTACTGGTCAATGTTCTTGCGTACCCAACTGGCGTGCTGGTCCAGGTAAAGCTGGTTGCGGCCCCCGTGGTGTGCCGACCAACCGCCGGCGGGTGGCACGCTCGCGCCGATGGTCCACTGGTCCTTGAAACCCGCCCACCAGGGTTTTTCGAAGAACGGGCTCATCAGCCATTCCTCATCCGCGATGCTAGCTTTGCGGGCGAGGGCGACACTTTCGGGGGTGCGGCCGCGCAAATACCGGGCGGCGGCGGGATTCGGTTCGGCCAGTTTGTCGCTGAGATAATTTCCCCAGCCGCGTTCCGGCGCGTTGGTGCCGTTCTCGCGCCAGGGACTGAAGAAGTGTTGCTGCCATTCGTTGGTCTGGTACAGGGGCACGGGAGGACTGAGCCACATCTTCACGTTGGGCGCGTAGGGATGAAACAATGGCATGAACGAGCCCATCGAGTTGTAACGCTTCCCGCTCGAATCCACCGGCGGTGTCAGTTGCAGTTCGGCGTCCGGCACATACGGCATCTTCCCCGAGTTGTCCATGAGGTACATGGAAGTGGCCAGCGCGATCTGGTGGAGGTTGGACAGGCAGGACGTGCGTTGCGCCCGCCGCTTGGCCTTGCCGAGTGCCGGCAGCAGCATCGCCGCGAGAATGCCGATGATGGCAATCACGACCAGCAGTTCGATTAGGGTAAAAGCGCGCCGGTGACGGACCGACCTGAGCATTTCACGCCCGACCCAAAGCGAATTGAATGGTCCAATTGTTCTCATAATCAGTCTGACCCCAGGAAGAGTTCTGAACTGCTACCATGATGTCAAACAGGATTCCTGATTCTCATTTTTTCCGATCGCCGCGTTTTCGGCGGCGTTCGTTTCGGCCAGGGAAGGTTTCGCCAGCACGATTTGGGTCGCGATCCAGGCGAGCAGCACAATCAAATTACGTTTCATGTTTAACCGTTGTGAGGCAGGCGAGGAGAAGAATCAAATTCTGTTTCGCGTTCATAATCACATCCAGTCAGCGCCGTAGGCGCGACATATTTGTAGAACCAACCCACGATCAAATTTTAGCTCCGTCAGGAGCGGCATACGCCCGGTGATGTCGCTCCTGACGGAGCTTGGAATTCTTTCTCGACTGGTTCTACAAAGATGCCGCCCCTGACGGGGCTAAAACCAGCGGGTGCTAGCGTCCGCCTGAACTGATGACGGAGAGTTTCATCAAACGCAAATCAAGACTCCTTCGCTGCTTCTCGTTTTTCTATTTCGGCCTGGAAACATTCGATTCGCCCTTGGACGTAATCGCAGAGCATCTTAAACGAGTCTTCCAGCGAGTAATGCTGATTGAACAACGAAAATCGTTCCGCAAGCTGACGGACTTCTCTGGCAAAAGTATCCAAAGCTTCCCCATGCTGTTTGCTAAAGGAGGTAATCTCAAATTCAGTTGAGCCTTCAAAATCACCACGCAGCCGATTCCATGTTACCCCATGCCTATTCATGCAGTCCCGGATAGAACGAAACAGCCGAGCACTCGTTGAAGCGCCAATCGGGTCCAGTCCCGCAATCGTCTTCTCCAAATGGCGGCCAGTGTTGTTTTCCAGAAAACCGAGCCTGTCGTTCTTGTCTATTTCGATATCGCAATCGCAAAGAAGAATCATGAGATGAAGTGGGTTTTCAAGGTTAGGAAAATCCGATTCTTCTCGAACTCGCCTCAACGGCTCACCATAAATCTTTGACGCCAAATCTTGGATAAGATCCTCGGCGTTTATAGTTAAACCACCCGCGCCTCACCCTTGCCCTTCACCACCTCGCCGATGAGCCAGGCTTTGCGCTTTTGCGCACGGATGAATTTCAGCACGGCATCCGCCTTGTCCGCCGTGACGATGGCGACCATGCCGATGCCCATGTTGAAGACTTGATACAATTCCTCATCCGGCACGCCGCTTTTCTGTTGGATGATTTGGAAGATGGGCAGCATGTCCCACGAACCTTTCCTGATGACGACGTCGAGCGACTTCGGCAGCACGCGCGGGATGTTATCCACGAACCCCCCGCCGGTGATGTGCGCAAAGGCTTTGACCGGGCATTTTGAATTTTGAATTTTGAATTTTGAATTGAAGCGCTTCAGCAGCGCTTGCACCAGCGGACCGTAGCTGATGTGTTCTTTCAACAATTCCTGGCCGACCGTGCCTTTGAGTCCGGGCACGCGGCTCGACGGTTTATAGCCGAGTTGCTCGAAGAAAATTTTACGCCCGAGCGAATAGCCGTTCGTGTGCAGGCCGCTGGATTCGATGCCGATGACGACGTCACCGCGCTTCACGGATTTCTGGCCGTTAAGCATCCGGGATTTTTCCACCACGCCGACGATCGTGCCGCTCACGTCGTATTCGCCGGCTTGATAGAAGCCGGGCATCTGCGCCGTCTCGCCGCCGATGAGCGCGCAGCCGTTGGCCGCGCAGCCGC
>CAZIJO010000255.1:0-7663 GCA_964539515.1 uncultured Bifidobacterium sp. | reverse complement strand
GCGTCACTCCGTGCGCGCCGTTGCGATAAATGTGAATACGGTCGTTTGCAAACGGCGGCTCGCAGAGGACTGCAAGCCCTACCATGCCTCAATATTCCGATGATTTTGTGCCGCTACGTTCGTCGAAACAAGTTCGCAGCGGGCAGAGGACTGCCCGCCCTACCAGCGTCCAACAATGGCGAAAGGTCGGTCGGGCGCGTCACTCCGCTGCGCGCCGGTCCATCCGTACGGCCACAAACGGCAGACGGAGTGTCGCGCCCTACCCAAGCAGCGGCGGTGGGCGGTCCTTCGGGCGATACACCCACACCCAATCTTCCGCGCGTTCACACAATCCTTTGCGAACGGGATTCATCAGGATATAGCTCGTTTTCTCCTGCAACTCCTGATCGTTGCGCAGCCGATGATCGAAAAAGTCACGCTGCCATTCGATGCGAAGCTTGCCCGCCACAAATTTCTTCCAGTTCTTCAGCGTCATTTTCATGCCGGGTTCAGGCGGAAACGCGAGGATGGCATGCACATGATCCGGCATCAGCAAAGCCAGTCGGCAATGCCACACTAATTTCTCATGATTATACGCCAGGGCGGCGATGACGGCAGTGCCGGTGTCAGCCCGGCAAAGTTGATTCTTCCCTTGTGGCACGCATTTGATCGTGATGAAGAACCAACTGCCGTCCGGCACCCATTGTGGAACGGCGTGCGGCAGTTTCTTGCGGACGGGCAAGTCCATGGGAGGTTTTCCTACCAAAATCGTTCGGATAAGCAAAGGCTACGATAGGGCGCGTCAATCCCCTGCGCGCCGTCGGGGTGAAGCAGGACGCGTTCGTTGGTGAGAGCGGCGCGCACGGAGTGACGCGCCCTACCAGGGCCTGGCAACGCACCGCGACAGATTGGCGTAAATTTTCCGTCTCGCCCTGGCGAAAGAAGCCGTCGTAGGATGGAGGCGCACCCAGACACCACCATGGAAACACCATTGACTCCGCTGGAACTCGCGCGCCGCGCCCGCAAGCTTTATCCCGACCGTGAGGCAGTGGTGGACGGCGAACTCCGATTGACCTACCGGCAATTCTTCGACCGCTGCGACCGCTGGTCCGCCGCGTTGCAACGGCTCGGCGTCCGCCCGGGCGACCGCGTCGCTTGCATCGCCCCCAATACCCATGCCCACCTCGAAGCCTATTATGCCGGGCCGCAAATTGGCGCGGTCATTGTGCCCATCAATTACCGGCTCACCGCCGACGACTTCGCTTACATCATCAACCACAGCGGGGCACGTATCGTCTGCGCCGACGCCACCTACCTCGAAACGGTGGATCGCATTCGGGCTCAGTTAGCGACCGTCGAGCACTTTGTCGCGTTCGCAGGCGCGCGGCCCGGCTGGCTCGATTACGAGGCCGAGCTGAGCGAATCGGCTCCGGCGTTCCAACCGCCGCCGATTCGCGAGACCGATCTGCTCGCGATCAATTACACCAGCGGCACCACCGCCCGGCCCAAGGGCGTGATGAACACCCACCGCAACGCGTACCTGAACATCCTCGGCACGCTCGCGCATCTGCACCTGACCGCGGCCGACCGTTTTCTCTGGACGCTGCCGATGTTCCATTGCAATGGCTGGACGTTCGTCTGGTTGATGACGGCCATCGGGGGCACCCATGTCTGCCTGCGCAAGGTCGAACCGCAAAGTGTATTCGAAACGATCGTCCGCGAGCAGATCAGCCTGCTGTGCGCGGCGCCGACCATCCTCATCAGCATCGCCAACGCGCCGGAAGCGTTGCGGCAGTCGGTGCCCCGTGGCGTGCGGGTGCTCACCGCCGGCGCCCCACCGGCCGCGGCCACCATCGAACGCGTGGAAAACGAACTGGGCTGGACCGTCACGCAGGTCTATGGGCTGACGGAGACTTCGCCCTTCATGACGATTTGCGAGCCACGCCCGGAACACCGCCAGCTCGACGCGCGCGCGGGCGCGGAAATCAAGGCGCGGCAGGGCGTCGAATTCCTGACGGCCGGCGAGACGCGCGTCGTGGACAGCGAGGGAAATGAAGTCCCGCACGACGGCGCCACGGTGGGCGAAATCGTCGTACGCGGCAATTGCGTAATGGCGGGTTATTACCACGACCCCGCCGGCACCGCCGAGGCCATGCGCGGCGGGTGGTTTCACAGCGGCGACGCGGCCGTCGTGCACCCCGATGGCTACCTTGAGATTCGCGACCGCCTCAAGGACGTCATCATCAGCGGCGGCGAGAACATTTCCTCCATTGAAGTCGAGGGTGCGCTGGTGCGGCATCCGGCAGTGCAGGAGGTCGCGGTGGTTGGTTTGCCCCACGAAAAATGGGGGGAGGCCCCACATGCCTTCGTCGTGCTCCGGACGGGCGCCACGGCGACCGAGGCGGAGTTGCGTTCGTTTGCCCGCGATCATCTCGCCCATTTCAAAGTCCCGCAAGGCTTCACGTTTCTGGCCGAGTTGCCGAAGACAGCCACCGGCAAGCTGCAGAAATACATCCTGCGCGGCGGTCGGGCAAACCTCGCCCGGCAGTAAGCGCGGTGCGCGTGCATTGGAGTTGACAGTCGCCGCTTCATCCGGCAGGACTCGGTCGCCAGTTTATGAAAGCGCTCAACATTCCGCGCGTGACCTGGTTTGCTGGTCTTCTTGGCCTGGCCAGCCTGACGCAAGCCGAAGCTGATGGCTTTGCCAACATCGCCCCCAATCCTTCGTTCGAACTGGACGCCAAGCGGCTGGGCGGCTGGCTGCCGGTTGGCATCGAGCCGACGAACGGCAGCCCGCGCGTTTTCTTCACCAACGCAGTTCATCGTCAGGGCGCTCGCTCGCTCGGTGTACGGCCCGGCCCGCCCGGCGTCGTCACGGGAAGGCAGTTTGTGACCAGCTACAACGGTGGCGAAGATGAACTCCCGGCGAAGGGCCCGAACGGGGTTACCGGTGCCCGCACCATCGGTCTGCGCCTCGACGACGACACGACCAAAGTGACCGGCAGGGTGTGGATTCGCGAAACGCTGGGTACTCAGTTTCAACTGTCGCTGGTCTGGACGGGAAGAGAAGCGCGAAAACCGGCCGTCGTGCTGCGGGTGGACAAGTCCAGCCTGGTCTTCCGCGAGGAGTCGGGCTGGCGAGGCTACGAAATCGCGGCGACCCGCCCGCTCCGCAGTCATCAAGTCCAGCTCTGGATCGAGAGCGATTCCCCTGAACCGTTCTATTTGGACGACGTGGAAATGCGGATGCACCGCGCACCCGGCCAGCAAGTGCTCGTGGACCAACTCGGCTACGAGACCGGCTCAATCACCAAACAGGCCGTGCTGCAATCGTCGTTACCCTCGTCAACGCCACCCGTTGCCCGGCTGATTGAACTGACGAACTTCCGTGAAGTCATGCGCTGTGAGTGGCAGCCGTGCGCTCCGATTGACGATTGGGATCGCTGGCACTGGACATTCGATTTCTCGAGCATCACCAACCGCGGGCAATACGTCGTCGCTGCCGGCGAAGGCAAGGCGGCCAGCTTCTCGCCGCCCTTCGCCATCGGCGACGACTTGCTCCGGCAACAAGCCGCCGAACCGGGCTACCGCTTTTTCTACTACCAACGCTGTGGCATGGCCGTGCGCGGTTTTCACGCGGCCTGTCACCTGGACGACGCCCGGATGCCCGATGGCACGCACCGCGACCTGGCCGGCGGCTGGCACGACGCCGGCGACTATAACAAATATTGCGGTTTCACGCCCGAGAGTTTCTACGCCCTGGCGGTGGCCTATCATCGTCAGCCCCAGCTGTTCAATCAATGGGATCGCGACCAGAACGGGCGGGCCGACCTTTTGGACGAAGCCCTGTGGGGCGCGGAGTTCCTGCTCAAGGCGCTGGATCGTGAATCATTGGAACTGGTCGTGAACACAATTTCCACCGGCTACCGTTATTGGGGTACGCCCGAGCTGGAGACGGATAACGAGTCCGGAAACCGCGACGACCGGCCGGTGAAGGAAACCGGCGGGGACCGCACTTGGTGCACGGCGGGCTTCGCGCTCACCGGCGCGGCGTTGAAACAAACCGGCGACGCCGCGCGCGGCGACGAACTCATCCGCCTGGCCACGCGGCTGCATCAGAAAATTGGTGGCGGCATGGAAACACTCACCGCCCTGTATGCCGCAACGGGTGATGCGCAATACCGCCAGGCAGCACAGGCGCAGGCCGAAAAATATTTGGCGCAATCGAAGCCGCAGGACAGTTTCCGCGCGCTCGGCGAGTTCGCGGCGGCGTTTCCCGATGATCCACTGGTGTCCCGCATCCGGCCCGTGGCGCAGCAGCGAGTTGCGGAACTGGAATCGTTTTGCGCGCCACCGTTCGGTCTCGCGCGTTCGCCCGGTGGCGGTGGGCCCGTTTTCTTTCAAGCTTATGCCGACGTCAACGACTGGTATGTCGGGAGCATGATGCGGCAGTTGGACGTGGCCATCGAAGGCGCGCTGGCGGCGAGACTCGGGGTCCGCGCCGGGCGGCAACTGGCGGAAAATCAGGTGCATTGGGTTCTGGGCCGCAATCCGTTTGGCGTGTCGCTGATGGAGGGCGTCGGCCGCCATTTCGTGCCCAACTACCACCATCGTTACAACATGATCCCTGGCAACCCGCGCGGGGCGGTGCCCGGCGCGTTGCTCAGCGGCATCATCCGCGCCTGGCCGCATCAGGATCGTCCCTGGCTGGACCTGTCGCCCGAGCCGAACGCCGATTACCACTGCAACGAACCGTGGCTGCCGTACAACAACCGCTGGATGATCTTGATGTCCGTATGGTGAAATTGAGCGAACCCATGGTTCGACGCTACCGGGCGGGGAAAGTCCCCGCTGGGACATACCGCAGCGGAAGTTCTTTTCCCCGAGCAGCGCTTCGATCCGTCGCAATTGTCCATCCGTCGCATCCTCCGGCGACTCCCGAAACACCTAAAGATGAAGCGCAAAAAATGCGAAATTTACGAGGCATTGACGGAGGAAAATTGCACAACAAAATCAACTCACCCGGTGACAATCTGCTATCGCCGACTGAATAAAGGACCTTTTATTATGGAATGGAAATCCAGGCAACTTACACATGAAGGCCTACCGCTCTTTTTACGATATCTTGAAAACGCTGATGTCGCTTCGCTCAGGTTGAAATTCCCTAAATTGGCTGTCGTGAGACATCAACTTGCTAAAGTCTCTCCAAATGGACTACCTGAGGCAGATTATAATGAAAGCCTTTTTGAATTCGACGAAGGTATCCGCGACATGTTTCGATTGTCAGAGCACGGCATCACCGTACTCATCGAGACTTTTTCAGGAAAGCGAAACTACTATGTTTATGCCGACTCAGAAAAGAACGTAACTGAAATAGTCGACAGTTTAAAACGCACCTTTCCCCAAGAAAGCCTATCGTGGACAATTCATTCAGATCACGAATGGGGATTTATCGAGAAGTACTCCAAAAAGTTCCTGGAATGACAGCTCAAGCAGCACTGGGTGTTGATCAATCGGTTTTCTTGTCTCGGAAAGGGCGCACTGCAGTGAAGCAATCCGGAAAAGCGGTTGGACTTCATCGGCTTTGCCCGGCATCATCCCGGAATGCCCCAACGGAAAGCAGCTGCATTTACTTTGATTGAGTTGCTCGTCGTGATCGCCATCATCGCGATCCTGGCCGCCATGCTGCTCCCGGCCCTGGCCAAGGCCAAGGAAAAGGCGCAACGCATCAATTGCCTGAACAACCTGCGGCAGATTGGCATCGCGCTGGTCCTGTACGAGGAGGATCACCGGAAATTGCCGCCCAAGGCCTCGCAAGTTCCCGATTTCATGAACCCCAGCGCGCCGGGCTGGCAAAACAACTGTCTCTATGCCATTTCGCCGTACCTGCAAAGTTCGCAGAAATCACCCAGCTCCAGAATCTACGCCTGCCCCAGTGCCAAAAAACCGGGCGACGGCAGCGACGCCACCGCTCTGAGCACCACGAGTTACCTGCCCAATGCGGTGGTGATGGAAATGAGCCTGGCGCAAGTCCACAAACCCAGCGACGTCATTTTCATTCAGGAAACGATCCGGCTGGTCAGTTACACGGCGCTGCGACCGGCGGTGGGGACCGACTTCGGGCTGTGCCCTGGGCAATACACGTATTGGCACGTCAACCTGAGCCCCGGCGTGGATTGGTACAGCATGGTGCATTCGCGGGGCGGAAACTTTGTGTTCACCGACGGCCACGCCGAGTTCCGCCGGGCGGCCGACTTGCGCGCCAAACATTTCGGGCTGGCGGATGGTTCTTCCGGCAAGGCGGAGGACACGCAAAAAGCCAGCGACACCGCGTGCTACAAGCGCGCTTTCAATTAGCCGCGAGGAAGCCGGCCGCAGAACACCGATTCAAGCGCGGCAGCAAGGCGGGGCGAAAGGAAACTCACTTCAACCGGGTAGACCTCATAGACAAAAACCAAACTCCAAACACCAAACTCCAAACTCCAAACTCCAAACTCCAAACTCCAAACTCCAAACTCCAAACACCAAACTCCAAACTCCAAACACGCGGGCGCGAAATGAAACTCACTTCAGCCGGGTGGACCGTTCCTGCATCCAATAGATGTCCGGGTTGCGGGGTGATGGGACAAACTCCGAGCCGCCGGTGAACAACGAGGTGTCCTTCACGATCGGCGGCACGGTCCGTTCATCCAGCCATTTTTTGATCTCCGCGTGACCATCGGCGAAGGAGAAGCCAGCGGCGCGGTGATGGTAGCTTCCGGGATAATCCCAATGGAAACGCCACTGGGCGGCGTTGTTGGGGAAGCCGGTCATGTCGGTGAAATTATTGCCGAAGTTGATCCGGTCTTCGCGGGCATCCACCAGCACCCAGGTCATGGCCGGACCGGGATTCACGAAGGCGGAGAATTTGGAATAAACCTTCCACTGCGGACCGGAGCAACCGGCGTCCGTCCCCACCGGCCCCATACCGTTGCGACCCCAGCCGCCCACCCAGATGCTCATGGACATTGTCCGGACGCGCGGCATCGAACGGCCGTCCGGGAGCCTGACTTTGCTGGTGTCAGCTGGGCAGCGCCAGATCCCCGGTGATTTCCCACAATACCGCCACAGCGGACTTTTGACGATGTCCATCTCGAGGTCCCAGTTCGAGCGGTTGTTGGGATTGAAATCGAGGGAGCCCTGCACCCAGGAGTGGGCGGCCAGCGGCCCATCATCCGCCGTCGCGAATAGCAGAACATCGTGACTGTCCTCGGTGTACATGCGCCAGGCCAGGGCGAGCTGACGGTGATTGTTCAGGCATTGAATCCCCTGCGCTTTGAGTTTTGCCTTGGACAACGCGGGCAACAGCATGGCCGCGAGAATCGCGATGATGGCAATGACGACCAGCAACTCGATGAGGGTAAAACCCATCGCCCGCGGGCAGCAGCGAACCCTGGAGGGGCAGGCTTTCATTTTGGACCTGCCCATAAGCTACCGGGAAGGGCACCCGGGTCAAACAGTTCCACGGTCCACTGCGCCTACCCCGCCCGCCCGGCGTTGCCCGGGAAGCCATGCGCTTTGACGGCTTCGCTGGTCCTACCCCCCTGCCCCGACCGCCAGCCCGCAAAACAACTCGCATGCGAAAAGGCTTTCGCCTGGCGCCAATCCGCCGGGCAACGCCCTCAGGCCGTTCACTCCTCCTCAC
>CAZIJO010000254.1:0-7786 GCA_964539515.1 uncultured Bifidobacterium sp. | reverse complement strand
CGAGGAAGCCATCCGCGAAGGCGGCGGGGGTTTCGCGCTCCACTTCAACCTCGGCAACGCATATTTCAAGTCCGGTCAGATCGGTCGTGCCATTGGGGCGTATCGCCAGGCCGAGGCCCTCACGCCGCGTGACCCGGACGTGCGCGCGAATCTGCAATTCGCCCGCGCTCAGGTTCCGGGCCCGACCGTGCGCGCGAATCTCCTGCAACGGGGGCTGGGCGCGCTGACCCTGAACGAATGGGCTGGGTTGGGTGCCGTTGCGCTGTGGGTCACTTGCTTGCTGCTCGCCGGGCAACAAATTCGCCCCGCTCTCGCCCTCGCCCTTCGCAATTGGACGGTGCTGGCCGGGGCGGCCACCTTGGTGTTGGCGATCGCCGTGGCGCTTGCCTTCGCACAAAACCCCCGCCGCACCACCGTCATCGTGGCCGCCCGCGAAACCACCGTCCGCACCGGGCCATTTGACGAAGCCCCGAGCGCGTTCACGGCCAACGACGGGGCCGAGCTGCGTTTGCTGGATCGCAAAGAGGACTGGTTGCAGGTCACCGATGGCACGCGGCGGATCGGTTGGGTGAAGCGGGAGGCCGTCATTCACAATCCGCCTTCGTAGCGGTCCACGCCCGAGCCACGATCACGACGGTCTCCCGGATTACAGCTTCGCAGTTGTTAACCGCTTCGCCGGCAATTCTGGAATGGATTTACGCCCGCAGAAAGACATCCGCCCGGTCGGCCCGTGCGGCCTCCCTCCAAATCGCACATCGGGCAGCCCCTCCGAGTTTGGCTTGTCAAGTTTTTGGGGACTATGTTTCCTATTGCTGCTATGAAGCCATCCACCCTTCGAACTTTACTCGGCGCAACCCTGCTGTGCCTCCTCGGCGCATCGGCCGCGCAGGACTTGGATTTGTCATTGATCACCACCCGCGATCTCCAGCCCATTTTCAATGGCCAAAACCTGGACGGCTGGATTCAGCGCGGCGGCCGGGCCAAGTATGGCGTCGAGGACGGCGTCATCGTTGGCACGACGGTCAAAGGCGAGCCGAACAGTTTTCTATGCACGAAGAAGGAATATGGCGATTTCATCCTTGAGTTGGACGTCAAGGCGGATCCGAGCTTGAACTCCGGGGTGCAGATTCGAAGCCAGTGTTTTGATCACGCGACAACTTTCGAGCGGGGCAACGAGCAGATCAAGATCCCGGCCGGCCGGGTGCATGGTTATCAAATCGAAGTGGATAATCGTCCGGAACGGCGCTGGAGCGGCGGCGTTTACGAAGAAGGCCGGCGGGGTTGGCTCTTTGATCTGAGCAAAAACCAAACGGGTGGCGCGGCGTTCAAGTTTGGGGAGTGGAATCACTACCGCATCGCTTGTCAGGGAGGGTCGATCAGGACGTGGATCAACGGCCTCGCCGCGGCGGACCTCGTGGATACCGCCACTTTGAGCGGGTTCATCGGCCTGCAGGTGCATAATCACAACGAGGCTGGCTTGCAGGTGCGCTTCCGCAATATCCGGTTACAGGACCTGGGCCGGCACGAGTGGAAACCGATGTGGGACGGCCAGACCTTTAACGGTGCCCACATCATTGGCAAAGGCGATTGGCAGATCAAAGACGGAGTCATTCACGCCCGGCATGCCAAAGACGAAAAGGAATTCAGCCATCTCGTGACCGACGAGGCGTTCTCAGATTTCACGGTGCGCTTGAAATACAAGGCGGTAAAAGGCAACAGCGGGCTATACTTTCGCATCGAGGAAACCGGCGCCAGCGGGGTCTCGGGTTTTCAGGCGGAAATCGACGCGGAAAAAGACGCGGGCGGACTCTACGAAACGAATGGGCGCGCCTGGGTGAGCCAACCGGCGCCCGCCGACGTCAAGAAATGGTTCCGGCCGCAGGATTGGAACACCATGACGGTGACCGCGCGCGGCAAACGCATTACGGTGGAGGTCAACGGTTATCAGACCGCGGAGTTGCGCGACGACCCGGGCCGCACCGCAGGCCGTTTCGCCCTGCAACTGCACGGCGGGCAGGATGTGGAGATGCTCTTCAAGGAGATCGAGATGTTGGAATGACCAGCGTCCTCCGTCGAGTTGGGAGCAGCACGGTCTGGTGGGACGGGACTCCCGACGAGCCGGCTTGCGCGGACCTTCGCCCCACCAAAATCCCCTGACGGAGTCACTACCGGCAGGTCGAAGGACTTGAAGTCCCGGGTTGGATTCACTACAACATCGCCGTCGTGCGTGATACTCTCGAATCTCAACTAGTGGCGCCACCCATTGTGCCGGTCCTCGACCCCCAATTTCGGCCGGCCATCCTCGCCCTCCGTGCCTTCGGGGAACGGGTCCAAGAAACCGGACGCCCCCAGCGGGTCCGCATCGGCCTCGAACAGGCGGACGGCTCGGTCTATCACTTCACGACGGAGATCTTTCCGGAGGATCATCCGGCCGCCATCGGCAACTACCGCCACGTGGAACGCATCGTGAAGTTTTTACTCTGGTCGCGGGGTGGCTGGCGCATCTATTTCGACGGCCCGGCCGCCATCGCGGCGCAACTTGCGGCGCATTACCGGGATGACGCCACGGGCCGGTTCGACTCCGACATGGTCGGCACCAAGATGTTCGATCACCCGCTCGAAGTGGTGAACACTCGCGACCTCCCGCCGGAACGTTCGGAGCACAAAGCGCTGGGTCGCCACCTGGACGGCTGTCGCATCGGCTTTGATCTTGGCGGCAGCGACCGCAAGACGGCGGCGGTCATCGACGGCAAGGTGGTGTTCAGCGAAGAGACGGTTTGGGATCCCTATTTTCATCCCGACCCGCAATACCACTTCGATGGGATCATGGATTCCCTGAAACAGGCGGCGGCGCATTTGCCGTGCGTGGATGCGATCGGTGGCAGCGCGGCCGGCGTCTATGTCAATAACCGCGTAAAAGCGGCTTCGCTCTTTCGTGGCGTGCCGCCGGACCTGTTCAACACCCGGGTGAAAGACATGTTCCTCGAGGTGAAACGCGCGTGGAACAACGTCCCGTTCGAAGTCGTGAATGACGGCGAGGTGACGGCGCTGGCCGGCTCGATGGCGCTTGGCAAGAACGCGGTGCTCGGGATCGCCCTCGGCACCAGCACCGCCGCCGGGTATGTGACCCCGGAGGGCAACATCACCTCGTGGCTCAACGAATTCGCGTTTGTGCCCGTGGATTACCATCCGCAGGCCGCCTGTGACGAATGGTCCGGGGATTACGGCGTGGGCTCACAGTATTTCTCGCAACAAGCCGTGGGCCGCCTCCTGCCCGCCGCCGGGATCGCCGCGCCCAAGGAAATGCCGCTGCCCGAAAAGCTGAAACTCGTGCAGTCCCTCATGGCCCAAGGCGATGAACGCGCCCGCAAGATTTACCAAACCCTCGGAGTCTATCTCGGTTACTTCATCGCCCACTGCACGGACTTTTACGATGTGCAGAATGTGCTCGTCCTCGGCCGCGTCACCAGTGGAACGGGCGGGGATTTGCTGGTAACGACGGCCCGGGACACCTTGCAAGCGGGCTTCCCGCCGCTGGCGCAGAAGATCGAATGGCATGTTCCGGACGAAAAAATGAAGCGCCACGGCCAGGCCATCGCGGCCGCCAGTTTGCCGGACCTCGGCCAGCCCGCACTCGCATGAATCCGTACCACAAATTTGTCACCGATTCCGTCCGCCTGATCCACGAGGCCCGGTCGCTTCCGCTTGGCGGTTTGCCCCCGTTGCCGCGCCCGCCGCTCGCCCCGGATGCCCCAAAGGCCTTGTTCTTCGCCCCCCATCCTGACGATGAAACCATTGTGGGCGCCATGGCTTTGCGAATCTTCCGGGAGGCAAGGATGAACGTTGTCAACGTCGCCGTCACCCAGGGCAGCAAGCGGGAGCGACAGGCCGAACGCCTGGTTGAATTGCAGAACGCCTGCCATTTTCTCGGCTATGGCGTGCAAACGACCGGACCGAATGGACTCGAAAAAGTGAATCCCAAGACGCGGCAGAACGAGCCGCAGCTTTGGGCCGGCATGGTCAAGGTCATCGCGGACATCCTCGTCCAACATCAGCCACGGGTAATTTTGTTTCCCCACGATCGCGACTGGAATGGCACCCACATCGGCGTCCATCATCTGGTCATGGATGCCCTCGGCCAGACCCCGGCGGACTTCGAGTGTTACCTCGTCGAAACAGAGTTTTGGGGTGCGATGGACGATCCGAATCTCCTCGTCGAAATCAGCGAACCGGATGTGGCCGACCTCATCGCCGCCACGACCTTCCACGTGGGTGAAATCAAAAGGAATCCCTATCACCTGCTGCTGCCGGCCTGGTTGATGGACAACGTACGCCGCGGGGCCGAACTCGTCGGCGGTCAAGGTGGGGCGGCCCCGGACTTCACCTTTGCCGCGCTCTACCGACTGCGCAAATGGTCACGCCAACGGGTGGAGAAAGTTCTGACGGGGGGGAAGTTTTTGTCGCAGGCGGAGAATCCGGCGTCCCTCTTCCCTTGAATTCCCAATTCATGCGCGAAGCCATCCGCATCTCGCGGGCGAAGATGCGGGGCAACCACGGCGGACCGTTCGGGGCGGTCGTGGTGCGGCATGGGAAGATCGTCGGGCGGGGCTGGAATCAGGTCACCTCGACGAACGATCCCACGGCGCACGCGGAGGTGGCGGCGATTCGCGATGCGTGCCGGCGTTTGCGGACTTTTCGCCTCGACGACTGCGACCTCTACAGCAGTTGTGAACCGTGCCCGATGTGTCTCGCCGCGATTTACTGGGCGCGCTGTCGCCGGGTCTATTACGCCAACTCGCGACAGGATGCGGCGCGCATTGATTTCGACGACGCCATCATCCACCGCGAGATCACCCGGCCGATTACCCGCCGAAAGATCCCCATGCGGCAACTCCTCCGGAATGAAGCGCAGGTTGCGTTTGCGGAATGGCAAGCCAAGGCCGACAAAATCGGCTATTGAAGGTTTGGCTGGCCGGGGAACCCTCGTCTGGGGGAAGCAATTCCCAATTACCAGGAAGATTGAAATTGCCTGAGTTGGTCCAAGGCCATGGGTCGGACGTAAGTTCGGCCCATTCGCTTTTTCAATGTGACCTGTTTACTTCCCGCCCCTGGCCCGCCCAAAGGATCAGGTGCGTTTGCTCCCGGCGAGGAACTTCTCGGCGTATTTGCCGAGCAGATCCGCTTCGAGATTCACCGCGTCACCAACTTTCCGATCCCGCAGCGCCGTGATCTCGTAGGTATGCGGGATGATCCAGATGCGAAACCCCTTCGGCTTGACCGCTGCCACCGTCAGGCTGATGCCGTCCAGTGCGATCGAGCCCTTGTGAATCACGTAACGCATGACCTCCGGCGGCGCTGCGATGTCGAGCATGTGATCCCGGCCCACCCGCTCCCATTTGGTGATCCGGCCCAAGCCGTCCACGTGACCGGTAACGAAATGCCCGCCGAGTTCGCCGTCCGCGCGCAGCGGTCGCTCGAGGTTCACCAGGGAACCAACCCGGGCGAACTGGAGGTTGGTCAAGCGCCAGGATTCCTGAAGCAGATCAAACTGGATCAACCGGTCGCGGCCGCGCGGGACGATTTTTACGACGGTCAGGCAACACCCGTTCACCGCCACGCTGGCCCCCACCTTCAGCCCGCGGCCAACCGCCTGCGCCCGAACCGTGACTTGAATGGATTTTTGAGTGGGGCGGATGGCTTCCACCGTTCCCGCTTCTTCGACGATGCCGGTAAACATTGCGGAGGGAAGTTAAGGCCATGGCCAAACCGCGTCGAGCCGTGTTTTGCCCGACAATCCGCGGCTCCGGCCTTCAGACGGTTACGCGGGCGGTTAGCATCAAGTCCGGCCCGAGCTTGCGCCACTGGACCTCCCGCAGCTGGATCACCTCGTTCAATCTCCTCACGCCGTCACCGGCCACGCCTTTGCGCGCCTCCCGGCCGCCGAGAATCTTCGGAGCGTAAAAGAACACGACGCGCGACGCCAAACCGCCGAGCAGGAACGATGCATTCACTTCGCCCCCGCCTTCCACCAACAGGTGGGTGACGTTTTCGGCGCCCAGTTGGCGCATCAGCCAGGACAGATCGAGGGCGGCGCGCCGCGGGCCGCGGACGGAATCCTTTTGGGGCGCAACCAGCACGTTTACGTGGCGCGCCAAACCCGCGACCCGTTGCCGCGGGGCGCGCGCACTCACCACAATCGTTGTCAATGCCGCGTGCTCATCGCTGACCACTTTCGCGGTCAGCGGCGTGCGCGCCATCGAATCCAGAACGATCCGCCGCAATCTCGGGGGTTGAACGTTGCGATTTGATTTTGACGCGGGGCGAAAAGTAAGACTTGGGTTGTCTTGGAGAATCGTGTTGATACCGACCAGAATGGCATCGCAGCCCTGCCGGAGTTTCATGCCGGACGCCCGTGCCCGCCCGCCCGTGATCCACTTCGATTCCCCGGTGGCTGTGGCAATCTTGCCATCCAGGGTCATCGCCGCCTTCACCGTCACAAATGGCGTGCGATGGACGATCCAATGATTGAACGCCTCATTCAGCCGCTCGCATTCCCGAGCCAGAACGCCGGGCACAACCGGAATTCCTGCGCGCCGTAAAATCTTGAACCCGCGTCCCGCATGCGGCGGATTCGGGTCCACGGCGCCGACGACCACCCGCTGGATGCCGGCGGCAATGATGGCATCGGTGCAGGGCGGCGTGCGGCCGTGCGTGCAACACGGTTCGAGGGTGACGAAAAGCGTCGCGCCCCGCGGACTGTGACCCTGCGCGCGGGCATCAAGGAGTGCGGCGATTTCCGCGTGCGGGCCGCCGGCCCGCCGGTGCCAGCCCCGCCCGATAATCCGGCCGCCTTTCACCAACACAGCGCCCACCATCGGATTCGGCGAAGTGGCACCGTATCCACGACGGGCGAGCCGCAAGGCCAGCTGCATGTGCTCGCTCAGGTCGGATGCTGATGGGTGGTTCATCTGCTGGCGGGCATGGTACGGGTCCGCGCCCGGCAGCTCAAATCAATCCCCGCGGGCCTTCGTCATCGCCGGACCGTCGGATACGGCGGCAATCACCGTGACGCCGAAGGGTTGCCGGCCGTCATCGATCGCCAATCCGGGAACTTTCCGCTTTGGTCCGGGCGTGGCTTTGTTAGTCTGCCGGCATGGAAATGTTCTACAAGATTTTGAAGACCGCCGTGGATGGCCACGCGTCGGACGTGCATCTCAAAATCGGGACGCCGGTGGTGTTCCGGATCCATCGCGAGTTGATCGCCATCGAGTGCCCGCATCCGACGGCGGACTGGATGAACCTGGTGGTCGATGGCATCCTGCCGCCGCATCTCCGCAAGAAGGTCGAGGAGGAACGCGAAGTGGACTTTTCGTATTTTGTCCCCGGGATCGGCCGCTTCCGGACCAACCTTTTTCAGCAACGCGGCCAATGGTGTCTGGCCATGCGCTACGTTAAAACGAATGTGCCCAGTTTTGAGGAGTTGGGATTGCTGGACCAAATCAAGACGATTGCCGAGTCGCCCCGCGGCATCGTTCTGGTGGCCGGATCGACCGGTTGCGGCAAGTCCACCACCCTGGCCGCCATGCTGGAACACATCAATGCCAGCTTCAAAAAGCACATCATCACGCTCGAAGATCCGATCGAATATGTCTTCGAGGACAACCAGTCCGTCATTGAGCAACGGGAGGTCGGGTTGGACACGCTGTCTTTCCATCACGCCCTCAAGCATGTTTTGCGGCAGGATCCGGACATTATAATGGTAGGCGAGATCCGTGATCACGAAACG
>CAZIJO010000253.1:0-7792 GCA_964539515.1 uncultured Bifidobacterium sp. | reverse complement strand
GACCCTCGAATTCGATCAGGGCCGGAAGGAGATTCTCTTCCATCGCGCCCAGGCCGTGGCCAACGACCCGGACGACCGCGCCTGCCGCACCAAGCTTTGCGCCGAGCCGGTGGGGGACCTCGAGAAGCTGTTCGCCGAATGGGATCGCTGGGGCTGGCACCGGGTGACTTTTTACGGCGATCTAAAAGAACCGATCTACGCCCTGGCCGATGCGCTTGGTTGGAAAGTGGTGGAAGAGGCGTGAGGGGAATGGCAACGATTTCCGTTGAAGTTGTCCCCGGATTCACGGGGCGACTCAAGGTCTGGGGAATCGGTGCGTCAACTGGCCTTCTGGAGGGCAAAGCAAAAGTCCGCATGAGTCCCTGCTTTCGCCACAAGAATGGTCAAAATGCTTGGTTGGTTGACCCTGCAGGGTTATTTGAGATTCGATCTCGTCACACGATCTCGCGTCCTTGATAGTAAACCCTTCCAAGCCCAGCTTGGGCTAAGCCCGGATGCCTCAGCACACGCGACCAAAGGTTCCTCACGCGTTCGTCTGAAAATGCAGAGTGGAAACGAATCTCGACTCTCTCAGGCTTGATAAGACCTGCGAGAGCGTTCCCGCGGTAATCGTCCTCGTAGCTCAAGCCCGACAACTTGATGTCACGATGCTGCAGCGTCGGCGAAAAGAATACGATGCCTGTATCGTTGAGAATGAATTTCAGACTTCCGCGCCTCTCCCCAAGCAACTCAACGTTGATCACATGCATGACACCTGATTCGACCAATTTTCCGCCTGAGTATGCCGCCGCTGCGCGGCCCGACCTGCAAGCAAGACGCCAACGCGGCGTTCACTGAGGGATGGCTTATTGGCCGGCCAACGCTGCGGCCTGCACAGAGCTTTGGAGAGCCTATCTGGCGATCTCATTTCGCGTAGCGCTTTCTATCCTCCACCGGTTTGCTCGTTTGACAAGTTGATACTCCAGCAATGTGCGGCTCGTCTCCCGGCGTGCCAAAACGCGCGTCGCACTCTGGATGCTAAGTGAATCAATGAACGCTGGTATCTCGCTGTCCCACGCTATCGCTGAACGAACGCGCCCTAACTCCGCTGGGCTCAAAATTTTATCAGCTGCAGTCTCGTACGGCGACTCAACGGTAACCATCGGTTCAATCTGATGCTCTTGCGTGTGTAGGTGCGAAGCCAACTCCGGAGGCAACGGAGCGGCCGCTACGACGTAGACATCCACATGGCGATACTGGGCGTAAAAATGAAGACCCAAATAGATGGCGCAGGCAGGCAGCATTAAGTAGAGCAGAATTGTCTTCTGCGCTCGTGAAATGTTCATGGTGTGTTTGCGACCGTCCAGCGATCAGTTCACCGATGGCGGCCCCTTGTGAGCTGCTGAATCGCCACCCGCCGTCGCGGGGATATCATCAGGTGCAGCGCCGGCATCGGTATTCACGACCTCAACGTGTGCGAACCGTCCGATCCTCGGGAATCCGTCTATTTCCGTTCCGCGAGGATCACGGATATCGAATCCGCTTACCCGCCTCACCCGCGTTGAGCCGACTTTGAAGTTCACCTGCGTAGATCGATCACGCCTCAAGTCTGAACCGTCAAGTCGGACGAGCACGCTCGCAATCAGATGGTGGTAGCGAGGCGCGCCACCCACTACAGGGCCATAAACTCCGTAAAGTGTGTCCTGCTCCTGAAGTAGTCCTTTCACACTCATGCGGAAAGGGGAGAAGTCCCGAACATACGTAATCTGCCCGGCCTTGGTCGCGATCCAAATTTCGTCTTGTGGCGTCAGCTCGAGAATCGCGCCAATGTCCGCAATAGCTGTCATGAGCGGTTTTCTGCCGAACCGTAGTATGGACGGGGAATCAGACCTGGGGCGACGGGTGATGTTCGAGTCGGCTTCATGCTTCGACTCTAGGCTGGGGCTTTCGGGGCGTCAACTTGCGTTCTGGAGATTCCGTTCTGGAGATGAAAGCAAAGGTGGAAAGAAAAATGGTGAATGTTCTAAGGCGCGCGCTAGACTCGCGACGGCTATGCGAACCAAGCACTTCTTCTGCTGGGCGTCGGTCTTCCTTTGCACTTTAACTTCGAACCTCTCTGCGGCCGAGTCCGCCCCCGCCTCGGCCGAGTTCGTGAAGCAGCTCGATCTTATCCACTTTTCCCACACCGACTACGGCTTCACCGATCACCCGGCGGTCTGCCGCGATCTGCAGCGCCGCTATCTCGATCTTGCCCTCGATACGGCGCAAGCCACGCGCCGGCTACCCGACGACGCCCGGTTTCGCTGGACGGCCGAGACCACCGTGGCGGTGAACGATTGGTGGCAGGCAGCCACGCCCACCCGGCGCCGGGAATTCCTCAAGGCCGTCCGCGCCGGGCAGATTGAGGTCACCGCGCTGCCGCTCAACAACACGCCGTTTCTCGATCGCGATCAATGGCAGGTGATGACCCACTGGCTGCCGGAGGAATTGTGGCAGGACTTCAAGCCCCAAACCGCCGTGCAGAACGACGTGAACGGTTTTCCCCGCGCCGGCGCCAAGGCGCTGCTTGATCGCGGCGTGCGCTATTTGTTCTCCGGGATCAACAGCGACTCCGGCGGGCCGCCGCTGCCCCGGCTCACTGCATTTTGGTGGAAACAGCCCGATGGCCGGAGGCTTTTCGTCTGGATGAGCCTGACCTATGGCGACGGGTTTTTCTTTTTCGAGAAGGACGAATGGCGGCGCGGTCCGCTGCCGCGAGCCGCCGACGGGCTCTATCGTCCGCCCCGCGCCGGCGACATTTTGAAAACGGACGAAGCCGCGTTGCGCAAAGCCCATGAGCGCTGCCTCACCCGGCTGCGCCAGTTCGAGCGCGACGGCTACCGGCATCCGGTCCTGGCGGTTTCCATGACCAGCATGTGGCGCTATGACAACGATCCGCCGTTCCCTCCGTTATCCGATTTTGTGGCCGCGTGGAACCAGCGCGGCCTCCAGCCGAAACTGCGGCTGACAACCGTGACCGAGGCCATGCAGGATTTGGAGAAAGCCGCGGGCGCCACCGCGCCCGAATACCAGGGCGAGTGGACCGACTGGTGGGCCAATGGCACCGCGTGTGCCCCGCGGGAAGTGGCCGCGAGCCGGTTCGCCAAACGCTACCTCGCCGCCGCGCAATCCCCGGTCTGGGGACCGCTCGAGGCTTCCAGCCGCGACCGCATCACGGAACTCACAAAAGACCTCTGCCTCTTTGACGAGCACACGTGGGGCTCCGGCATGAGCGTGGCCCAGCCGTACAGCCTCGACGCGCAAGGCCAGTGGAACGAGAAGGCGCGGCTGGCCTGGCGGCCGCTGGCGCTGGCGGAGTGGTTGCTCGGCCAACGGGCCCGCACCCGGCTCGTCCGCGAAGGCGAAGGTTTGTGGCTCGCCAATCCGTCCGCCGCACCGTTCCGTGGTTGGGCCACGCTCATCGCGTCCTGTTTGCGCGATGACTCGCGTTCGGTGGTGGACCCCACGACCGGCGCGCGCCTCAAACTCTATTTCGAACCCGGCCCGCTGTGGGGCCGCCCGCAGCAGCCGTCCGACCTCAGCCGCGAAGATGTTTCCGCCACGTTCCCGGATCGCTCGCCGAATCGGTTTGCGCGTTTTTGGGTGGAGCACCTCCCGGCCGCGAGTGTGAAGCGATTTGAACTCAGCCGGGAATCCGCGGCCGACCAACCGCCGCAACCCGGCGCCGCCCCGACCGTAACCACCGACGATCATGGCTGGCCCACCGGCGCCACCTGGCCCGGCATGAACCAGCCCCTGTTCACAACGGGTCTCGGCGACTTCGTGTCGGTAAAAGTCAACGCCTTCGCCCCGCGCTGGGCCTTGCAGGACATCTGGGGAGCTGCCGATGCCGCCAAGCGCGACCAGTTGCCGAAGGAAAAGTTGGAATTCATCACCGCCAGGGCCGGCGGCGCGGCGACGGTCGAGGAGGGGCCGCACACGATTCGTTACACGCAAACGCTGGATCACCCGCGCCTCCAGTGGGCGGTGCGCCAGCTCGAAATCTGGAAACGCGAACCGCGCGCCCGGCTGACGGTCCGGCTCAATCGCATCGCCTCGTTTGACCCCGAATTGCTTTGCGTCGTCCATCCGCTCCCGTGTGACGGCGCGCTGCCGCGGCTGAGCAGCGGCGGCATGGGTTTCACGCCGTTCACCGACCAGTTTCCCGGGACCTGCCGCGACTACTTCGCCATCGATGGTTGGGCGCATTACGCAACGCCCGCTGGACATTGGTTGTGGGTGACCCGCGACGCCCCGCTCATCACGCTCGACGGACCGCATCCCAAGTCGCGGCTTACCACGCCACCCGCGCGCACCGGCCGGGTGCTGGCCATCCTCTACGATAATTTCTGGTACACGAATTTTCAGGGCGACAGCCCCGGCGTGATGGAGTTCCAGTTCGACGTGGTCTGGCGCCGCGACCTGGCGGGCGATCCCGAAGCGGAGGCCCTTGCCGGCGCGCTGGTGACCGAACCTGTCATGGTCCTGAATCCGTCCCTGCCCGAGCATCCGCTGTTCCTCCAGGATCTCTACCGGCCGTGAGGGTTACGATTGCATTGCGGCTTTCCCATGCCGGCTTCGACGCCGTTCTCCGACACCTCCGCGGTCGGCAAAACTGCCAGCCGGTTCTACCACCGGTTATTGCCTGACAATGCCAAAACTCCAACCCGGGGGAGAGCGCGGGGCAGGGTGTTGCAATTCCATTGCTCTGATTTGCGGATGCGATGGGACAAAGGGCGGCCCGCCAACGACTCAATGTGCGGCGAGAAGTGGAGTTGACGCCGCCTGGGTGCTGGGTGCAGGGAGTTGAACGCGGGGCATGACCGGGGCGGAGGCGCCCAAGGTCGCCGTGATGCACCCGGTGACATCGGAGTTCAGGGAGATCCCGCGCGATGGGAAGAGGCGGTCACGGATGCGGAGGATTGGAAACTCGGTCAGGATTGCCATCCCGACACCGAAGGCAATTGAACCCATCAAGTAAGTTGCCGCATAAATGAACCAGTTGTTCGATTGAGAGCATAACCAGCCAACGGCCGCGGTCCCCCAAATGGCGACGGCCATGTGCCACAAGTAAACCGAGTATGAGTGCGACCCAATGTATGCGACTGCAGCCCCCAGCCCCCGCCGTGGGCTTTGCCACCCAAAAGTGGAAACCAGCAGGCAACCGCTGCCGAGGTAAAACAAGGTCAAACCATAGGTATAAATGAACGGCGTGTCTTCAAGGGGAAAGCAAAACGCCGGCAGGAGCAAGAGCACCCCCATTCCGGCGAGGGAATACCGGAATCGCCGGGCAATCCAGAGAAACTCCGTCGGATGACGGTGAAAGCCGTACGCAAGCAGGACGCCAAAGAAGAGGCCGTCCAGCCGAAGATGCGAATGGAAAAGATGCGTCCGGTTGTCAAAAGTAGAAAGGGAAGCCCCCACCACGCGCAGCATCAGGCAGGAGACAGCGATCACGATGAACGCCGTTGGTATCAATCTGAACGGCTGGGCCGGCAGTCGCCGCGCCAACACAAAAAATACGAAAGCAAGCAGCAGGTAGAAATGCTCTTCTGCCGCAAGCGACCAGGTGTGATTCCACATGGCAGGTCCGTAGTTCTGAACAAAAAGCAGTTCAGACGCGAGAGCCCGCAACGGCACGTGTTCGTGGCGCAGCGTCAGCAAGAGGACATTAAACCCAATCAGCAGCCAAAACGGGGTGTAAATCTTGAAAGCCCGTCTGATCAGAAAGCGCCCGATGTGTAGTTCGTGAAATTTTTCGTACTCACGGAAGAGGAGTCCGGAAACGAGAAAGCCACTCAGCACAAAAAAGAGATCGACTCCGATCCACCCGCCTTGCGCCCAGACGGCCGTAAGGTAGTTGAGAAATCCGCTGGTCTCCGCCGGGCATGGCGTCATGTGCCTTCCGAGCACCAGAAACACGGCGACGGCCCTTAGAATGTCAATCTGCTTGAAGCGGTTCATGAGCGATATCGCCGGGGGCTAACCGCGAGGTTCATCAACCGCGCGCAGCGTGTCTCCGAATCGAGACTGAGGTGTCATGCTTTGGGGTGAGACTTCAATTGCTGTCATTGCCTGCCGCATCACTTTGCAAAGCCCTCGAAAAGCAAGAAGGGCGCCGCGCGAATAAAAGCGGGACACAAAGCAAGTCCGCCAGCCCCAGCAAACGGAGGCCACGATGCTGTCCGGGTTCATGACTTAACGGCGGACCAACTCCAAATTGGCATTTGCCGCCACCTTTATTCGCGGATTTGTCGACTTCACAGTGGTCGCCATCCTCTGTGGTGATGCGTTAAGCCAACCCCGCGCTTGGATCTCCATCATGACCGGAAGAATCAGAACGGGAGTCTCGCTTGGCCGGCGGTAGCAATTTGAGCGCGCGGCAAAACTACTGGCGGCAAAACTACTTGCCAGCTCGCTGCCGCTACGCGTAGTATGAACCAGAGAGTTCGAGCCAGTGAAGGTGCTGGCCGAGCTTGTTTGAAGCCCAGTGCGCTTGGTTTCCCGGAGTGATCGGGTGCGTCTGACTTCCCGGGTTGAAAAGACCGGTTACACTTCCAGGACATCGTTCCTTTGATTTTGTTTTCCAACCTGTGAAAACAAGGTGCTGATGCCAGAGTAGCTCAGGGGTAGAGCAGAGGACTCATAAGCCTTTGGTCGCAGGTTCAATTCCTGCCTCTGGCACCACTTCAAAAGGCTAGAAAAAAGCCCACTAAATAAGGGCGGAACGAGCTTGCGGCAACTCCGGTCGCCCATTCGGGCCAATCCGGTTCAATGGGGTCAAACCGGGTGAATTTAGACAACCGTGGACAACCGCTCCTAGCTTTCGGCCAATAAGCCACTGGCCGGTTGACTGCGATTTGGGCAACCGGCTACGCATTGCCGCCAGCTTCCCGCCGTTGTCCATCCGTCCCGCTTCCGGCTACCCCGCCCGCGCGATTCGTTCCCCGCGTCTTGCTCGCCCGCATCGCGCCCGATGCCGTGGCGTGGCCTTACGGCCCGTTGGCTGCACCCGCAACACCGTCCGCATCTGGTCCAGCAGCTTTGGCGTTTGACTGTTTGGTAACTGGGACATAATGTCGCCCCATGACTGGCAAAAAGTCAGGGAAACCGACTTCCTTGTTACCCGCCTATTATCCAATATCATGGAAATCTTTCCGATTACATACAAGTTCGGCCATGCACTGCCCATGACCAAGATGTTCTCGCACCACAGTGCCCTGAAGGTCGTAGCATGGTTGTTCATCGGCGGCGGGGTTCTCGACTTCGCAGGAACGGTCTATTCGCTTTGCGCAGGACACTTCCATGTCGACTTCGGATTCCTGACTGTTCTCGTTGGGATCGGACTTCTGAGTCGCTGGCCCTCTTGTCTGACTATAGCGTTGGTTTTGACGTGGGGGATGCTCTTGTTCTTGCCGCTGCTCAGCGTCTACGCGTTGCTGGGTTCTGAGCCCTTGGGCATTCACCTGTTCAACATCCGCCTCCCGGCAATTTCGCGTGCCGCGTTGATCTGTGTAGGAATCTTGGGCTTTGCCCTCACACTGTGGCAGCGCCATGTTCTGACAAGGCCTGAGGTCAGCTTGCTCTTTTGTCGCAGCCATGCCGAACCCCCATTAAGCCCGGACGGTCAACAGACAAAATGAATCTTTCGCGGAAAAGTTTGCTTTTCCGTTTTCGCGTCCTCCTTCGCCGAAGCTATGGAGGACAGGTCTCGGGAACGGGGGTGCATCTTGGCACTGTCCTTAGTTTGCCGCCCAAAGTTCGTCCCAGTGAC
>CAZIJO010000252.1:0-7811 GCA_964539515.1 uncultured Bifidobacterium sp. | reverse complement strand
AGTTACGGAAAGCGTGGGGTTCACCAATCTGGTAGGGCCGAGCTGCCGCTCGGCCCAAACATTGGGGACGCGCGGCAACGCGTCCCTACCGCGAATGGGAAGACCCCGTTCGTCCAGTTGATCGAAGCGGTCCATGAAATCGAGGGGCTGGAGCGCATCCGCTTCACTTCGCCGCATCCGAAAGGTTATGGCGACGATCTGGTGGAGGCGTACGCACGATTGCCGAAGCTCGTCGAGAGTGCGCATCTGCCGGTGCAAAGCGGCAGCGACCGGGTGCTCAAGCTCATGCACCGCGGGTACACGCGGCAGCGGTTTCTCGAAATCATCCGCAAGCTCCGGGCGGTTCGCCCCGGCATCGGGCTCACCAGTGACATCATCGTCGGCTTTCCCGGCGAAACGGAGGCCGACTTCGAGGAAACCCTGTCCCTTTGCCGCGAAGTGGAATTCGACAACGCCTATCTCTTCAAGTATTCGCCGCGCAAAGACACCCCCGCGGCGGCCATGCCCGATCAAATCTCCGAGGAACTGATCGAGGAACGGCACGCCCGGCTGCTCGCGACCGTCAACGAAATCGGCAAACGCAAATACGATGCGTTCGTCGGGCAGCAACCCCAGATTCTGGTGGAAGGTCCGAGTCGGAAAAATCCGGCCCGCATGACGGGGCGCACCCGTTGCAACAAGATCGTCCTGTTCGATGGCTCGGAGCGTCATCGGGGCGGATTAATGGACGTGCGCATTACCCGCACTGGATCCTTCACCCTTTATGGCGACCCGGCGGTGGTGGGCCTGTGACGAACTTTCGGCCGGCGGGCGATGTCGCCGGACATCACGCGCCTGGCAAATGAGTTGTGCCGCACCGTGCCGCTCCGCTAGGCTTCCGGTATCAAACTCAAGCACCAACGCATTTTTGCCTGCCATTCATGTCCTCGACCAATCCTCCCGATTTTCAATCGCCGCTGATCCAGCAAGCCTTCACCTCCCGACGGGCAGTCTTGTGAATGGGCGGAGGACCCCGGTCATCGACGATTCTGTTTTCCAAGTTGTAATTCACTGAAGCTCATGCATCGACTCGATTTAATTTCAATGCCCACTCCTGATCTCCTCGCCAAACCCACCTGTCGGTTCCGCCCGTTCATGCTGCTCGCGGTTATCGCTGCCGGGCTGGGTGGTAGTCCGATTGGCGCCTTGGCCGCGCCGGGGACGGACCCGACCGAAGCGCCGCCGGATTATCGCTTCAAGATCGAAGTCCTCGCCCGTGGCCTGGCGCAGCCGTTGTCGCTTTTCCGCCTGGCCGACGGACGTATCTTTTTCAATGAACTCGGCGGCAGGTTGAGAATTTGGAAGCCGGGCGGTGAAGTGGTTGAGGCCGGGCGGATTCCGGTCTTTGACCAGCAGGAGAACGGGTTGCTGGGGTTTGCGCTCGACCCGCAGTTCGCGCAGAACCGCTGGATCTATCTGCTGTATTCGCCGACGAATTTCATAGGTCAACGCTTGAGCCGGTTCGAGATGGACGGGGACCGACTCGATCTGGCCACCGAGAAGGAGGTGTTCCGCTTTGACGAACAGCGGCGCGAGTGCTGTCACCACGCCGGGTCCGTCCGGTTTGCTCCCGATGGGTGTCTGTTGATCAGCACCGGCGACAACACCCATCCGTTTGGTGATTCCGAGAGTTACGGCCCGATGGACGAGCGACCCGACCGCGAACCGTGGGACGCCCAGCGAAGCTCCGGCAACACGGCGTCCCAGAGCGGGAAGATTTTGCGCATCCGCCCCACGCCCGAGGGCGGCTACACCATTCCCGACGGCAATCTGTTTCCGAAAGACGGCTCGGGCGGCTGCCCGGAAATTTATGCGATGGGCTGCCGCAATCCCTGGCGGATGAACGTGGACGAGCAGACGGGCATTGTTTACTGGGGCGACGTCGGGCCGGATGCCGGCGGCAATGGCCCCCGTGGTTCGCGCGGTTACGATGAAATCAATCAGGCGCGAAAAGCCGGCAACTTCGGCTGGCCGTACTTTGTCGGGAGCAACTTTCCCTACGCGAAATATGACTATGCCACCAAAACCGTCGGCCCGATGTTCGATCCGGCGCGGCCGGTGAATAATTCCATCAACAACACGGGCGCCAAAGTCCTGCCGCCCGCACAACCGGCGTTGATCTATTGGCCCTACGGCGAATCGAAGGAATTTCCCATGCTGGGCAGCGGCGGGCGGACGGCCTGTGCCGGCCCGGTGTTTCATTTCAAGCCGGAATTTGCACAGTCCAGCGGTTTTCCCCGGTATTTCGACAACTGGCTGCTCTTCTGGGACTGGCAACGGCCGTTCATGAAGTGGGCCCGGCTCGATGCCGACGCCCGCCTTCTGGGCATTGAACCTTTCACCGGCGCGGTGACCCTGGAAAATGCCAGGCCAAAAATCGACGCCGCGGAAGCGGCTGGCGCGTTTGTCCTGCGCCGGCCGGTGGACGCGCAGTTTGGTCGGGATGGTTGCCTCTACCTGCTGGATTATGGGGAAACTTGGGGAGCAAACTCGGATGCGAGACTGATCAAAATCTCGTATCAATGGGGCAATCTCGCGCCGATCGCCATAGCTTCCGCCAACCCCGTCGCCGGCCGGGAGCCACTGATCATTTCCCTTTCCAGTGTGGGATCGAAGGACATCGAAGGCGATCCGCTGCGTTTTGAATGGCAACTGTTTCAAACCCCGACGGCGGCCTCGCCAACCAATGCCAGCCGGGCGGTTGCCGGAAAAATCCTTTCCACTGAAGCAAATCCCAGCGTCACCGTGGATCAACCGGGCAATTATGTCGTTCAACTGACCGTGAGCGACGACAAAGGCGCGAGTTCCAGGACCAGCCTTCCGGTCGTCGTGGGTAACACGCCGCCGCAGGTGCGGTTTGAATCGCCACAAACGGGCGACTTCTTCACGCCCGGGAAGCCGATCGCCTACCGGGTGCGGGTGGTGGATGCCGAGGACGGCGATTCGGCACAGGTGGACGAGGTGATGGAGCCGCGGACATTTGTCAGTGCGCGCTGGAGCAAGGGCGACGGCCGGGAGGAGATCAGTCATCCGGGGCTGGCCTTGATGAAACAGAGCGATTGCTTCAATTGCCATTCGATCGAGACCAAAATCGTCGGGCCGGCTTACCTGGAGGTGGCGAACAAGTATCGCGGGCAACCGGGCGCCATCGAGGCGAGCATCCAGCGCGTGATCAAAGGCAGCAGCGGAGTCTGGGGAGAAGCACCCATGTTGCCCCATGAATCTTTCACCGGCGATCAGGTTCATCTGATGGTGCAGTGGATCTTCGATTTAAAACCGGGCCAGGCCGGGGCGGGGCTCGTTCGCGGTCTGGCGGGTGCGATGGTCGCCCCCACGAACGCTGCCCTGCGCGAAGTAGTGCTCGAGGCCAGCTACACGGATTCGGGGCGTGCCCCGGCTGGCCTGTTGGTCGGCAAGACCCAGGTCAAACTTCGCCACCACCGCCTTGAAGCCGAGCAGGCCGACGCCGTTGGCGGAGCCAAGATCAAGGGGAACGATCAAGCCAGCGCGCGGTCAATGCTCGCCGACCTTGACCGCACGCATTCGGTGCGGTTTGAGAATCTCAACCTGGCCGACACGGCCGGCGTGACCTGCCGGGTGGCGAGCGGCAGCACCAACGCCGTGATCGAATTCCGGGACGGCTCGCCCCAGGGCGAGGTGCTCGCGGCGATTGAAGTAAAACCCACCGGCGGTTGGGACAAATGGGTTGAGCTAAAGGCGCCTCTGAAGATCACGAATCATCGCACCGCCGTCTGCCTCACCTTTGCCAGTCCCAGCACGAACCGGTTGATGAATCTGGATTGGGTGGAATTCAGCCCGCCTTGATCGACCGACAAAGCGGGCGCCAGCCAGTGGTCATGGTGCAGTTTGGTGGGGCGAGGCTCCTGACGAGCCGGCTCGCGGGGACGCTCGCCCCACCGACGATTGCTCAGCGACGGCCAAAATGTGCCAACTCCAAAACAGCTCCGGCATTGACGCGCCAAAGATTGATCCCATAATGCCGCCATAATTGAACCCCGAGACGCATTCAAACCAGGATTCGCAGCTCGGACAACCAGCAGCTGCCGTTTTCGAAAATAATTATCACCATGAAGCCCCAACCGTTTCAGATTAATCGTCGTCGTTTCCTCAAGACCACCGCCGCCCTCAGCGCCGCCACGGGCGTGCCCGGCTGGTTTCTGGAGCAGGACCTCGCTCAGGCGGCCAACCCGAAGCCGCTCGGGGCGAATGACAAGCCCGGCATCGCCCTCGTGGGCTGCGGCGGACAGGGCCGGGGCGATTGTAATGGCGCCCGCCGGTTTGGCGAAGTCGTCGCCGTCTGCGACGTGGACAAGAATCAAGCTGCCGCCGCGGCAAAACAATTCACCTCCGGGGAAAAAGTACCGGCCATCTATAACGACTTTCGCAAGCTCATGGAGCGCGACGATGTCCACATCATCATCACCGGCACGCCCGATCACTGGCATACGATGGTCAATCTGCTGGCGGTCCGGACCGGCAAGGACGTCTATTCGGAAAAGCCGCTCACGCTCTGCATTGATGAAGGCAAACGGCTCGTGAAAGCCGTCCGCGAGAACAAACGGATTCTCCAGGTGGGCAGTCAGCAGCGCAGCGATCGCAACTTCCGCCTGGCGTGCGAACTGGTCCGTAACGGCCGCATCGGCAAGCTTCAGCATATCATCGTGGGCCTGCCCACCGGGCCCAACGAAGGGCCTTTCCAGCCCATCCCGATTCCCGAGAACTTGAACTGGGATTATTACCTCGGCCAGGCCCCGAAGATGGATTACCTCGGCCAGGTGGAGATCAAAAAAGGCGCGGATGGCGTCGAAACCAAAAGTTACCGGGCGCGGTGCGCCCACTGGGATTTCCGCTGGTGGTATTGCTTCTCGGGCGGGCAGATGACCGACTGGGGCGCGCACCACAACGATATAGCCCAGTGGGGCAACGGCACCGAGCGCAGCGGTCCGGTGGCAATCGACGGCAAATCGCTGTCGGCGCTGAAGCCCGGAGGGTTCACCGCCGCCGCCACGTACCGCATTGAAATGAAGTATGCCAACGGCGTGACGATGACGATTGTGGACGAAAGCACGGTCACGGAGCGCAATGTGGTGGGCGAAGGCAAACACACGCCGAACGGCGTTCAATTCCTCGGCTCGGAGGGGTGGATCTACGTTGCGCGTGGCGCCATCAAGGCGAGCAATCAGGAACTGCTGGACACCCCGCTGCCGGAAGATCGCGCGGTCAAGCTCTACAAGAGCAGCGATCACATGGGTAACTTCTTCGAGTGCGTGCGCAGTCGTAAAGACCCGATCTGCGACGTGGAAATCGGCCACCGCTCCATCTCCACGGCGCATTTGGGCGTGATTTCCATCCGCATGAACCAGCCGCTTCAGTGGAATCCGGAACAGGAAATCTTCACCGGGGCGAATGCGGCGGAAGCCAACAAGTGGCTCGCCCGGGAACAACGCACGCCGTATGACTACAGCTTCATTGCGTAACCAGGCGTCTTGAAGAATAAAAAGCAACGTCGTGCCTGTCCCCTGCCTCAAATGCTTTTTTGTGGCATTCCGCTGCCAGTTCAAATGTGTGGGGCATCAGTGGCTACTTGAAAATTCCCGACCCGGAAATGAAACTTCACGGATGAATGAAGCGAAGTACCAGCGGGCCACAATCTTTGGGTGGCTCTTGATCGCCCTGGCTTGGTCCGCGTCCGCCGCGGAGTCAATCAGCTACAATCGCGATGTCCGGCCCATCCTGTCGGACAACTGCTTTCACTGCCATGGGCCCGACCAGAAAACCCGCAAAGGCAAGTTTCGCCTGGATGTGCGGGAAGATGCGGTTGCCAAAGGCGCGATTGTGCCGGGCAAACCGGCGGAGAGTGAACTCATCACCCGGATCTTCACCCGAAACCCGGACGACCAGATGCCGCCGGCGGAATCGCACAAGTCGCTCACAACGGTGCAGAAGGAACTGTTGCGGCGCTGGATTGCCGGCGGGGCCAAGTATGAAAAGCATTGGGCGTACGTGGCCCCGGTCAAGCCCGCCACGCCGCCGGAAAAGAATCCCATTGATGTTTTGATCCGGGAACGGTTGCGTGAGCTGGGCCTCAAGCCGTCTCCGCCGGCGGATCGTCGGACCCTCGCGCGCCGACTTTACTTTGACCTTGTGGGCTTGCCGCCGAAACCGGAGGCGGTGGAGGCGTTTGCGCAGGATAAATCGCCGGACGCGGTGTCCCGGCTCATCGAAAAGCTCATGGCGTCACCGCAGTTCGGCGAGCGCATGGCCATTGGGTGGCTCGACGTGGTGCGCTTCGCCGATACGATTGGTTATCACTCCGACACCCCACGCAATGTCTGGCCGTATCGTGATTATGTCATCAAGGCTTTCAACGAGAACAAACCTTTCGACGAGTTCACCCGTGAACAGCTTGCCGGCGACCTGCTGCCCGGGGGCACGCGTGAACAGAAGGTGGCCTCGGCTTTCAACCGCCTTCTGCTCACCACGGAAGAGGGCGGCGCGCAACCCAAGGATTACGAGGCCCGGATGTTGACCGACCGCGTTCGCGCCGTGAGCACAGTGTGGCTGGGGCAGACCATCGGTTGCGCCCAATGTCACGATCACAAATTTGACCCGGTCCGGCAGCGCGATTTCTATTCCCTCGGCGCTTTCTTCGCCGACATCGAGGAGCCAATCATCGGCGCCCGGGAGCCCGGCATGCTGGTCATGAACGATCAGCAGGCGGTGGAATTGAAACGACTCGAGGAAGAACTCGCCCGCGCACAAAAGGAATTCGACGCGCCGCATCCGGCCTGGGATCAAGCCTACGCCGAATGGCAGTGGGTTCAGACCGATGCGCTGATCCAGGAGCGCCGTTGGACGGCCCTGACTCCGGTCAAGGCGGAAACCGATGGTGAAACCAAACTTACGATCGAGAAGGACGCCATTCTCGCCAAGGGCACAAATGCGAATGCGGAAGTTTATACGGTGTCGTTCACCAACGGGGTCGCCGGAATGGTTGGTCTCCGAATCGAGGCGCTGCCGCACAACTCGCTACCGTCGAAAGGGCCCGGTCGGGCAGGGGATGGTAACTTCGTTTTGACCGAGGTGGTGGCCAGCATTCAACGGCCCGACCACACGAGCTATGGGGTTTCCTTCGCGTCCGCCCGCGCCGACTTCAAGCAAACCCAAAACAATGGAAACGATTCCAGCGCCCCGGGAAGTGCCGCTGCGGTGATTGATGGCGATGCGAAGGACGCGACGGCTGGTTGGGCGATCGGTTCGCTGACAAATCAGGCGCACCAGTTGGTGCTCGGGTTTGCGGCACCTGTTACCTTGCAAGCGGGCGAAACCCTGACCTTGGCACTCCGGCAGAAGCGGGCTGGCCAGGCGCTCGGATATTTTCGCATTGGCGCCGCGACCAACCCCGCCGCGCTGGCCGGGCCGTTGCGTTATCCACCCGCGAAGGATATTTCCGATTTGCTGTGGATTGCGCCGGACGAACGGGACGCGAAGCAGGAGGAAAAACTGTTCGCCCATTTCAAGGGGATCGCGCCGGAGACCGCGGATGCCCGGAAGCAACTGGCGGATGCCCGCAAGGCCAAGGGAGATTTTGAAGCGCCGATTCCGCGTTGTCTCGTTTCCGTCACCAACGCCCAGCCGCGCACGGTGCGCATTTTGCCGCGCGGGAATTTCCTGATCGAAACGGGCGACATCATGCAGCCCGCGTTGCCGGCTTATCTGGTAAACCCGAACGGTAAGTCCGAGGGGCGACG
>CAZIJO010000251.1:3110-7876 GCA_964539515.1 uncultured Bifidobacterium sp. | reverse complement strand
GATGAAATTGCGCGGGAAACAATTGTTGGCCGTTGCTGGGTTCGTCGCTCTACCATTGATAATCATTATTGCCTCGTTTGTCCCGCCGCTGAAACGCGCGATAATTCCGACTGAGGGGGACAAGTTGTTTGGGGCAATTTGGAGTTACGACACCAACAAAGTGGCTGAGTTGCTCGCTGCTGGAGCGGATCCAAATGCGATTGCCTGGACACTGAGCCGTGCGACTCCGCTCATTGACGCGGTCCGATTCGGCCATATTGACATTGTTCGAATGCTGCTGGATAAAAACGCCAATCCCAACCTAACTGACCGTAGTGGGCATGCGGCTTTGCATTATGCCTTGACCAGTCCGAACCTAGAGAATGATACGCGTTCGGCAGACATAGTCCGTTTGCTCCTGAGATACAACGCAAGCCTGAATGGCAAAGGCGTTGCTTTGGCATTGGAAAACCTGTCCACGAACGATCTGCGCTGGCAAGCCAGCCAAGAACCCCTTGGAAACAATTACCAACCAAATTAATTGAAGCGTTAATGCGCTTCACTCGAAGGTCTTTTCCAGTTCCTTCATCTTGGGCCACACCGGCGACGCCGGCGGCACGCGGCTTTTTACGCCGGCAAAGATCCGTTTCGCTTCCACGGGATTCTCACGGGCAAGGGCCACGCAGAGATCGAGTTCGATCATCGCCTTGCGCGGATCAGCCAACTGCCGTTCGTAGGTGTTGAACCAGGCGCGGAAGGCGGCCGGCCCCTTTTCCCGGGCGGAGCGGAGGCTCTGGTCCAGCTGATACGGCATGCCCGGCAGGCTCTCGGGGACCACGTTCACGGCCGCCACCTGGGCCTGCCGCTGCTTTTCATGTTCCGTCCGCGCCTTGTCCCATTGCTGATACACCAGGAAGCCGATGTAGCTCACCGCCAGGATGATCAGCACTGCAATTAGCTTGGTCATGATTCCTCGATGCGCTGCACGCGGGCGCCCAGCCGGCGCAATTTGCCGTCCATGTTCTCGTACCCGCGATCCAGATGATAAACGCGATTCACCTGGGTCGTGCCGCGGGCGGCGAGCCCGGCGATGACCAGCGCCGCGGAAGCGCGCAGATCGCTCGCCATGACGGGCGCGCCGCTCAACGGTTTCCCGCCCTTAACAATTGCGCTGGGCCCTTCAATCTCGATGTCCGCCCCGAGACGGGCCAATTCACTCACGTGCATGAAGCGCGATTCAAAAATCCGCTCGGTGATAATGCTGATGCCCGGCGTGAGGGTCATCAACGCCATCATCTGCGCCTGCACGTCGGTGGGAAAACCCGAGTACGGCAGCGTGGTCACATCGGTGGCCTTGAGTTTGCCATTCCGGCGGGCCACCAGGTTGGCCCCGCGGCGTTCCACCACCGCCCCTGCCTCGTTCAACTTGTCAATCACCGCGTGCATGTGTTCGGCCCGGGCGCCTTTGAGGGTGATCTCACCATTGGTCGCCGCTGCGGCAATGGCGAACGTGGCGGCCTCGATGCGGTCGGCAATGACTTCGTGCTCCGCCCCGTGCAATTCCTTCACGCCGGTGATGGTGATCGTCGGGCTGCCCACGCCGGAAAGCTTGGCGCCCATCGCGGTGAGGAACGTGGCCAGATCCACGACCTCGGGTTCGCACGCGGCACTTTCGATGATCGTGACCCCGTCCGCCAGCACGGCGGCCATCATGGCGTTGGCCGTGCCGAGTACGGTCGAACCCGCGCGCCCGCCCAGGAACATCGGACCGCCGGCCAGTCGCGGCGCCGTCGCTTCCACATAACCACTCTCAATCTTGATCCTCGCGCCAAGGGCGGCGAAAGCCTTGAGATGCAGATTAATGGGTCGGGCGCCAATGACGCAGCCGCCGGGCAAGGAAACGGTTGCCTTGCGCAACCGCCCGAGCAGCGGGCCCATGATACAAATCGAGCCGCGCATTTTGCGGACCAGATCGTAATCGGCGTGTCCTTTGATTTTTCGCGCGTGAACGTGAATCGTATCGCCGTCAATTTTCACCTTCGCCCCGAGCCATTCGAGGATCTGGCCCATGAACCGGACGTCGCTCAGGTTCGGCACGCGGCGGATGACGCACGGCTCGGCGGTGAGCAACGTCGCCGCCATGATTGGCAAGACGGCGTTCTTGGCGCCGCTGATCTCCACCTCGCCGTGCAACGGCACTCCGCCTTTGATCAAGAAACTGTCCATGAATTAAATTTGTCCGTTGCGTTTGTCGGGTTTCAGCTGGGCTGGTTTGTCAAAACCGGAAGCGGCAACCCAACACGCGGTCAATTGTTTCGCCGCCGAGTCTAGCCGCCGGGCCGGGCCGCGACAATCCACATTTGCGATCGGCCCCCCCGTCGCCGACGCAACCCCACCCAGCCGGGAGCGCAAACCAGCGTTTACAGTTTCGCAACAAGGTCGCGGGCCTGACGGATGAGCGCCAGGTCCGATGTCAGGTCGCCGAAGCGAAACCGCGGCAAGCCGCTTTGTTGTTGGCCCAGCAGCTCTCCGGGGCCGCGCAATTTCAAATCCGCCTCCGCGATCCGGAAGCCGTCCGTGGTCTCCTCCAGCACCCGCAGCCGCTCGCGCGAATCCGGTCGCTGGGCGTCGGAAATCAAGATGCAATGGCTTGCGTGCGCCCCGCGGCCGATGCGCCCGCGCAATTGATGCAACTGGGCCAATCCGAACGCCTCGGCATTTTCGATCAGCATGATCGTCGCATTCGGCACGTCCACACCCACTTCGATCAGCGACGTGGCGAGCAACACTTGGACGCGATTGGCTCGAAAGTCGGCCATGACGGAATCCTTGGTCGCGCCGTTCAACCGCCCGTGCAGCAAGCCAACGGAAAACGGGGCCAGCCTGGCCTTCAAGTTATCAAACTCCTTGGTCACTGCCTTCAAACCATCCGCCGCATCCTCCACCCGCGGATAAACCACGTACGCCTGCCGGCCCGCCGCGAGTTTCTGCCGCAAGAACTCCCAGACCTTCGGCAACGTGTCCGTCATGCGCACAAAAGTCTTCACCCGTCCGCGACCCGGCGGCAATTCGTCGATGACGGACAAATCCAGATCGCCGTAGAGCGTCAGACCCAATGTTCGCGGAATGGGCGTGGCGGTCATGACGAGCAGGTGCGGGTAACGGCCCTTGCGCACCAGCTGTTCGCGCTGGGCCACGCCGAACTTGTGCTGCTCGTCAATGATCACGAGGCCGAGGTTCGGGAGATCGAATTTGGCGGTGAGCAGGGCGTGGGTGCCGATGAACAGCGTCGAGGGTCGAGGGTCGAGGGCCGAGGGCGGGGACGGCTTCTGGCTTTCGACGCTCGACCCTCGACCCTCGACTGATTTGCGGTTGCCCGTCTGCATCTCCACCTGAACCCCCAGCGGCGCCAGCCACCGGGTGAAGTTCCGAAAATGCTGCTCCGCCAATATCTCCGTCGGTGCCATCAAGGCGACGTTGAAGCCGCTTTCCAACGCCATCAGCGCCGCGCAGGCAGCCACCGCAGTTTTGCCGGAACCGACATCGCCCTGGAGCAATCGCCGCATCGGATGCGCGCCGCCCAGGTCCGCACGAATTTCACGCAGCACGCGGGTTTGCGCGCCGGTGAGTTTGAAGCCCAGGGCTGTCAGGAAAGGCTTCATCAACCGGTTGTCCCCGGCGCACGGCAGGGCCAGCGCGCGCGCTTCAAAATTTCGGCGCCGCTGCAGCATCTGGATTTGCAGGGCGATGAACTCATCCAAAGCCAGCCTTTGGCGGGCGAATTCCACATCGGTCAACGCCTCGGGGAAATGCAGCATGTGGATGGCATTGGCGCGGCTCGGGAGCAGGTCGGTCGCAGGTTGAAGGTTGAAAGTTGAAGGCTTTACCGATGGTGTGGGAGCTGGTTTCTCAGCGGGCAACTTGCCCCCGGCTGCCTTGGACTTCTGCCACGGCGCTTCGGCGATGGCCATCTCGTATCGTTCCAGCGTCCGCCAAACCAGCCCGCGCAACCAGCGCTGAGGCAGGCCTTCCGTGAGCGGGTAGATCGGGACGATGCGATTGAAATGGATGAAACTCTCCTCACCTGGCTCGATCCACTCGGTTTCGGGATGATCCATCGTCCGGGGGCGCAGCGATTCCGGCTTGCCGAACGCCAGAAACTCCCGGCCGACAACAAAGTAATCTTCCATCCATGGTTGAGCCTGCCACCACCGGCAATGCAATCGCGCCGTGCCATCGTCGAGGATGCATTCGAACAGCGCGCGCTCCCCTTTGCGCCATCGTTTGACGCCCGCGGCGACGATCTTGCCCCGCACGGTCGCGGCTTCGCCGAGCTGGAGTTTCGCGATCGGCTGAAAATTCCGTCGATCCTCGTAGCGACGGGGACGATGCAGCAACAGATCTTCGAGGGAAACGATTTCGAGGCGCCCGAGTTGCCGCGCGCGTTCCTCACCAACGCCCCAAAGCGTGGTCACCGGCGCGGCGAGCGGCATTGGCGGATTGTCCGTGGGCGACACGGGCGCACGATACGAATGACCGGGAAAAGCGGCAACGCGAAAGGAGGCACGGGGCCTTGGCCCAACGCAAAGCAACGCCGTTGCAAACTATCCCGTCTGCCAAAAGTAATTCCGAATGGCCCCTCACCCCGTCCCTCTCCCCATCCGATGGGGAGAGGGTGTCCGCAGGACGGGTGAGGGGAGTTCGTATGGCTATGTTCGGCCCTGTTCACCGGGTCGGGGCGTGCGTGGGGTCAGCCGTGGGCGAAGATGATTTTTCGGTCCTTCGCC
>CAZIJO010000251.1:0-3100 GCA_964539515.1 uncultured Bifidobacterium sp. | reverse complement strand
GGAGAGGGTGTCCGCAGGACGGGTGAGGGGATTGCGTATTCCTCGAGGGAGGTTTCTTCTGGCAACCGCGCTAACTCTTCGGCTTGGCGATCACCGGCCGGGAATTGGTGCCCTGGGCCGGAAAATTCGCGACCATATAATCGACGAGCGACTTGATTTGCGGCTCCGACAACGGCCCGCCAAGCGCCTGCCCGAAGGCCGGCATGAGCGTGCCTTCCTTGCCCATCGTGATCATCAGTTTCCAGTAATCGGCGTTGGTGTCATTGGGCAGGTTGCGGAGGTCGGAAACCATGGTGGCGCGGTGCTCGGCCTCGTGGCAGATGCCGCACGCCGTGAGGTACAGGTCTTTGCCAACCTTGCCAATCGCGGGCTCGACGTGGCACCGGGCGCAATCGCCCTTGAACACGGCCTGCCGGTCCGCCTTGGCGAGCAGTTGGTTGCGCTCGCGATCCGCAGCCGACATCAACTTGGGATCCGGTTGGAGAATCGTGGTCTTGAGCATTAACGTCTTTTGGCCCTTGTCGGTGAACACGGTGAGCGTCTTCATCACCACCCCGCTTTTGCCTTGCACGTTCATGTTGACCGGAATCTGACCGGTGCCGCCGGCGGGAATTTTCCAGGGCATCGGGGGCAATTGCGCCGTGGTGCAACCGCAGGATGGTTGCACGCGGCTGATCGTGATTTCCGCGGGGGAAACATTTGTGAGCTGAAACAGGTAAGTCGCCGCAAGCTCGCCGGGTTTGAGGGTGGTTTCCTTGGTCTCGGCATCAAAGGCAAGAATTCCGGCCGGGAGGGGCGCAAGCGTCGTCGCTGGCGGTGGCGGTAACGGACCGGGAAGCCGGGGAGTCAGAGCCGGCGTTGGGGGTGCGGGCTTGACCGGTGGTAGGAAGGAAGCAGGGGACTCCGGTGTTGCCGGCGTTGGGGAAGCCGCCGGGGCGAGCTGAGCCCACCCAAGGTTCTGCAACATGCAGAGCCCGATGAAAGCAATGACAACCAGACGGCGACGAATAGTTTTCATTTTCGGACCGAATCCTAAACCACCCATGCGCATTTGACGAGTCCGAAAAACACGAAAAGTCGCGGGATCGCGTCCCGGGCGATGCCCAACCAGCGGCTCAGTCGTCACCGCCCGATTTCCACCACCGTGCCTGCGATGTGCCGCGGACCATTGGCCTGGTTGAAATAATAAACCACCAGGGCTTGGCGTTTTGAAATCATCGTCGCCCACGGATAGCCAATATCGGAATTGCCCCCGTCATCGCGCAACACCATCTCCTCCGCCGAGGCGAAGTTCGTGCATTCAGCATCCAGCACGCGCGCACGTATGCCAAAGGGCGCGTGGCGATAGCCGTACACGAGCAGCACCCGCTTGTCCGGCAGCCGCAAGGCATAGTGCGGATGACCTTGCCAGCCGGCGTCCTGCCACGGTTGAAAACTTTTCCCATGATCCGTGGAACGGGCGATCACGGTGTGATCGTTAAAATTATCCGTGCGCAGGAAAGCGACCAAATCGCCCTTCGGCGTCTCATAGAGGGAAGTCTCGTTGAACTGCGCCTTGGCATCGGTTGCGACCGGGCAGGAGTAACTCCAGGTTTCACCCTGGTCCGACGAAATCAGCAGATGAGTTTCGGAGCGGCGGGGCTGGGTGCCGGTGCTGGCCGCCACCACCCAGTAGAGCCGGCCGTCCTTGCCCTGACACGGCGCACCGCGATTGTACGCCGGCACCGGCTGCCCAAAAATATCCGTCGTCGGGTCCGAAGGGACGTGCGGTGGCAGCGAGGGCCCGCGCCAGGAACGCCCGGCATCCAGGGAGCGCAGGACGTACCCGCCGAGGAAAACAAAACTGCCATGGTGCGAAGCATTGGTCATGCGCGCGGCAAAATCCCCGTTCAGCAGCGCCCAACTGTAACTGGTGCAGACCAGCGTCCCGTCGCGCAATTGCACCAGGCAGGGATCCTGGGAGCCGCCGAAGGGGTGTGCGTAAATCAACTCCGGCGCCGCACTCCAGGTGTGGCCGTCATCGCGGGAGCGGACGAGCACGAGGTAACTGTTCGGGTCGGTGTGGGAAACATGCTTCTCGCCCAGCAACCGGCGCTCCGGCGCGCGCCGGAAGGCGACGATTAATTCCCCATCGCGGCGGCGCACAATCGACGGGAAGGCGCTGTAAAACTTGTCGTCCTGATAGACGACCAGATCCTTTAACTTGCGGATGCCAGGCGCGGGTTTGGGTTCAGCGTGCGCACTCGACACCGTCAACATCGCCGCGGTCAGGGGCCCAACGAGGAACAATCGCAGGTTCATGACCTCCAATGAAACGGGTTGCCGCCAGCGCGCCAAGCAAAATCCCGGCGTGGAGATGGCCCGGCGACCGATTACTTTACTTTGCCGGCCCCAGCCGCAATCTGGCCACGACGGGGAAGTGATCGCTAGGAAACGCGCCATTCCGCGCGAAGGTCACCGTTTCCGCCTGCGCCACCGTCACCTCGCCGCGCGCCAGGATCCAGTCAATCCGCACGCCATCGCGTCGGGCCGGCCGGAAACCGTTGAAAGTGTTGGTGCCTTCGCCCCGGCGTTCCCCGGCCAGCAGCCAGGCATCCGCGAAAAACTTGTCGCCGGCCAAAATCTCATAGGCCTTGTTCGACCCGGCCGCGGCATTGAAGTCGCCGACCAGCAACACCGGGAGTTTGGTATCCAACGCGGCCACCCGTTGCCGAACCAATTCCGCGCTCTTTTCCCGGGCGGGTTGGATTTCATGGTCAAAATGCGTGTTGAAGAAGTAAAACTCGCCGCCCGTGGCGCGATCGCGGAATTTTACCCATGTCACCATGCGGCGATTGCTGTTGCCCCAGGTCGTTGACCCGATGACCGCCGGGGTGTCGGAGAGCCAGAAGTGATCAAACGCCAGCGGTTCGAGACGCGTCTTGCGAAAGAACACCGCCATGAATTCGCCCCGGCTGCCGCCGTCGCGGCCCGTGCCGATCCACTCGTAATCGGGCAGATCCGCGGCCACGTCCTTGATTTGCCCATAAAGCCCTTCCTGCGTCCCCATGACGTCGGGCGCGATCTGCTGAATCAGTTCACGCATCAGCGGTCGCCGCTG
>CAZIJO010000250.1:0-7986 GCA_964539515.1 uncultured Bifidobacterium sp. | reverse complement strand
ATAGCTCCGACGGGTACTTGTCCTCCGCCCCGTCCAGCCCGACCTTCTTCGCCCACTCATGCGCCCGCTCACGCCGTTCCTGGCGGTCGACACCGCGCAGCTTCAGGCCGAAAGCAATGTTGCCCGCCACGGTCAGATGCGGCATGAGCGAATATTTCTGATCCACCACGCCGCGATCGGCCCCGGGCTTTTGGATGGGCTGGCCGAACAAGTGAGTCTCGCCGGATGTGGCCGGAAAATGGGGTCGCAGCCCGGCGATGATCCGCAGCACGGTGGATTTGCCACAGCCGGAAGGGCCGACGATGGCGATGAGTTCCCCCGCGTTGGGCAAATCGTGAACGACGAACGAGACGTCCTGAATGGCCACCTTCGCATCCGGACCTTCGCCAAACGACTTGGTGACCTTGTGGAAACGGACCACTTCGGGCGGTTTGGCCGCCGCGGCTGGATTCGCTGGGGTGGGTGCGTCCATCTGGCTTACTTGCGATTGGCGTACGGAAACAACAGGCGTCCGCCCAGCCGCCACAGCTGGTCGCACGCGACGGCGATCAGCACAATGACGATGATGATGGCAAAGATGGCGTGGGTGTGCCCGCGGCGGTTCGAGATGTCGATCAGATAGCCCAACCCGCGCTCGGCGTTGACCACCTCCGCCAGAATAATCCACCCCCAGCCGACACCATACACCCCGCGCAAATGGTCCCAGATCCCGGCTTGTGCCACGGGGAAAAGGACGTGGCGCACCAGTTGCCATTGGGTCGCCCCCTTGGTAACCGCCACGTCCAGATACGCGGCGGGTACATTGGCAATGTCCTTGATGACCAGCGGCAGCAGCGCGACGAAACAGCCAATGAAAAGAAAACCGACCTTCTGCGTCTCGCTCAAACCAAACCACGCCAGCGTGAGCGGAACAAAAACCACGATCGGCACGTAGGCCCCCACCAATGCGAGAGGGCGGAAGAAGGCCGCCACCGGTGGGAAGGTGGCCATGTACACGCCAAGCGGCACTGCGACAATCGCCGCCAGGGTGAAGCCAACCGTGACCCGCCCAAACGAAATCAATGCGCTGCGCACCAACCCCTGCTCGAAATGGAGTTTGGGAAACGCCTGCAAGACCTCCATCGGGCTGGGCAGAATGATCGGCGAAAGAATCCGTGCTTCGACCGTGGTCCCGCGGGTGACAAACCACCAGCCCAGCAAAACGAGTCCGACGAAACCGAGCGTCAGCCCCAGGGCCCGGGTTTCCGGCAGGTCGGCGCGGACCCGCAGTTCGCCAAAGCGCACGACGAGCGTGAGCAACGCCACGAAGGCGACGGCAAAAATGAAAAAGCCAGTCACTATTCCTTCTCCAGCGGGAAGACCTTTACCTCGACGCGGCGGTTCTTCTTGTTGTGTTCCGGATTGCTGGCATCGGTCATGGCCGGCACCGGGTTGTCCCAGCCGTTGCCGATGACCTTGAACTTGTTCGGATCAAACTTGTATTTCACCAGAATCGCCTTGCGGACGGAGTCCGCCCGGTCGTAGGAGAGCTGACGCACGAGGTCGGCGGGAACAACACCCTTGCGGCTCGCATCGGTGTTGCCCTCGATCACGATGTAGGCATTGCCGAAGGTCCCCGCCAGCTTTCCGATTTCTTCCATGACGCCCGGGATGCTGGGGTCGTATTCGGGGTTGAGCACAGTCTTGTTCGGCTCGAACGAAATGATGACGGACTTGGTGAGAATCTCCGCGGTCTCGGCCTCGGCGGTTTTGAACAGCGCACCCGGCTTGAACGTGGCTTGCGAGAGATCCCGCACCTCCTTGTACTCCTCGGACAGCTTCGCGAGAATGGCCGCCGCCTTCACCTTGGCCGGCGACACCGGGGTGTCAATGGCACCCAACGATTTGTAAATCGTGGAAGCGCGATTCCAAACGACCTCGAAATTCGACGGGTTCATCGGGTCAAGAAAGAAGTTCGCGTTCTCGCGATAGTTCGTCAGGTGCGCATCACCTTCGGCCACGCCGCCATCCTTGCCGATCATGGCCAGGCAATCTTCGACCGGGATGCCGTAGGCCTTGGACAACATCTGGGCCGCGGCGGGCACGTTTTTGCGCACCAGGTCCATCCCTTCGAAAATGCCGCGCACCAGGTTGGCCACGATGTCCGGATGGTCACGATAGAAATCATTCCGCACCGCCCAGACATCGGCAATGAGATGGTTGGCGCTGCCCGTGGTGACGACCAGCCGCGTACCGGGCACCTTGTCGGTGACCGTGTAAATGTCCGGCGACCAGCCGACGAACGCATCGAACGACGGATCCTGCACGAAAATCTTCGCCGCCGCCGGGGCGTCCCCCGCCCACTTGAAGTCCACCTGTGCGGGATCAATTCCCGCATCAATCAGCAACGACATGATGAGGTAATGACTCGGCGAATTTTGCGCCAGGACCACTTTGCGGCGTTTGCCGTCCTTCATGCGAAAATCGTTGATGTTGCGCAGGTCGCCGCGCGCGACAATGCCGTCCCCGCCGCCCGACCAGTCAATCTGCTGGGCGATGACCGGCACGGTGCGCGAGTCCTTCACCAATTCCGGCGCGAACAACGCCATCATATCGAGCGTGCCCCACAGGACGTGGCTGTGACCGCTGGCAAACAAATCCCGGGCCTTGACCGGATCATCCACGATCGAAAGCTTCAGATAGAAGCCGTATTTTTTGAAGAACACGCTGCCTTCGTTCGGCTCCAGGCCGTTGTTCGCGACAATGATCGGCGCCCAACCCGGCCAGACATTGATCGGAAATTGGACGACCAACTTGCCGTCCTTCATCGTTTTGTCGTAATCGCTCACGCCGCTGACGGGCGGGATGGCCGAGCCATCCACCAGGGACACCGCTTTATCGCCCGCGAGCAGTTTGTTGGCGACATCGCTCGCGGCGGCCGCGGGCGTGGCCGCGGCGGCGAGGTCCTTCTTCATTTTGTCGGTGTCAATGGACACCGTCTGCGATTTGCCGGCCGGGGCGATTTTGTCCCACCAGCGATAAACCCCCAAGCCCACCACGGCGAGGAGGATAATGGTCAATACAATTTTGCCACGAGCAGTCATAGATTTCCTAGTTCAAGGTTAAGTTTCGATTGCTAACGGAACACCGTGCGGGCAGCCAGGCCACTGCCTGCCTGCACGCGATCGCCGGACACTTCCCTACTCCGCGATCTTCTGTTTCTCCGGCGGTTTGGGGGCAGCCTGGGCGGTGGCGGCCACTTCCGGCTGCACCATGCCCATCTTTTTCTTGTACTCCTGAAACAACATTGCGCCGCGCGCCTTGCGCATCTCCTGCTGCCGGGCAATGCCGGAGCCCATTTCCTTGGCGAGATCCAGCGTGGCGCGCATCTGGCCTTCGCCGCCGGCCGCGGCCTGGCGAAGCTGTTGCATCGACTGGCCCATCTCGCCTCCCATCATGCCCTGCAACTCGGTGATGGAGCTTTTCATCATGCCGGCGAGGCCCTCGAGCGAACGCCCAATGGCCACCTTGGCCTTGACCGCCTCGAACTCGCGTTGGAATTTCTGAATCTCGCGCAGGCTTTGGGCGATGATCTCCGTGTTCTGCTTGTAGAGTTGTTCCAGGCTGTCCGCCTGGTTCTTGTTGTCCGTGAGGTCCTGTTCCAACGCGGCCAGTTCTTCGGCGTAATGCGCGCCGTTGGCCTCGTCGTTGGCGGCTGCGGCCGCCTGCAACATGCCCTGCAGGTCATCGCGCTGGCGTTCCTGCCGCTTGATCTGATCTTTGAGCAGGGCGATCTGGCCGGCCAACTGACCGTTGGCGTAGTGGGCCTTGTCCGCCTTGGCTTTGGAGTCGCGAATACCCCGCTCCACCACCGCCTGATTAATGGCGTCGGTTTCCGTGGCTTTCTCGGCCATGAGGCCGAGCCAGATGAACACGCGTTTGATGGCTCTAAACATAATGGTTTCCCTTTCCGTTACTGTTTTTTCGGCGGCTCTTCGTCTTCCAACAATATTTTCTTTTCCAGGATGAACTCCAGCTGCGTGTTGAGCTGGTTCTCATTCGCGGCCGACACCACGGTCGCCCCCAGTTTCTTGACGCCCGCAAACACCTTGGCATCCACATCAAACGCCACGAAGTGTACCGCCAGGCCCGTCTGGGCTTGCGCGGCCGCTTCCTGGAGCTTGGCCAGCGTGGCGGTGGGAGCGGGGCCCACGGTGTTCATTCCATCCGTGATCACCAGCACGTGCTTGCGGGCAAGGCTCGACCGGAGTACGGCGTGACCGGCCTCGCTCAGCGCGTTGCCCAGGGGTGTGCCGCCGTTCGGCGCGGAGAACCCCCGCGCCCAAGTTGTGACTGCCGCGGCATCAAAGGGGCCAAATGGAATGGCGGGATGCGGTCCGTCCTGCCGAAACACGAACAACCCCGCGTTGATTTTGCGCGGAACACCCGCGGTCGAATTGGTGGCGAAAGTTTGAAGGCGGTTGGCGATGGCAATCAAGGCCCGGTTGGCGATGAGGTATTTTGGAGTGAATTTGCCGGATTCGTCCTTGACCGGCTCCTTCATGCTGCCCGACGTATCGTAAACGATGGCCAGCGCCACGCCCTCTTCGGCCAAGGCAGCGGGGGTGGTAATCGCCCCGAGAACGGCCAGCGCAATCGGAACGGCGATTAACTTTGTCAGTTTCATGTTCAGGCGCAGACTTTCCGGAACTCCGAACCAACAACAACGATTCATTCTTAACGATGCGTTCATCTGGTGTCAATCTATGCCGGAACACCCCTGGCCCTGCAGCTACAATTCGTGGAATGGTTTATAACTTTTCGCGTGCCGTCTGATCAGCCTGTTCTGCCTGCCATTTGGCGCGCCACGAAGGGTAATGAACCAGACCGCTGAGCGATCAACCGCAAGCACCGAACGGTGTCACCGAACCCGACGGAGCGAACCGCCTTCGGGGTTGACGTTGGGCGGCGGCCAACGGAGCGATGGAACTCAGCGGCTTCCGCTGAGCGGATGCGTCGCCCCCCGGCCTTTGCCAAGAAATGACTACGCCAGAATCTCGGTGATCGTCTTCCCGGCAATCCCGGTGAGGCGCGCGTCGAGCCCCTGGAATTTCACCGAGAGTTTGGTGTGCTCGATGCCCAGCAGGCGAAGCATCGTCGCGTGCAGGTCGTGGACATCAATTGGATTCTCAATCGCGGCATAGCCCAGCTCGTCCGTCGCGCCGTAAACGATCCCCGGCTTGATCCCGCCGCCGCACAGCCAGATGCTGAAGCCGGCATTGTGATGATCCCGACCGTCGCCACCCTGGCTCATCGGCGTGCGCCCGAATTCGCCGGCCCAGACGATCAACGTCTCGTCTAACATCCCACGCTGCTTGAGGTCCGTGATCAGCGCCATGCAGGCACGGTCAATTTCCTGGGCCTTGAGCTTGATGCCATCCTTGACGCCACCGTGGTGATCCCAATCCTTGTGGTATAGCTGAATGAAGCGCACGCCGCGTTCAGCGAGCCGGCGGGCGAGTAGACAATTGGCCGCGAAGGAACCATCGCCCGGCTGACAGCCGTAAAGTTCGAGCGTCTTCGCCCCTTCCGGTTTGATATCCATCAGCTCCGGCACGCTGGTCTGCATCTTGAACGCCATCTCGTATTGCACGATGCGCGTCGCGATTTCCGGATCATCGACAATGGTGTCGTATTTCGCGTTGATCTTGTTGATGGCATCCACCACGTCCTTCTGCTGGGCGTGCGTCACGCCGGCCGGCGTGCTGAGGTAGAGCACGGGATCGCCTTTGCCGCGCAGGTGCACCCCTTGAAACCGGCTCGGCAACAAACCCGCCGCCCATTGCCGGGCGGCAATCGGCTGATTCTGTCCGCCCTTGCCCAACGAGGTCAGCACCACGAAGCCGGGCAGGTCCTCGGTCTCCGCTCCCAGGCCATAAGTCGTCCAGGCGCCCATGCTGGGCCGGCCGGCAATCTGCGAACCGGTATTCATGAACATGTGCGCCGGATCATGATTGATGGCCTCCGTGGTCATCGAGCGGATCAGACAGATCTCATCCATCACCGAACCAATTTGCGGAAACAGTTCGCAAATCTCGGTCCCGTTGCGGCCGAACTTGGTGAAGCCATGCTGCGGCCCGAAGCAAACCAGTTTCTGTCCCTGCAACTGGGCAATCTGTTTTCCCTTGGTAAACGACTCCGGCATTGGCTCGCCATGCATCTTCGCCAGCTTGGGCTTGTAATCGAACGTCTCAAGATGCGACGGCCCGCCCGCCATGCTCAGCCAGATGACGCGTTTAGCCTTTTGCGGATAATCGAGCGGGTGCGCGGCACCGGTCCATTTGTCCTTCCGGGCAGTGGCCGCCGCCGCGGAAAGGAGCGTCGGGTTGAGGAGTGACGCAAGCGCCAGTCCGCCGATGCCCTGCGCGGTTCGGCCCAAGAAGGTGCGGCGGTTGAAACTGCGGTCCAGCGCAGAAAGGTCAGTATTGTTGCTCATAACGAATACAAAAGGCGTATTTCAAAACACCAAAAACCAAAGCCCAAACACCAAAGAAACACCAAGCTTCAAATTCAAAATGCCGCGGCCGTCAATTCTTGTGCATCGTCACCAATATTCGGATCAGTTCCGTCGCCTCGCGATAGAGCCGCCGAGCTTCTTCCGCCAGTGACGGCTCGGCGGTTGCGATCATGCGCAAAAAGAAACGCGTTTCCTTGGCTTCTTTGATACATCGCTTGGCACAGTATCGGAAATCTTTCTTGGAAACAGAATCATTCGCTTCGCAAAAATTGGCGCCGACGCTGGTGCCCGAACCGACGATTTGATTGATCAGCCGGTCATTGCCAGGGTTGCGAGGAATCCGCTTCGCAAATCGAATGATGTCTTCGCCAAAGAGAGCAGTTCGCTCCTCAAAGTCGAACGGATGCCGCCGTTCCGGAACCTCCGTCTTCTCATCCTTGAGAACCCAAGCCCCACCCCCATTGCCAGCAACATAAGTCACGGTCGCCTCCGGTTTAGAGTTTGAAAGTTCTTTGGTGTTTGGTTTTTGAGGTTTGGTGTTTTTCATCACCCCCTCGTAATCGTCTCGTGAAGATTGAGCAGCACCCGGGCAATGTTAGTCCACACGGCCAGTTCCGCTGGTTCGACCTCCGGTGGCGCCGGCGATTGACCGATTTTCAGCAGGGCCGGCGCCGCAGCGGGATCGGCCCGGTATTCGGCGGATTGCTTCTCGATCATGGCTTGAATCGTCTTCAACTCGTCGGTGCGCGGCGCGCGGGCCAGCACCTGACGCCACGCCCAATGGAGCCGCGTCTTCGTATCAGCCCCGCCCTCACGCAGAATCCGGGCGGCCAAAGCCCGCGACGCCTCGACATAAGTTGGATCGTTCAAGAGCACGAGCGCCTGCTGCGGAATGTTCGAGCGGTTGCGCTCGGCGGCACATTCCTCCCGTGTCGGAGCGTCGAAGGCCACCATGCTGGGATGCAGGTACGAGCGCTGCCACCACACGTAGAGTCCGCGCCGGTATTGGTCCGCCCCGGCGGTGGCGTCGTAACTGCGCACCGGGAAATTCAAATTCTCCCAGTAGCCATCGGGTTGGTACGGCTTCACACTCGGACCGCCGATCCGGTCCACCAGCAGCCCGGAAACCGCCAGCGCGTTGTCACGCACCAGCTCGGCGTCCAGCCGCCACCGGCTCTGCACCGCCAGTTCCCGATTCAGCGGATCGCGCGCCCGCAGTTTTTTCGAGGGCACGGAAGTTTGCTGGTAGGCATCGCTGGTGACCATCAACCGCACCATGTGCTTCACGTCCCAGCCGCAGTCCATGAACTCACAGGCGAGCCAGTCGAGCAAAGCCTGGTTTGGCGGCAATTCGCCCTGGGCCCCGAGATCATCGACGACGCGGGAAAGGCCCACCCCAAAAAACTGCTTCCAAAGCCGGTTCATCACCACGCGGGCGGTGAGCGGATTGTCCCGCGCCACCAGCCAATTCGCCAAATCGAGCCGGTTCA
>CAZIJO010000249.1:0-8035 GCA_964539515.1 uncultured Bifidobacterium sp. | reverse complement strand
TGAGATCGCGGTGAATGATCCCCTTCTGATGCGCGTGCTGCACCGCCTGGCAGATGGCGATGAACAGTTCCAGGCGCGCCTCGGTGGTCAATTGGTTCCGATCGCAGTACTCGGTGATCTTGATCCCGCGCACCAGTTCCATGACGAAATAGGGCCGGCCGGTGTCGGTGGTACCGGCGTCCAGCACCTTCGCGATGTTCGTATGGTCCATCATCGCCAGGGCCTGCCGCTCCGCCTCGAACCGGGCCACAACTGACTTCGTATCCATCCCCAGCTTGATGACTTTGAGCGCCACCCGGCGGCGGACCGGCTCTTCCTGCTCGGCCATGTACACCACGCCGCAGCCCCCCTCGCCCAACCGTTGCAGCAGTTTGTAGTGGCTGATGCGTGTGCCCAGCGCTTCGTCCGGGGCCGGGGTCAGGTCGAGCTTGATGGTGGCTTTGGCGCGGGGCGCGGTTTCTGCCAGCACGCCCGTGGATTCCTCATGCGCGGCGAGTAGCGACTCCAAGCGCTGCCGCAGGGCGGGATCGCCGTGACAGGCGCCATTGAGAAAGCTGGCGCGCTCGGCCGCAGTCAGGAGGATGGCGGCTTGAAACAGGGCTTCCTCACGTTGCGCTGCCGGCTTCATGTTTGGGTTTGCGGTATTCATCTACCAGATTAAGCGCAATTTGGGGATAAAAAGTATGGATGAAATTTCGATATACTTTTTCCGTGGTTTTTGCGCTTATGGAGGTAGAACCTATGAGCACCTCTGAATTCAAGTTTTACTGTTCGCACTGCGACCAACCGCTGAAGTGCGAAGCCCAGTTTGCCGGTCGGCAGATTCAATGTCCCGGGTGTCAGCATCTCATCCGCATTCCCAATCCGCCGGCCGGGATGGGCTTCACCCACATTCAGCCGGAGTCCGGGCGCACTTGGGATACGCACCTGCCCAAGGGAAAGAAGGAATAGCGCAGGTGGCGATGGGAGGATTATTACCGCAAGCGAATTGCAAACCGCCATCGGGAGAGCGATTCCATAAGCCGCTTCGGCTCGTGAGTTGTCGCCACTACCCGACCAATTCGCCCACCGGCACCGGAGCGCCGATCTCCGATCCGGCGCATTGATGGCGAAAACCCACAAACACGCCGGGTCGGAGACCGGCGCTCCGGTTCAAGGAAAGCATTGCCGCAGCAAATCGAAGCCGCGCGGAGGTCGCCCCGTTACCACCAGTGGAAATTGATCTGCGGCCGCAGGGGATCGGTCCGGTCATTGTCGGGCACGTAGAGCGACCACAGACGTTGATCCTCCATCTCCTTGGGGAATTTGTAGAACGATGCGTGGCCATCGCCCCAGAGAATATTGTGGCCGCGCACGCCGCGCACATTGTGCCAGGCGCTGCGGTAATCCTGCGGCGGGCGGTTGCCGTGCCAGGGTACGTCCCCCTGGATGAGCTTGTTCACCGGGCTGACGTTGACTTCGCTGGTCTTGATCGGGCGGATGGCTGTGTCTTGCATGTGCGCCGTCACATGGCGGGTGCGAAAGGTGTTCACGCCAAACTGGGTGCGGTAGCTATTCCCGAACGCGTCCCAGGCAGTCTTATTCGTGTAGAAATAGTCGCCAACATCCGCCGGGCAACGGAAAACCTCGAGCGCCTGGGTGTAGTGATTCAACGGGCGATTGGTGGGGGCAGTGGCGCCACCGTGGTGATCATTCACCTTGCCAAGAGCGCCGCCGTCGGCGTTCCATCCCCAGGAGCGCGGATAGCTCGTGTTGTTATCATCGGCATACATGATGTAAGCGAGGCCGATCTGACGACAATTGCTCAGACACCGGGTCTGATGCGCCTTCACCTTGGCACGAGCGAGGGCGGGCAGGAGCATGGCGGCGAGAATCGCAATGATAGCGATCACCACCAGCAGTTCGATCAAGGTGAAACCGTTCAGCCGGGCAGCGCGCTGGGGTGTGGCGCGGACATTCTCTACGTGGAGAATTGGCTTCATGGCGGCACAAAACTTTGGATTATAGTTTGGATTAATTTGGGCTGCCTTCTCTATGTCACCGGCAGCCCGGGGTGTCAAGGGGGCAGTTGAGATTGCGGGGACTGGCAAGTGGCCGCCGCGAGGATCAGTTCAAGAAATCCGGAACGGTAATTGGGCGGCGGGGGCGCGAATCTCGACCGCGAGCCAGGCGCGGGCGTAAGCCCACCACTGCTTGGCGGTCGGCACCGCGATGCCGAGCACCTCCGCCGCCTCCTCGAAGGTCAGGCCGACGAAATAACGCAACTTCACCAACTCGGCCTTGCGCGCATCCAGCGTCGCGAACTTTGCCAGCGCCTCATTCAGGGCAAGCAGCTGGTCATCCGGGGCGGGGGCGGGCAAGTCCAATTCGTCGGCATCGAGACACTCCTCCCCGGCCCCGCGTTTGGCCGCCAGCCGGCGGCGGGCGCGGTCCACCAGGATGCGGCGCATCGCTTCCGCGGCGGCGGCAAAGAAATGCTGGCGTCCCTGCCAGGTGCGAGCGTCGTCACTGGATATCTTGAGCCAGGCCTCATGAACCAGGGCCGTGGGCTGGAGCGTGTGGCTCTGACGTTCGCCCGCGAGCCGAAATGCCGCCAGCCGGCGCAGTTCCTCGTACACCAGCGGAAGCAGCTCCGCCGCGGCCCGCGGATCGCCCCCGGAGGCCGCATTCAAAAGCTGGGTCATGTCGCTCATGGATTCGCCAGGCTACGCAAACGGAATTTGTTCATCCAACATGGGTCAATACCGGACAATGGTCTCGTGCAAGTTCAGGACCGCGCGCCCCACTGAAGTCCAGGCGGCGAGTTCCGCCAAATCCAAATCCGACGCCGATGGTTTGAGCCCGGTTTTCAGCAACTTGCCAGCCCGCTCGGGATGTGCCTGAAACTCCTGCAGGTCCGCCTCCAGCAGGTGACGCAATTGCTTTTGCTCCGCGCGGCGCGCGCCACGATTCAGGACCTGACGGAACATCCACTGGATTCGACCGTCGGTGTCCGGGCCGCCTTGTTGCAGCGCCAGCTCCGCCAGCGAACGGGCCGCTTCCACGAAAGTCGGATCATTTAACAAGGCCAACGCTGCCAGCGGGGTATTGGATATCGGTCGTTCCGCAGTGCATTCCTCGCGGCTGGGCGCATCGAAGGCCTTGAGCATCGGATGAAGAAACAGCCGTTGCCAGTGCGTGTAGACTCCGCGCCGGTATTGATTGGGCCCCGTATCCGCCACGTAGGTGCGCTTGGGAAAATTGAGATAATCCCAGTAACCGTCCGGCTGATACGGCTTCACCCCGGGCCCACCCATGTCGGTCACCAGAAGGCCGCTGACCTGAAGCGCATTGTCACGCACCATTTCGGCGGGCAGGCGGAAGCGGGATTGTCGGGCCAACAACCGATTGAACGGATCGCGCGCCGCCAATTCCGGACGCAGGGCTGAGGACTGACGATAGGTCGCGGAGGTGACGATCAAACGCACCAGGTGTTTGACGTCCCAGCCCTGGTGCTGAAATTCCCACGCTAGAAAATCCAACAGCTCCGGATGCGTCGGCCATTCGCCCTGCGCACCGAGATCGTCCAACACCTTGGACAGTCCGGTGCCGAAATAAAGCTGCCAGAGCCGGTTGACGAACACGCGAGCCGTCATGGGATTGTCGGTCGCCACGAGCCACCGAGCCAGATCCAGCCGGGTGGCCCGGCGGTCCGAAGCCTCAATTGGTTTGAGGAAATGCGGCACTCCCGGCGCGACCTCCTCCCCCGTCGTATCCATCCAATCTCCCCGGTGCAGAATGCGCGTCACCCGCGGCTCGACCGCAACCGACACCAGGGTCCGGGGTATCTCCGCCTGAAGTTGCGCCCGTTCGAGCTTGAGTGCAGCGTGACGATTCCAAACCTCGGCGAATTCCGGACGGCTGCGGGCGAACCAATCCGTGAGCTCCTGTTGTTGGCCCTGGCTCCGATCAGCGGGGTTGGCGGCGAGCAGCTTGGTTATCTTCTCCGGCACGGGTGAAGCCTCGCCCCCCGGCGGGTTCGGTTGGGTCATGGAAGTTTCCCACTCGACTTGAGCCGCAGTGATACGCGGTTTGAGGGCATTGAGTTCTTCGACGGCAGCGGCGAAAGCGGCTTCAAGCTCTTTGAGTCGGGCCGCCTGTTGCGGCGAGGGCAGCGGCATTTCCGGTGGGCGGAACCCGTTGCCGCCTTTGTATGCACCCACTTCCTGAAGGTCGGCAAAGAAAGCCGCGAATCGATAGAAATCCTTGGCGGTGTAGGGATCGAACTTGTGATCATGGCACTCGGCGCAGCCCATGGTCGCCCCCATCCACACGGTCGAAACGGCCCGCACGCGGTCGGCGGCGTATTTGGCCAGGTATTCCTTGTCCTGGGCGCCACCCTCCTCGGTAGTCAGATTCAGGCGGTTGAAACCGGAAGCGATCTTCTGGTCGGTGGATGCCCCAGGCAGAAGGTCGCCGGCCAATTGCTCGATTGTAAAATCATCGAAGGGTTTGTTTTGATTGAACGCGCGGATGACGTAATCCCGGTAGGGCCAGATGTTCTGCGTCTGGTCGCCATGAATCCCCACCGTGTCGCCATAGCGGACGAGGTCCAGCCAGGGTATCGCCATACGCTCGCCGTACCGCGGGGAACGCATCAGCCGATCCACGGTCTTTTCGTACGCGTCCGGACTTGGGTCGGCCAGAAACGCCTCCGTCTCCGCAGGGGCCGGTGGCAGGCCGACCAGATCAAAGTTCAAGCGGCGGAAAAGGGTCCGCGGGTCAGCCTCCGGGGAGGGTTTCAGCCCTTCCGACTCCAATCGGGCGAGGATGAAATGGTCGATCGCATTCTGCGGCCATTTGCGGTTCTTTACTTTTGGCGGCGCTACTGCTTTCAGCGGAGTAAACACCCAATGGTCGGCCCACCCAGCCCCTTCGCGAACCCAGGTCACCAGCCGCTGCTTCTGAGCCTCACTCAACTTCTTCAAACTGTTGAGGGGCGGCATCATGTCCTCGGGGTCCTTGGAGAGGATGCGCTGAATCAGTGCGCTTTTCCCGGGCTCGCCCGGAACGACAGCGGCATAACCACCCCGATCAGCCGTGGCGCCGGCGTGAATATCAAGTCGCAGCCCGGCCTTGCGCTTGCCACTATCCGGACCGTGACAGGCATAGCAGTTGTCCGACAGGAGCGGCCGAATGTCGCGATTAAAATCAACCTCGGCCCGCCCCGGCACGGCAGCCGCCAGGCCGATCCACAACAGCAGTTGGTTGATCGGCGATTTCATCGGTACGGCATTTCAACGCGTACGCGACAAATTGGAAAGGAAGAAGTATTTCCGCGACTGAACCTTGAAACGGCAGTGGAGCGGCGTGTTGTCCCGAAGCATCAAACTCTCGGGTTGCCCTTTTGGGTTTTCCCTTTCGTTGCCGCGGGACGTTTCGTTTGCGGTTTTGCCTTGGTCTTGCTCCTGGCTTGGGGCGGCGGCTTGGGGGCGGTGCGCTGGTGGATGGTCTGGCGAAGTTGATCCAACGCCTGGTCCATTTGATCCTTGGTTTGCTTTACCGTTTTTTGTGTGGCGTTGATCACGTCTGCCAGCAGGTTGCAGCCTTTCTGGATGCGAGTGGTATAGCTGCCTTCGTTCAGTTCAATCCCCTTTGACTTCAGAAAGTCGCCGAGGTTGCGGAAGAGTTCGTCTTTCTTGATGGTTTGCATAGTATGTTCTCAATCTTGGCACCAGCATAGCCGCCGGCACGACGGCCTCAATTATACGTTCCCGTTCGATTTGTAGCCTGACTGAACCGACGTCAATTCACCGGCGACCGGCGCGCATTTTGTGCCGGGCGAAAGCCTCGAGGAGCGCCGCCCGATCTGCTTCCCGGTAGCGCTCGGGCAGATAACGACGGTCCGAACAGGCCAGGACCGCCGCAAGTTCCTGAAGCGCGAGCAACTCCGGGTCGAGCGGATCAATGAACGAATTCACCGCCTCCTCCAGGTCGGCCAGTTGTACCTCGTCATCGCGTTTTGCCAGCACGGCTCGTTCTTTCGACCGCGTGAGGATCGCCTCAATGTCGCTGCCGGTTAGTGGACGGTTACCAAGGTGTTCGCGAATGTAAGTTTTGATTGCATCGGCCAATGCAATCTTTTTGACCTTGGCGACGACCGTGAAAAGTTCGAGCACATCGTCCGGGCTTTGCGCCGGAAACAATGGCACGCAGAGGCCGAAGCGGCCCTGGCGTTTCATGTCGATGGCGAGCAAGTCCGGGCGGGAAGTCATTGCCACCCACAGCTCCCGTCCCCGCAGCGCCGAATCGCCGATGTGCGCGGCGAAGGCGGCAAAGACCCGGCCCGAGACCCCGCTGTCGCCGGCATCCGTGTCGCGCGAGCCAAACACGGCGTCCGCCTCGTCCACGACCACGATCACCGGTCCGAGCGCCCGGATGGTCATGAGAATTCGCGCCTGCTGCCGTTCCGTGTCCCCTACCCATTTCGACCGGAACTCGCCCAGTTCCATGACTGGCAGGCCGCATTCGCTGGCAAAACAATCCACGAGAAAAGATTTTCCGACCCCGACGCGCCCCGGCAAAAGCACTCCGCGTTCGAGCACATCGGTCTTGTTGTTTTTGATGAGCCAGGCCAGCTCGCGCAGCTTGGCCTTCGCCGCCGTGTGCGTGGCGACGCGATCGAGCGTAACGCCGGGTTTGGGATCTTTGAAGCGCACCAACCCCTGGCAGAACTCCTCGATGAGCCGCTTCTTGCTGGCCGCCAGATGATCCGCGGTGATGCGGATGCCGTTGCGGATGGCTTCGGCCACAAAATGCTGAAGCCGCAGAACATTCAAGCCCGCCGTCCGCGTCGCCAGTTCCGCGGGCGAGAAGTCGCTCCATTCGGTGAAGGGTCTTCCGTCGGCCAGCTTTTCCGCCCAGCCGGATTGCAGGAACCGCTGCCGTTCTTCGGCATCCGGCAACTCGATGCGCACCTGCGCGACATGCGGATTGCGCAGCAGGTCGGCGTGCAACTCGGTTGCCGATTCCGTGACCAGGAGAACACCAACATCTATGCGCGACAACTCCGGGGCCGAAGCCCATTTCAGGAAGGTGACCAGATTAATGCGTTCCTCGACACTCGCCCCGGCCTGCTCGGTGGCCGGGATCAGCTTCTCGGGAAAATCAATGACCAGCGTCACGCCCTTCCATTGGCGGTCATCTTCGGCCACTTTGAGAAAGAAGCGCGTGAGCAGCGGTGCGAGGGCGAGGAAATTCTTTGGTGGTCCCTGTTGGTGAAAATTAGTGTTCTCGACGTTGTCAAAGATCTCCAGCCACTCAAAGAACCGCTTTTGCATGTCGGGCGACCCGAAGGTGAGGCCGCCGGAAATGTCGTAGAACAGCAGGCAGGAGCGCTCGGGGAAAAGGCGGCGCATCAGGAAAGTCTTCAAGGGCAAATAACTGACCCCGTCGCCTTCGGGCAGCGGGAAGAGGTCGAAAATGTTTCCGTGCAAAACGAACAACGAATAACTGCCGCCGTTCCAGCGCCGCGCCAGATCGAGCGCCCAACCGCGCAGGGGGAGCCGCGAAGCGGGCGGCGTGGTGTCGTTGGGTGAGGCTGTGGATTGTTTGGTCATCCTGTCAATGGTCGATTGTCTTCGTGGGTTGTTTCTGTTGTGTGCCTTTGGAAACTTGGTAGGTCTTTTTGAAAAATGTTTCCCCATGAACAGTTGGTCGGAATGCCTTTTTTCCTGCGCGAAGGAAAAGATTCTTACCCTGGCGTTTTGCTTGCAGAAAAGTCATATCAAGCCGTTCGGGAATAGTGACACCAACCTCATTCGCCAGTGCTTCCATTTCGTCAATGGCAAATGCTGATGCCCCGTATTGGCTATAATGATATGCACTCAAAAGCAGTCCATTTTCCGATGGCTTCTCGTGCTCGTGTCTTGAAAAGAATCCTTCACGGTCTTCATCTCCATCAGCCTTTGATGTGTTATGTAGTTGCTTGTCCTTTGGAGTCATTGCGCCGCTCAAAACGTAATCCTGCAACAATAAAAAGGCCGCAGAGCGAATT
>CAZIJO010000248.1:6211-8153 GCA_964539515.1 uncultured Bifidobacterium sp. | reverse complement strand
CCGGTGCTGGGCCGCATTACATTGTGCCGCCGGCGGGCGGGTTTCCGGTCCTGATCAAGGACAACACCACGATCGACGGTTATAGCCAGCCGGGTTCGTCGGTGAACACCAAGCCGATCACGCAGACCAACGATGCCAAGATCAAGATCGTCTTGGATGCGCGTGCTCCGAACGCCAATTTCCGCGACATGGCTTATGTGTTCTTCGGCACGTTGAATCCCGTGTCGCCGGCGATCGACAACTCCAGCATGGCTGGGTCGCCTCCCGGCACGGCGGGCACGTTCGAGCGGGGTGGTTTCACGCCCAACTCTGAGATTCCCTACACCCCCGGTGAAGTTGCCATTCTGGGCATTTACCGGGCGACCAACGTCACGATCAAAGGTCTGGCCTTCCTGGGCGACGGGGCCAACAGCGCGGCTGCCGGGTTGAGCGAGTATGCGGTGGCCGTGGCGCTGGACTACGGTCTGGATACCGCCGTCAAGGACCGCTTCAACTATCCCCAAGGCTCGTCCAAGAATTTCCACATTTCCGGCTGCTGGATCGGGTTTGATCCGGCGACGGGCGCGGAATTTCCGAGCGGGGCGGCCATTGCGGCGTTCCGTCATCGCGATAAAGGAACGGGCGGCACCCGGCCGGAGCTGCCCAACATGGAGAACATGACGATTGGTGTGAAGGCCGGCTCGTCGAATCCACGGGCGGAATTCAACGTTCTCGGCGCTTTGGGCTTGACCATTGCGGGCGAAGGCATTCGTTGTACGGTGGCGGGCAACCAGTTCCTGGGACCGGCGGACATGGAAATCGGACGCTATGACGACACGCAAGTGCCCAGTATTGTGATCGGTACCGACGGCAACGGGGCCAATGATGCCGAAGAAGGCAATCTGTTTCCGGCGACGGCGCCGTTGTTCTACGGCACGGGCAACAAGGTGTTCGTCTTTGCCGGCAACATCTTTGGTCTGGCGCGGGATGGCAGCCGGCCGAATCTGGGCATTTTTGCCGAAGACGAGTTTAACTTCAGCGCCCGGACGAAGGTTCAATTCGGTTCGGATTTTGACGGGATCAACGATGCGTTGGAGGCCAACACGCTGTATGACACGATCGGATTTTCGGTCAATCCGAACGCCCCGGACGACAATGCGTGGATTTCAATGCGCGGCAATTCGCTGATCAACAATGCGGTCATGCCGGTGGATGAGACCTTCGGCCTGAACCTCTACAACAAGTTCATCGACGTGGCCGGGGCCAATCCCATCACGCCGGTCATCACAACTGTCACCACAAAATCGTTGACCGGCACCTGCGGGCTTCCGTTGCCCAATGTTGCGCGGGTGGAGGTGGATGTCTACGTGGCGGATCCGGAAGGCGATACGGCTGGCGTTCCGCAAGGCAAGAAGTACCTGGGTACGTTCGCAGACAACTCTGCGGCGGATTCCAATCCGGCCGTCGGAGCTTTCACATTCAATACCAGCAGCCTGGGCATCACCGCTGGGACGAAGGTGACGATTAATGCCAACTACATCAAATCATCGGCGCCCCCGACCATCTCCTCGATCGCGCGGAGTGGGAATAACACGACGTTGACCTTTATTGGAGGAGCTGCGCCTTACAGCGTTGCCCGCTCGGCCACCGTGAATGGGACGTATACGGACTTTACCACAGCGGCAGCGAGTCCGGCGGTGTTTGCGGATCCCGCAGCCAGCGCATTCTACCGTGTCGGTTCGGCGGCTGCGGGTAACAGCGGCCAGACCTCGCCGTTTGCCATCTCCGCGACTGTGCCTTGACCGATCGGCTCAGTTAGCCTGAAGAATCAACAAGGCCCGCCGGAAACGGCGGGCCTTCTCTTTTGGTGCGCCCGGCAGGGCGTCCTGACGGGTCGGTTAAAGGATAAAGGTGCGCTTTCCATAATTGGTTTCGGCGGGTCCGGGTCGGTGGCGTGGTAATT
>CAZIJO010000248.1:0-6201 GCA_964539515.1 uncultured Bifidobacterium sp. | reverse complement strand
GCGCCTGTCCTTTGCCCGATCGGCTCAGTTCGCCTCACTAACCAACACGGCCCGCCGCAACGGGCGGCCCTTCTCTTTTGTGCGCCCGGCAGGGCGCCCTGACTAGTTGGTTAAATGATAAAGGTGCGCTCTCCATAATTGGTTTCGGCGGGTCATGTTCGGTGGCGTGGTAATTCACGCGGGCGATCCTGGGGTGGGGATCGCACTTTTGCCGCTGGGCGACATTCTTCTTCTGGTCGGGGTTTTCTCGATAACCCGCGGGGCGGGTCTTGCCTCCATTTCGGCCGACGCAACCACGGGGCATAAGCCCGGCCTTTCGTAACTCCATCTGGTTTGGTTCATGGGGAGAAGTCCAATGATGTGTCAAGCGATTAGGTTTGCTAGTTTCCGGCTAAAGCATGAAATTCAAGCCAGCTTCCTCACAGTCACCATGAAAAACAAAGTACTCAGCGCCGTCGGTGTCACGGCAACGATAGCCAGCCTCGTCGGTTTCGGTTGCAAGAAATCAGAGCCGACGGTCAAGATCGATCCACACTCTCCCGAGGCCGTGAATGCAGCCATTCAGCAACAACAGGCCATATTGAATGAGGCGTTCAAGACCAACGGCCTGCTTTTCATCCACAATCAGATGTATTACGTGGGCACGTTTGCCGAGGCGTTGTCACGAAAGCTGGAGGGCGAAAAGAAGCAACGGGTCGATGCGATTTTGGCAAGATTCATCCGTATCACGCACGAAATTGACAATTCCGCGGGTCGCCAGCACAAGGAGGCGACTGAGGAAGGCCTGCAACGACTCTACGCCGTGTTGAAGGAATTGGATGCCGAGTTCAATCCTCAGAAGGAAACTCCGCAAAAGAAATAGCCGGTGCTTGAACCGGAAATTAGCCGTGCTGCCACGGGGAAAAATCGGTTGACTTGGAACACAACCAGAGCAAGAGTCGCTATCAAATATGAAAGCTAGGACCAAAAACCGTATTGCTGCTTTCCTTCCCAAGTCGCGTTCCCCAAGGTTCGGTCGTGCCGGGCGCGTCGTGCCAAGCCAATGCCTGCCGGGGCCGATTCGTTATGCGCGGACAGTTTCGCAAGCGTTCACCTTGATTGAGTTGCTGGTCGTTATCGCCATCATTGCGATTTTGGCCAGCATGCTTTTGCCGGCGCTTTCCAAATCCAAAGCTAAAGCGCAGTGGGTCAATTGTGTCAGCAACCAAAAGCAGATTGGATTGGCATTCATGCTTTACGTGGGTGAATACCGGGATGTTTTTCCCGGATGCGCCGCCAGACAACCCACACCGCCGGTGGAAGAAGACTGGATTTATTGGAACTGGGATGATCCCCGGATCGCTGCCAACTCCCGTCGGTCGGATGTGAACAATGGCGCCATCGTTCCCATGATCGGCCGCTTCGTCACCAATTTGTTTCGCTGCCCTTCAGATAAGGACATTGCGATCCGGGCGGTGACGCCGAACGGGCAACCCGTGGGCAACTATCTGTACAGTTACACAGCCAATAGTTGGTTCGAGGGCACCGGCCTGACCCTCAATGGGATCAATCACGGGATTACTTCCCTTATTCCCGGTGACCCAGGTTACGGCAATCCGTTGCTTTTTAAGTCAACGATGGTTCGCCTCCCCTCCGCCAAACTCATGATGGTGGAAGAGCACTCCTACCGGAATCTGCCGGATGACGGCCGTTGGACCCCAACGACGGTCAAACTTGTTGGCTTGGCCCATCCCCCGCCTTTCACCTCTCTGCCCAGCCATATCAGCAACCGCCACTCCGGGAAAGGGACCGTCACCTTGGCGGATGGTCACGTGGAAACCGTTAAACCCAGTTTCGGCAATATGCCGGAACACTTCGACACGTTGTATTGATGGATTCAACCTGGGGCGCGGACAATTAAGCACCGGCAGCCGGACTGGCGAACGGATCGGCCATTAGCTCTTTGGTTCACCCAGCGGTCATACTCATTTCCCACGCGCCGTGTTTTCCAGCAGCAAGATGGATGAGCCGCGTTCCTCCCAGCTTTTGGCCAGGGTTTTAGGGACATCACCGAACGACCGGTTGTAAGCTCCCAGAACTATGTCGGGGTCCCCGTCTCCGTCCAGATCCCCGGCATCCATTGTGACCCAGCGCCCGCTGATGCTCTGCACGAAGGTTGAGGCTGCGAAGTTCATCGCCCCTTGGTTTTCCAGGTAGACGAAGCTTTCCTTGGACACTCCGAAATAGTCGGGAAAGAACGCGATGGCAACCAGATCCAGATCACCATCCAGGTCAAAGTCGCGCGCCAAAGCCCGATACGCACCGTGCATTGGATAGAACCACGCCTCGCGAAACTCCCCCTTCCCCTCGTTCAAATACAGGCGAACCCCGTGGTACGGCTTGGCGCAATTCGGGAAGGTAATGTTGTCGCCGTTGTCGCCGTTCGTGACCAGCAGATCCAGCTTGCCGTCTTGGTTGAAATCCACGAGCTCCAGGTGGGTGAAGCCCCAGGCGGGGTGCTTTTGAACCACGATCTTTTCCTCGAACTGGCCCTGACCACGGTTGAGAAAAAGTGAGATCCCCTCCTTCGCTTGGGCCATCAAGACAACAATATCCGGCCGCCCGTCGTCATCGAAATCACCCACTTTGACGGCGACGGTGCCCGGACGGTCCAGCAAGACCTGTTCTGTATAAACACCCTCCGGTTTTTGTTCGTACCAGGCGAAGTCCCCCAAGATGTTGCCAAAGCTCGCCACCACCAAGTCCTCGCGTCCGTCCTGGTTAAAGTCGGCGACCGCCGATTCCACCGGGCGACGAAGATCAGAAATCAGGACTTTGGGGACAGCATCCGCGCTTAGCAGGTTGCTTGAAGGGTCTTGAAGGTGGACCAACTTTCCCTGTGCCAGATCCGACGGATAGATGCTGCCAATGAGACTGGCATAGTAACCATCGGGTCGTTCTAGCAGATGCACGATTGGGTTGGGCATGTCCAAGGTTGCGGCAATGGCGCCCTCGGGTTTGAGGATCACCAGTTTCCTGATCTTCTCGTCACCAATGAGCAATCGCCGGGACTTTTCGTCGATCTTCACCACGGTAATCAACGGCTGACCGGTGCGATAGGTGCTCGGTCGGACGCGGAAGTGTTTCAGCCCTACTTTCACCTCTGGCTTGGGGACTTGGGGCAGGGGTTGGATCGGAGCGGCCGCCAGGTAATAGCTTTCGATGGTTTTCAGATCGACAAATGGTACGAGTGGCTCCTTGGGGACTTTGCCGGAGGCGACCACCTGATCGCCTCCTGGTTCATTGGTCCAAACGACCGTATCGTAACCAAGCCAGTAGCTCATGCGCGGCAAGATACCATTCGCCCACGTAAATCGGTCCGCTATCTCCGGTTCCGGGAAGATGTGGCACGTGCCGCACGCTTGCTGCGCCAGTTCGCGGCCGGATTTTAAACTCGGATACTCGTTTATCTCCGAAGCAGAACTTGGATGGTTGGTTCCTTTAGCGTCCGGGTGCTGGATACCTGGCTCGGGTGCGGATTCTCGCGGCGGGAAACCGACCCGCCAAACGAAACCGGCAAACAACACCATCAACACCCCGGCGGCGAATCCGGACATGAACCGACCAAGGTGGGTGGATTTACGGAGCTTCGGGTGTTGGCTCATGGTTCAGACGCTGGTGATTCGGTCGGCGAGGACACTGACGCAGTTAAGTCTGATTCGTGGACTCAAGTCAAATGAAAGGCGGACTTTGGCGATAGGGGTGCTCGGTTCGAATGGTGGGAGAGAATGAAATCGGATGAAAAATAAAGCTTGCCATCTGACAAGTCTTCGTTTAGGAATTTAATCGTAACCAGAAACCCATACCGAAGCGCGTATCAAACCACTGAAGAATTATTGTTTGCCAACGAGCTTTGGCTGTTCAAACACCAACAATACCGCATGAAAAAGTTGCTCCTAACCCTCAGTGCGACTGCGTTCGCCGCGTCGCTCACAATGGCCCAGACCGTGGGGACTCCCGCCGACGCCGGGCTGATCCCACGAACGCCGACCATCGACGTCAACACCAACTTCAACAACGCCAATCTCGAAACTGGTGGCATCGTCATTACTGCCAATACCAATGTGGTACTTGGGTGGGAAGATGATGGCGCCACCGAAAGTATGGATTACTGGGGGGCCGTTTTCGTGGTCTATGGTAGAGATGGCAACTTGGTATCGCTCAACGGGCTCACCACCACCACTAGTCCCGGCGACCCTTGTCCACCGGTAGCTGGGGGGCCGAGTCTTACGACCACCTATCGGTCCTTCTTCCGGCCGGATGGCTCAGCCACGCCGTCCTACATGGCTTGGGGAGCAAAGCCCAAAGCGAATCTGTTCGGCAACGGATTTGGTCTTGGGGGATCGGCAGATGTGCTGGGCTGTGAGATTCCCGAGATGGCAGCCATCATGGATGCCGCTGGCGGCTCTTTTCCAGCGGTACAGTTCCTTAACAATAACGGCACCCGGGACGCAACGGTTGGCGGACCGAGCGTAGCCGGTATTGCCTCTTTTGCCGATGCCGATGTGGAGCCGGTGGGCAGCGTTCGGCTGGGTGACTGGGAACGGCTGTCGAATGGAAACATCCTGCTTGTAGGCGAGAGCCGGCAAGTTGATGACCGCCTGTTGACCGGTCAAACTGCTGGCAACGTTGTGGTTTACAAAGTCTTGAATTCGGCGGGAGGGGTCGTAAAGGCGCTTTCGGTCGCGACTTCAGAAGTTGATGGCGCCAACACCGTTGGGCAAGACATGTGGCATGGGGCCGCGGTGACCGCCAATGGTTTCGCGATTCGATTTAACCAGGGTGGGGTCAAAATCCGTTTGTTTGACAATAACGGCAATCCGATTGGCAATAACATCAATCTCGCTGCGGCAACCGGTCATCCCGAAGCGGGTGGCGGTGGTCGCGGGGACAGTGTCGGTTTCAGTGGCAATGGGGTGGATGCTTATGTCCATGCCTGTCCCAGCGCGGTCGGGCCTTGGGTGACGGTGATTAATGCCGATGGCAGCATCCGTTATTCGCGCCGGGTGGCGGATGACGATACTGCGACGGGCGGCGGCAGCGACCGTATGGGTGCGGGCATCTCTGAAGACGGGCGGGTTGTGGTCGCGTTTCAGGCGGCCAACAACGACCCTGTCGGCAACCCAAATCTGTTCGGATTGCCTCAAGCGCGGCTGTTTGATCCGTGTGGCAACCCAATCGGCCCCGTGTTTTATCTGAGCGAGCGCGATACTCCGGCGAACGCTCTTGCCAGCAATGGTGGTGACGGGCGTCCGCGGGTCGCTTTTCGCGGCAACACCATCGCCGCGATGTGGGGAAGTTTGAACAGCCCAATTACGACGAGCATCATTCTCGCGATGCGAATTTTTGATGTGGGCCCGGCCCCGGTCAGTCTCAACCCCACCGTTCCCTGCGGTTCGATTGGGTTGAAGCGCATTGTGCCGGACACGCTGGTCTGGTTCAGTGCGTCGGAAAGCAAGCCCAAGATCGGGAATTTTGTTGCCGGCGACGACGTCATCCCGGGCGGCAGTGTGGAGGGTACCGCGCGCCTGTTGGGCGATAGCACCTTCCTGCTCGCGGCCATTACCAAGGCCACAAATGATTCCACCCTGATGTCGCACACTTTGGTCCTGATTCCCGCGAACGGCAGCACGCCCAAATTGGACAGTGCATTCTACACCGACGCCGGAATCCCCTATCTCCAGAATGACAACGTTGCCCGCCAGGACGGTAATCCTGGTCGGGTGGGTGGTGACATGCGGTATGGTGCTGTTAACTACATGACTTCGGGCGAGGCTACGCTCCATAGTTTCCCGAGCGCCTTTGGCTCGGACTCGCGGTGGTCGAATAACTTCTTCGACTTCATGACCGCAAATGGGTTGCGGGATTATCAAGGCCAGAACTTCAAGCTGGATCCGCTTACCCTCGCTGTGACCCCGCTCCACAAGGCTGCTTCCCTCATGTTCTGGCCCACCAAAACGAATGATGTCCCTGTCTCGGGGCAGGTCGGGCGCACCGGCAGTTCACCTATTGGACTTGCCAACGGCAACTTTGTGACTGTTGGCGAAGATCGCTCCAAGCTTAACAACCCGGCGTTCGAGGCCGACGCCATCGCAACGATCTTTAAACCTGACGGCACAATTGTTAAGAATGCCTTCCAGCTGGACCCGCTTGGCGGCAGGA
>CAZIJO010000247.1:0-8202 GCA_964539515.1 uncultured Bifidobacterium sp. | reverse complement strand
TCGGCAAACAGGCCGACGGTGAGGTAACCTTCATGGCCGGCAATGTCGAATTTATGCGTCAGCGCAGTGCGGGTATCCGTCAGCCGCCGCCGCAGCGGCTTGCCGGATTCGAGCCGCAATTTGGCAACCTCGGCTTCCAATTCCTCAATCCGCGCCTCGAGCGTCACCGCCGCAGGGCCGGCGGTCTTGTCGCCCGCTTCATTGGTTTTCTTCGTGTTGAGCGGCTGCGAGCGCTTCGAGCCGTCCCGGTAAATTGCCACGCACTTGAGGCCCATCTTCCACGCCTCGATGTAGGTGTTCCGGATGTCCTCCACCGTGCATTCGTTGGGCATGTTCACGGTCTTGGAAATCGCCCCGCTGATGAACGGTTGCGCGGCCGCCATCATCTTGAGGTGCGCCAGATAACCGATGCTGCGCTGACCCCGGAAGGGCTTGAACGCACAGTCAAACACCGGCAGGTGCTGCGGCTGCAATCCGCTGCGCACGGTTTCGCCGTTTTCCTCGACGTCCTCAATCGTGTCGAACTTCTCGACGTGCGCGATGATGTTTTCAATTTCGTTGGCACTGTAGCCAAGACGGCGCAAGCCTTCAGGCACGGTCCGGTTGACAATTTTTAACATGCCGCCGCCCGCGAGCAGTTTGTATTTCACGAGCGCAATGTCCGGCTCGATGCCAGTGGTATCGCAATCCATGAGAAACGCAATCGTGCCGGTCGGCGCGAGCACGGTGACCTGCGCGTTGCGATAGCCCACCTGTTTTCCCTTTGCCAGCGCCCGATCCCAGCAACGGCGGGCTTCTTCCTTGAGATAGCCAAATTCCGCGCTCGGATGAATTTCCTCGACAGCGGCGCGGTGGAGTTTGATGACCCCGAGCATGGAATCCACGTTGTCCTTCTTCGCGGGTTTGCTGACGTGGGCGCACCGGGCGTCGCGGTAGCCGGGGAACGGCTCCATGGCCCCGGCAAGTTCGGCGCTTTGCTCGTACGCATGGCCAGTCATGATCGCACTGAGGGCGCCGGCCAGCGCCCGGCCTTCGTCGCTGTCGTACGGCAAGCCGTAACTCATGCAGAGCGAACCGAGATTCGCGAAGCCGAGTCCGAGGGTGCGGAAGATGTGCGAGTTTTCGGCAATTTCCTTCGTGGGATAGCAGGCATTGTCCACGAGAATTTCCTGGGCCGTGATGTAAATGCGAATGGCGGCTTTGAACCGCTCGATGTCAAACGTGCCGTCCTCCCGCTTGAATTTCATCAGGTTCAGCGAGGCAAGATTGCAGGCCGTGTTATTGAGGAAAACGTATTCGCTGCACGGATTGGTCGAGTGAATCGGCTCGGTCCCCTTGCAGGTATGCCATTTTTCAATCGCGCCATCGTATTGCATGCCCGGATCGCCACAAACCCAGGTTCCCTCGGCAATCTTGTAGAGCAGCTTTGCGGCATCCTTCTTTTCCAGCGGCTTGTTGTTGGTGATGGAACGCGTCCACCATTCCTTGCCCGCCAGGGCGGCTTCCATGAACTGGTCGCCCGCGCGAACGGAAAGATTCTCGTTCTGGTACATCACGCTGCCGTAGGCTTCGCCATTATACGAACCATCGTAGCCCTGCTCGATCAACGCCCAGGCTTTGCGCTCTTCCTTCTGCTTGGCGTCGATGAACTCCTCGATGTCGCCATGCCAGTCGCGCAGCGTGTTCATCTTCGCCGCGCGGCGGGTTTTGCCGCCGGATTTCACCACGTTCGCCACCTGGTCATAGACCTTCAGGAAGCTCATCGGGCCGCTGGGCCGGCCGCCGCCGCTGAGTTTTTCGCGCGCCGAGCGGATCGGCGAAAGATCCGTGCCCGTGCCGGAGCCAAACTTGAAGAGCATGGCCTCGGCATAGGCCAGTTTCATGATGCTCTCCATGTTGTCTTCCACGGACTGGATGAAACACGCACTGCACTGCGGGTATTCATACTGGGTGCGGGCGCGTTCGGCCTCGCGGGTCTTGGGATTGTAAAACCAGTTGCCTTTCGTGGAATCCTTGCCGACGCCATATTGATGGTATAGCCCGACATTGAACCACACCGGCGAATTGAAGGCGCCAAACTGGTTAACGGACAGCCAGGTCAGTTCGTCGTAGAACACCTCCCCGTCGGCCTTGCTGAAATAGCCATCTTTCACCCCCCAGTCAGCGACGGTGCGGGCGATGCGATGGATGAGTTGGCGCACGGAGGTTTCCCGCTCGGAAGTGTGTTGCTCGCCATAGAAGTATTTGGACACGACCACCTTGGTGGCGAGCACCGACCAGGATTTGGGTACTTCCACATTTTCCTGCTTGAAAATCACCTTGCCGCCATCGTCGGTGATCTCCGCCGTGCGTCGATCCCATTCGATTTGATCAAACGGTTTCACCTTGGCGTCGCTGAAGACGCGCTTGATGGGCAGCGATTTTCCCGGTGGCGGCGTTTCCCGACGGCCAGACCGGACAGCGGCGACCGGAGCCGTACGGCGACGGTTGGAGGTGGCAGAAGCCGACAAAACATCTTCACGAGCATCAATCATGGTATTCCTTAGGGTTGAAACTTCTTCGATCGTTATGCACGGCTGACTGAAGAGAAAATTAGTCCCATAAAAGCAAATAAATCATGAATTCCTCAGCGAACCGGGCGTTTTTTCAAGGGTCACTTCCACCCATTAGTGGTGGAGCAAATGTATGTTGCTACCACCGATAGTGTGGTTCAAGATATTTTTTAGAAAATAATTTTTCCGGGATATTCCCAGCCGGGCACCCCCATTTTCGCCCGGCAGGTGTGGGTTTTGGCAGAGTTATTCCCAGCGGTGGATAACCCTCTGGCGCAAAAAAATCCAGAGCTGGAGGCTTCTCGCAGCGGCGGCTTAAAAGCGCGGGGCTTAATTCCCAAGCCGGGGGGCAAGTTGCCGCGCTTCCAATCTCCCAACCCGGGAGGCAGGGCGTCAGGCTGGCCTGTTCCGCGGCTTTTGCTTATCCCGCTGGAAGCTGAAACTTTTCCCGGACCGCTTTGGCCGCTCGCCCGCCTTGAAAGGCTTGTCCTTTTGAAACTTCCGCACCGGCTCGATGGTTTTCGGCCGCGCTTTCGGCACCAGGATGATCGGGCAGCCTTCGTAACCGAACGCTCTCCGCAAATCGCCGGCCAGATGTTTCTTGTAGGCGTCCGAAAAAAGTTCGTCCCGATTTACAAACATCAGGAACGTCGGCGGCGACTGCCGCACCTGCGTGGCGTAATAAAACTTCAGCCGATGGCCAGCGGCGCTGACCGGTTGCCGGCGCTCCACGGCATCCTGAATGGTCCGGTTGAGCAAAGCCGTCGGAATCTTCTGCTGCAACTGCGCGGCCACATAGCGCACGGCTTCCAGCAACCGATCCAGATGAAAGCCCGATTTGGCCGAGGTGAAAATCACCGGCGCATAATCGAGGAAAAACAGTTTCTGCTGCACCCAAGCACCGAATTCACCCAGCATCGTCAGCGGGTTTTCATTGCCTTCCCGCCGCTGCTTTTGGTTGCGGCGTTCGATTTCCTCCACCCGTGCGGCGCGAACCGACTCCGCGTAGAGATCCCACTTGTTCACAACCACGATGCACGCTTTGCGCGCTTCCACAATCCGATCGGCAATTTTCTTGTCCTGTTCCAGAATGCCGCTCTCCGCGTCCAGCACCAGCACGGCAATGTCGCACCGCGCGATCGATTCCTCGGAACGTTGCACGCTGAAGAACTCAACGGAGTCCTCCACCCGCCGCGTCTTGCGCATCCCCGCCGTATCAATCAAAATGTACTTCTGCCGCACGCCATCGGTCTCCACCTCAAAGGGCACATCCACGGAATCACGAGTGGTACCAGGGATTTCGCTGACGATGACGCGCTCGGATTTAGTAAGCGCGTTGATAATGGAAGATTTCCCCACGTTGGGCCGCCCGACAATCGCGAGCTTGAGCGGGTCAACGGTCGAGGGGCGAGGGTCGCGAGCCTGAACGTCGTCGCTCGGCGCTGGTTCCGAACTCGACGCTCGACTTTGGACGTTCGACTCGGGCAAAAGGGCTACGGCCGCCTCCAGCAGCGCATCAATTCCCTCGCCGTGAATTGCCGTGACCGGGAAAACCTTCGCGAACCCCAGCTGGGCAAACTCCGCCGCCTGGGCTTCCACGCGGTAGGTGTCAACCTTGTTGACCGCCACCAGCACGGGCTTGCCGCTGCGCCGGAGGTGCTGGGCGACCTCGCGATCCAACGGCACGATGCCTTCCTGCACATTGACGACGAAAAGGATGACGTTCGCGGCTTCGATCGCGAGATCGACCTGGCTGACGGTGGCCTTGACGATGATGTCGTTGGATTTTTCCTTGCGCAGCAGACCAATGCCGCCCGTGTCCACCAGCGTGAACGGTCGCCCGCGCCACTCCGCCTCGGCGCTCACCCGATCGCGCGTGACACCCGGCTCGTCATGCACAATGGCCAGCCGTCGCCGGATGATGCGATTGAACAGCGCGGACTTGCCGACATTGGGACGACCGACGATGGCGATTAAACCTGACATGAATTCAGAATGCCGGAAAAAACGAAGGCGAGAAAGGCTAAAGCAAGGCAGCCCGACCGGGCGCGATTAGGCCGGGATAAGGCTTGCTTTTGCGCTCCATTCTGCAACAAAGACAGCCGCAAACCCCTTACGGTTTGTGGTCTCACCGGAAATTCAAACAACCCGCAAGCACTGAAACAACCGAACTATGAACGAAACCGCCAATAACGCTGCCGCCGCCGGACTCAGCCTCGCCGTGATCGGCTTCATCTTGATTATCAGCCTGGCCCTCTATGTCTTCACCTGCTTTTGCTTCAAGCGCATCTGCGAGAAATGCAAGGTGGAACCGGGCATCATGATTTGGATTCCCATCGTGCAGCTCATCCCATTGCTGCAAGTGGCCGGCATGGCGACCTGGATGCTGATTCTCTTTTTCATCCCGATCGCAAACCTCGTGGTGGCCATCATGATGTGGGCGAAGATTTGCTCCGCCCGGGGCAAAAGCCCGTGGCTGGTCATCATGGCCTTCATCCCCATCGTGAACATTGCCTTCATCCCATACCTCGCATTCTCCGAGTAACGGTGGGATGCTGAACAGATGGGGCGCGGACGAGGGCGATGGAGAATGCGGACAAGCTCGGGTTCTTGATCTTGATCGTAATCTTCATCTCCCGGTCTGCTTCGGACCAGCGAACTTTCCGCAGCGATTCAGATTACGATCAAGATTAGGATTAAGAACGCCCCCCCGGCGACTACGAGTTCGCCACCGGCAGTTTCCTCATCAAACCCTTCGCACGGTTAACCCAGACGCGATCGCGCCGGCGCTGAAACGCCGGCGCGTGCGGATCGTCCGCCAGCACGTCCTTGAGTTCGGTGAGGGCGAGTTCCGGCTGGCCTTTGGCCAGGTAAAGCTCGGCCAGCTGTACTTTCGCCCGCGGGTAGGCGTGGTTGGCGGTGACGTGTTGCCACATGCCGAGGGCATTGTCGGTTTCCCCCAGGGCCGCGAGGGTCTCGGCGAAGGCCATGGTGGTGTGGCCGTAGTCGTGTTTCGGATTCTCCCGCACCACCCCTTCCAGCAGCGGTCGGGCCTCGGCGGCGCGTTTCTGGCGCAGCAGGCATTGGCCGAGATGGGCCCGGGTGTCGAGATCCTGCGCGTCGCGCTCCAACGCGGCGCGATAGGACGCTTCCGCCTTGTCGAGTTTGCCTTGCTGGAAATAAACGTCTCCGAGCTGGGAGTGATGATGCGCTTTGTCGAGGTGATAGATCTGCGCCTGCAATTCCTTGATGCGGCGGCGATTCTGCGCACCGGGCAGTTCAAAACCACGGGTGGCCGGCGAATCGCGGAACATGTAGAAAAAATACCAAAGCGTCGCAATGCCGGGAAAAATCAGCAGGATACCCACCCAGATCCATTCGCGCCGCCGGATCGCATCCACGATCATCCAGAGGTTGAATAGGCCCACCAATGCCATGCCCCCAAGGTAAAGCCAGGATTGGACGTGATACACTTCCGCCATGGCTGCATCCGTGGAATCCATGCCGTAAGCCTAAAACAACCCGCGCCGCGCTGGCAAACAATCATTCCCCGGTCGGAAATACCTGAGTCGCAACCAAACTGCCGCCCCCTTGACTGCAAAATAAAGCATTGCCAGTGGGCCTTTCTTTGCTAGTCTCTGCCCCCTTCGTCGGGCGACCGGCGGAGGAAAACGGCCTTCAATTTCCGCGTCCGGATGGGCGCGGGCGGCCACAACAACATCGAAATCAATCCCGTGTTCCGCGGGATGCCTTGCTCCCGCCAACCGGGACGGGGTCTCAACCAAAGGAAAATTGTGTTAAGCATCGGCATTAAGGAACTGTTGGAAGCGGGCGTCCATTTCGGACACCAAACGCGGCGTTGGAATCCCAAGATGAAGCCTTTCATCTTCGACGCGCGCAACGGCATTCACATCATTGACCTGAGCAAGTCCCTCGCGCAACTCGAGACCGCGTGCGAGTTCCTCGCCAAAACGGTCAGCAAGGGCGGCAAGGTCATTTTCGTCGGCACCAAAAAGCAGGCGCAGCAGGCCGTCAAGGAAACCGCGAAAGAAAGCGGGCAGTATTTCGTCACCGAGCGCTGGCTCGGCGGCACCCTCACGAATTATCAAACCGTCAAGCGCTCCATTGCCCGCCTCCGGGAAATCGAGAAGATGGAAGCCGATGGTTCCATCAACAATTACGTCAAGCAGGAGCAGGCGGTTTTTCGCCGCGAAGCCGGCCGGTTGGTCAAGTACTTTGACGGCATTCGCAACATGGACAAGATGCCCAGCGCCATGTTTGTCGTGGACGTCAAGCGCGAGCACAACGCCGTGGCCGAGGCGCGCAAGCTGGGCATCCCCATCGTCGCCATCACGGACACCAATTGCGACCCGGACCTCGTGGATTATCCGGTCGCCGCCAACGACGACGCGATCCGCTCCGTGCGCATGATCCTGGCCACGGTCAACCAGGTCATCACCCGCGCCCAAGCGGAATTCGAATCCCGGGCCTCCCGCCGCAAGCCGGAGGAAGCCGGCGCCGAGACCACGGCTCCTGTTACCGGGACCGAGGAAGCCGCGGCAACGGAAGCGGCCGCGCCCGCCCAAGCTTGAGCAATCCGGGAACGGATTTTCGTTTTTCAACAATCAACTCCGAACAATAGACCTTTTAGTATGGCTGAAATTACTGCTGCCAACGTCGGCAAGCTCCGCGAGATGACGAGTGCCGGCATGATGGACTGCAAGAAGGCGCTCACCGAAGCCGGGGGCGACATGGACAAGGCCGTGGACATCCTGCGCAAGTCCGGCGCCGCAAGCGCGGCGAAAAAGTCGTTGCGTGACGCCCGCGAGGGCCTCATCGCCCAATACATCGCGCCAGACGGCAAGGCGGGTGTGCTGGTGGAAGTGAATTGCGAAACCGATTTCGTCGCGCGCAATGAAACCTTCCGCGCCTTCAGCGATGAAATCGCTCGGAAGGTGGCCGCCAATCCGAATGTGAACCTCGAGGCCGAACGGGAAGCGGCGGTGGGCAAGATCGGTGAGAATATCAAGATTGCGCGCAACGCCCGCATGGAAGTCAATGGCAACGGGCTGATCGCCGCTTACATCCACACCGGGGCCAAGGTCGGCGTCCTCGTCGAAGTCGGCGCGGGCAAAGCAGAGACCACGGGCAAGGACGAGTTCAGGCAACTCGTGAAGGACCTCACGCTGCAGATCGCCGCCGGGCATCCGTACGCGGTTTCCCGCGAACAAGTCGCGCCTGAGGTTATTGCCAAGGAACGCGAGATCGCCGCGCAATCGGACCGGCTCAAAGGCAAACCGGCGCAGGCGATGGAAAAAATTCTCGCCGGCATGCTGGACAAGTTTTTCCAGACCTACTGCCTCGTGGATCAGGGCTTCGTGAAGAAGAATTCCGAGATCAGCGTGAAGGAACACATCGCGTCGGTGGAAAAACTCCTCGGCGACGAAATCAGTGTCCGCCGGTTCGTGCGTTTCCAGGTGGGTGAAGCGGCCGCGTAACGGAAACGAAAAGACATTCAAAGCACGAAGGGCGTCCGCCAGGACGCCCTTTTTCATGCCAACGCAAGCCAGGTTAGATTCTCCTGCGTTGCAACGGGCGCAGCTTTTTTGAACTGGCTCGAACGGATACAGTAGGCTTGAATGCGGCAGAA
>CAZIJO010000246.1:7482-8319 GCA_964539515.1 uncultured Bifidobacterium sp. | reverse complement strand
CCGCCGGGGCGAATCGTTTGCTCACGATGGATTTGCATGCCCAGCAGATTCAAGGGTTCTTCGACATTCCCGTGGATCATCTTTACGCGGCACCGGTGATGTTCGACTACTTGCAAAGAAAGGAGCTGACCGATCTAGTGGTCGTCAGCCCGGATGTGGGCGGGCTTAAAATGGCCTACGCCTATTCCCAAACCCTGGAGGGCGGCCTGGCCATCATTGCCAAGCGTCGCAAGAGTGCTTCCGAAGTGGAATCCATGGCGGTGATCGGCGAAGTGCGGGGCAAAAACGTGCTGCTGGTGGACGACCTGACCGAGACGGCGGGCACCTTGACCAAGGGAGCGGAGTTGCTCAAGAAGAAGGGGGCGAAGCGGATTGTGGCCTGCGTTTCCCACGCGATTCTAAACGACACGGGGATTGAAAGATTGCGAAAATCGGTGATTGACGAGCTGATTACAACTGATACCGTCCTGCGCCCTGCGATTCGGGGCGTGAAAATAACCACGTTGTCGGTGGCGGGCCTTTTGGGCGAAGCCATCAAGCGAATTCACAATAACTCGTCCGTGACTTCGCTGTTTGAATCGAAGGGTGGGCGCACCAGTTAAGTTGGCGCGACTGCCGGAAATTTTGCCATGAAATCTGTATTATTGAATGCGTTTGGCCGCTCCCAAATCGGGCGCGGTGAAGTCAAGAAATTGCGCACCTCCGGGCGTGTTCCCGCCACCATTTACGGCCGGCAGACCAAGCCCATGAATCTGGAACTGGTGGGCAAGGAACTCGAGGAACTCATCCACCACGCGCATTCGGAGAACATTCTCGTCGATCTTGCGGTGGATCAGG
>CAZIJO010000246.1:0-7472 GCA_964539515.1 uncultured Bifidobacterium sp. | reverse complement strand
AGCATCACCCGCTCAATGGCCGGGTGTTGCATGTGGATTTTCATGAGGTTTCCCCCACCGAAAAAGTCACCATCATGGTGCCGGTGGAGAGCACCGGTGAAGCGGTGGGGGTGAAAACCGGAGGCGGTGTCTTGGAACACGTGTTGCACAAGATCAAAGTGCGCGCCTTGCCGGGTGATTTGCCCGAACAGATTGTGGTGGACGTGACCGCCTTGGAAGTGGGGAAATCTATTCACCTCGGCGAATTGAAAGCGCCGGCCGGGGTTGAAATTCTTGGTGACAAAAAGGTAACGGTTGTTTCCGTGGCCATGCCGAAGACCGAAGCCGAAGAGGCCGCCGAAGCGGCGGAAGCGGCCGCACCGGCAGCTGGCGATGTGGAAATGACCAAGGAGAAGAAGGAAGAAGGCACTGCGGGGGCCGCCCCCGCCAAGCCGGGCGACAAGGCCGCGCCGGCAAAAGCCGATGCGAAAGCGGCGCCAGCGGGCGACAAGAAGGCCGCCGCCCCGGCCGAAAAGAAGAAATAGTTTTCGCGGCGATTCCGTCGGGCGTGAATCGCTGGCTCCGTCCCGCGCATGGAAGATTGGCATCTTATCGTGGGATTGGGGAATCCGGGCGCGGAATACGCGCAGACACGTCACAATGCCGGATTCATGCTGGTGGACCTGCTGTCGCGGCGCTGGGGCGCGCAGTGGAGTGTGGCGAAGAAGTTCCAGTCGCGCATCGCGAAGGTGGAACTTGATGGCCGCCGGGTGATTTGCTGCGAACCGCAAACGTTCATGAACCTGAGCGGTGAAGCGGTCAGCGCATTGGTTGGATTTTATCGATTGCCGGCGGGGAAGCTGATGGTGGCGGTGGACGACGCGGATTTGCCGCTGGGGGAGATCCGGCTGCGGCCGGGGGGCAGCAGTGGTGGGCATCACGGGTTGGAGTCCATTGAACAGCATCTGGGTTCGCGGCAGTTTGCGCGCTTGCGGATCGGTATTGGTCGGCAAGCCGGCAAACGCGAGATCACCGGCCATGTGCTGGGGCGATTGGATCCGCGGGAACTGTTGGTGCTGGAAAAGGTTTTGGCGCGGGCAGGCGATCAAGCTGAATGCTGGCTGGCGCACGGGTTGCAGAAGGCAATGAGTCAATTCAACGGCGTCCTGAGTGACGCCGAAAACGAAGGAAAGAAGCAGTGAAACGATACGAAGGTTTGTTTATTTTGAATTCGGCGGCGAAGGAAGATGGGATCAAAGATACCCTGGACAAGATTTCCGCCGAAATCACCGCCGCCGGCGGCAAAGTCGAGACTATTCAAAAGATGGATCGCAAAGCTTACGCCCGCGTCGCCGACAAGAAGCATACGGCGGGCTTTTACGCCAACGTGATTTTTACCAGTGCCCCCGCAGCGGTGGTGGCCTTGCGCAACAAATTTGCCCTCAACGAAGAAGTTTTCCGCGTAATTTTCACCTCGTCGCCTGAACCCAAACCCGCGAAGTAAAACTCGCCGCCCTTAAAGGCCCCATGGCCAGCTTTAACAAAGTCATCCTCGCCGGCAACCTGACCCGGGATCCGGAATTGCGCTACACCCCCAAAGGCACCGCTGTCGCCAAGATCGGCCTGGCTGTCAACCGGACGTGGACGGGGGAAGATGGGGTGAAGAAGGAAGAGGTCAATTTCATTGACGTTGAAGCGTGGGGCCGGCAGGGCGAAGTCATCGCCCAGTACATGAAGAAAGGCCGCCCGCTGCTGATTGAAGGCCGGCTCAAGCTCGATTCCTGGGAAGACAAGAATACCAAGCAAAAAGTCAGCAAGCTCAAGGTCGTCCTCGAAAGCTTTTCGTTCCTTGACTCGAATCGTGGGGAGGCGGGTGCTGCCGATGGCACCGCCACGGCGCGCCCGGCCCGCCCGGCTGCGACCGCCCCGGCCGCCGAACCCATTGAAGGCGATGCTCCGCCCGAGAGTGACGACGTTCCTTTTTGATCCGGCCCGCGAGTTCGTCTGCCTCAAACTCCATGCTCCTAGTTTAACCCCTTTATGAAGACCGAAGTCATCCTCACCCACAATATTGTCGGCCTTGGCGGTGAATCCGATCAAGTCAAAGTCGCCGCCGGTTACGCGCGCAATTATTTGTTCCCACAGGGACTCGCCATCCCCGTGACGCAGGGCAACAAGCGTCGCCTCGAAGCCCTGCGCATCCGGCGCGCCGAACGGGAAGCGCACGAGTTCAACACCATGACCGAACTCGCCAAGGGCTTGGCGAAGCTGGTGTGCGTGATCAAGGTCAAAGCGGGCGAAGACGGCAAGATGTTCGGCGCCGTGACTCCCGGAATGATCGCGGACGAACTCAAACACCAGTTCGACGTCTCCCTCGACAAGAAGAAGATTCACCTCGAACATCCGATCAAAACGCTCGGTGAACACGAAATCGAGCTGCACCTCCAGGCCGAAGTCAAAGGCACGCTGAAAATCCGGATTGAAAGCACCACCCCTGCGCCGGTGGTCGAAGCACCGCCGGCCGATAAGGCCGACGTGCGGACCGAGAAGCGCGGCCGACGTCCCGAGAAGGCCGAAGCCGCTCCCGTCGCGGAAAAGCCCCGCGCCGCTGGCAAAGCTGAAAAAGCCGCCAAGCCCGCCAAAACGAAGGCCTCCTGATTTATCTCGATTTGGAAACCATGGCCACGGCACCAGCCGTGGCCGTTTTCATTCCCTGGCCCGGCACCCGCGGTGGCCGGTAGGAAGGTTGAGATTCATCCCCGTCAGGCAAGGACGGCCGGCGACTGGCGACCCGCTCACCAATCCTTTAACAACTTCTCGCGCGGCTTTGGTTCCGTCTGCGGCTGGAAAATCAAGACTTGTTCGTCGCCTTTCTGCGCGTCGAGCAACTGTTTCGCCTCCTGGGGTGTCATGGTGTGCGCCGTCATCTGCTGCGGATCACCTGCTTCCTTTTTCTCGTCGGGCTTGCCCGATTGCGCATCTTTTTTTTCCTGGGACTTTTTGTCCTGCGCTTGCTGCTGCTTTTGCTGATCCTGTTTCTTTTGTTCCTCGCTTTTTGACTGTTGCGGGTCTTTCTGTTGGTCCTGCTTTTGTTGATCTGGCTTCTGATCCTGCTTCTGCTCGTCCTGCTTCTCCTGTTCCTTTTGCTTCTGATCCTGTTGATTCTGCTGCTGCTGCTGTTGTTGTTGCTGGTTCAGAAGCTCGTAGAGCTTTTTCAGCTTCTGATCCTCCGGAAAGCGTTGCAGCCCGTTCGTGACAGCTTCCAAGGCTCCGGGGATGTTGTTGGTAAGGAAATGTTGCGCCCCGCCGTGGAAAAAATCATCGGCGGATTGGGCCGCGGACGCCAACATCGAAAGGAGCAGCAGACTAAGGCTGGCTGGGATTGGCGATTTCATCGATTTGTTTCAGCTTCTGGGTGAACTCTTCAAAAGGTTTCGCCGCCACATTGGATTGCAGCAGTTGCTCCATGATTTCCCGGGCGCGATGGTAGTTGCGGCGCCGCGTTTCCTCGTCGGCGGCTTCCTTGGCGCGGCGGGCCAGTTCGCGCATCAAACCGATCTGTTTCAATCCGGCTTCGACGAACGCCAGGTTGTACGCCGCGTCGGGATCCGTTTTGTCCAGGGCCAGCGAATGTTGATACTGCTTGATGGCCTCCTTCCACGCTTCCTCCAGCTTGTCCAAATCCTCGGCTTGTTGACCGAGGCGAAAATGGACATTGCCGAGATTGTAATACGCCCGGGCCTGCAAGCGGATGTCCGGGGCTGAACAAACCGCGGTGAAGTGTTGCATCGCCGCGCTGTAATTCGTCGCGCGATAGGCTGCCGCGCCGGCGTTGAAATGCAACTGCGGGTCCTCGGGCTTTTGTTGCTTGTTCTGCTCTCCCAGCAAACGTTCGTATTCCGTCAGCGCATTGGTGTAGTTGCCCGCGTTGTAATCTTTCAAGGCACTCTTGGGCGAAGCCCGGCCGGTGGCAGGCAGGCCCAGCAGCATGCCAGCCAGCAACGCCACCGCGAGCGTGCCGACCGGGCCGGGGCGTGGGGTTGGTGTGGGCCCCGCGGCTTCCCGCCGTCGTTCCGGCAGCAAGATTTCAATCAGCAGCAGCAAGAGCCCCCCCGCGAGCGGCCAGTGATAACGTTCGTGCATCCGCTTCACCAGTTTTTCCTGGCCCTCCGATTTAGGCAGCGGGGCGAGGCCTTTCTCGTACAGGGTATCAATTGCTTTCGCGCCGCGCAGCGGGAGATAGAAGCCGCCCTCCGTGGCCCCGGCAATCTGCTGGAGCAGAGCTTCATTCAGCCGCGATTTCACGACGTTGCCTTCCTCATCGCGGATGTAATCTGTCCGGCCTTTTGCATCCTTGATCCGCAGCAGTTCCCCTTCGGCCGTGCCGATGCCGATGGTGAAGATCTTCATGCCTTCTTTCGCCGCCGCCTCCGCCGCCGGCACCGCATTCTCGTCGTTGTCTTCCCCGTCGGTGAACAACACCAACACTTTGAAATTGTCGCTTTCCTTGAACGCGGTCAGCGCTGTCGTGATCGCTTCCGCGACGGCTGTGCCGCCTTGGGGAATGATGTTCACGTCCAGCGCGTCGACACTTTGGCGAAACGCATTGTCGTCAATTGTCAATGGACACTGCAGGAACGCACCCCCGGCAAACGCCACCAGCCCAAGCCGGTCCGACTTCGCCAGTTGCATCAGGTCCAGCGCCGCCAATTTGGCCCGGGCAAGGCGATTGGGCGCGATGTCCTCGGCCAGCATGCTCTTGGAGGTGTCGATGGCCACGACGATATCCAAGCCTTTCTGCTTGGATTCCTCCCAGGTGAAGCCCCACTGCGGCCGGGCCAGGGCAATCAGCAGCAAGGTCACGGCCGCGAGCACCAGACCAAAGCGCACTTTCTGCCGCGTCGGGGAGACGCCGGAAATCAACCCGGGCAGGAGTCGCGCCTGAATGAATTGATTCATCAGCCGGCGGCGCTCCCGGAGCGCCCACCAGAAAAATACCAGCAACACGGGGGGAAAAACCAACCCCAGCCAAAGAATATGTCCGTAGGCGAAATTCATGGTGTCATGGCCGATCGCCGTTTGGCGTTGCCCAACCGGAATCGAAGCTTCGCGTCGTGGAAAGGCGGCAAGGTCATGGCAACCTCCGCAGCACCGTTTGGCCCAGGGCGATTTCGGTCGTTAGCAGCACCAGGCCAAGTGCAATCAGCCAGGCGAAAAGTTCGGTGTGCTGGGCAAACTTCTTCACGTCCGCTTCGGTCTTTTCGAGTTTGTCAATTTCCGCGTAAATCTTTTGAAAGCGTTCGGCGTTGTCGGCGCGATAATATTTGCCGCCCGTCATGTCCGAGATTTTGGTTAGCGTATCCTCGTCAATGTCCACGGGCACCATTTGGTAGACCCGGCGGCCGAACATGTCCGTGGCGGGCATTGGGGCCTGACCGCGGGTGCCCACGCCGATCGTATAGACTTTCACGTTGAGGGCCTGGGCGGCTTCGGCGGCGGTCAGTGGCGCCACCTTGCCCGCATTGCTTTGCCCGTCGGTCATCAGAATCACGAGCTTGCTTTTCGATTTCACCTCGCGCAACCGGTTGACCGCGGTGCTCAGCGCCGAGCCGATGGCGGTTTGGTTGCCGTTGATTGAATTCAGGTCCAGGCGCTCCAGGTTCTTCAATAGGAAATCGTGATCCAAGGTAAGCGGTGAGGCAATGAACGCCTGTGTGCCAAACGCCACCAGTCCGATGCGATCGTTTGGCCGCCGAGCGATGAACCTCTCCAACACGTCCTTGGCCATCACCACGCGATTCACCCGCTGGCCGCGAATCTCAAAATCCTCGGCGGCCATGCTGCCGGACAGGTCGAAGGCAACCACGATGTCCACGCCACTGGCCGTCGCTTTGGTCGTGTCGAACCTGGTCAGTCGGGGTTGCGCCAGGGCGAGGATGAACAGCGCCAGCGCCAGCCAGCGCAGCGCCGCCAGCATGCCGCCGGCGCGCGCCCGCGTGACATTGGAAACCGCGCGCAACAATTGCACCGAGGAATAGACAAAAGCCGGCGGCTGGCCGCGGCGGCCTTTGAGCCAGGCCGCCAAAGGCAGGAGCAGGAGCAGCAGGAGCAGATAGGGATGGGCGAACGTCATGCGGGCTGCGGGCTTTGTAGTTTGGGCGCCGGGCTGGATGCCTCCCGCGGTTCAGTTTCCTCGACCAACCGCAAGGCGGCGCCGTGGAGTCCGCGCAACTCCGGTTCCCCGGGCTCATATTTCGCGAACTTCACGAGGTCGCAGCTTTGCAGAAAATCCCCCAGGCTGGCCTTTTGTTCCCGGCTGAGCAAATCGGTGCGTTGCAGCTCGTGGAGGAACTCCTCGGTTGTTCGCTCCGGCGCATGGAAGTTGAATCGTTCTTCGAGGTAAAGCCGCGTGGTGTCGGAGACCGCGATGACAAACGGCTTCGGTTGCATGAGGAGCGCCAATGCCTCCTGCAGTTTCTGTTTCGCCCGAAGGTGCGCCGGTATTGGCGGGATGACTGGCACTTGGGTTTGCCGCTTCCGCCACCAACGCCAGGCCCAAATTGCCAGGCCCAGTATGGCAAGTGCCGCCAGCCCCCACCAAACCCATTCCCAGCCACTGGCGATTGCCACCGGCGGCTTGATGTCGCGGATGTCGTTCGCGTTGGTGGTGACGAGGGAAGTTGTCTGATTGGTGACCATGCGTTAATTGCTCCCTGCGCCCTCTCCCAAACTCGCTCCTCGGGCACGAGGGAACCGCAAGCGGACCTGTCGGAACCTGCGAAGGGCGGTTCGGCAAACCCCGGCGCGGAAAATCTCCGGGGTCGGGGAAGGATTCTGCCTTTCCTGGAGGGCAGGGGCGGGGTGATGGTGCTGGTTCATCTGGTCCGTCATCCCCGCAACCTCCGCTTCTCCCGCGTCTCGAAAAATTTTGCCAGGGTGGCGCCATAGGGTTGGTCCGTCCGCAGTTGCATGGCATCGATGCCCGCGGAACGAAACAACCGGGCGGTCTCCGCCTGGGCCTGGGTTTGGCGCCCGGCAAAACCGCTGCGTGTGTGGGCGTCGCCGGTATGGATTTCGACGACCTCGCCGGTTTCGGCGTCCTGCAAGACGAGCCGGCCGAGCCTGGGTAATTCGAGTTCGTAACGGTCGGTGATTTGGACGGCCACCACATCATGGCGGCGGTTGGCTTGTTTGAGCATTGTGAACGAGATCTGCGCGAGCGATTCGGGCAGTTGCAGCGGCGGGCGTGGTGGTCGGCTGGGCCTGCTTTTATCCCCGGCGGATGTGCCGATGAAGTCGGAAATCACCACCGCCACGGCCTTGTGTCGTGTGACGTGCATGAGAAATTCCAGGGCCGCGTTCAAGTCCGTTCCGCGGCGTGTGGGCTCAAAGAACAACACTTCGCGGATGACGCGCAGGACGTGGCTGCGGCCTTTGCGCGGCGGGATGAATTTCTCCACCTCGTCGCTGAAGAGGATGAGGCCGACCTTGTC
>CAZIJO010000245.1:0-8401 GCA_964539515.1 uncultured Bifidobacterium sp. | reverse complement strand
TGTAACGGTCGAACACATCACCGTGATCGCCGAGCGGTACCCGGAATTGGAAGCGGTTGTAAATGCCGTATTGGTCCACCTTGCGGAGATCGTAATTGACCCCCGCCGCCCGCAAGATCGGGCCGGTGATGCCGGCATTGATGGCGAGGGCGCGCGGCAGCACTCCGATGCCCTGCGTGCGCGACATCAGGATTTCGTTGCCGGAAAGGAAGTTCTCGAATTCATCAATGAACTTTGGAAATTCGGCCACGACCTTTTGCGCCTGGGCCAGCCAGCCGTCCGGCAAATCGCAGCGGCAGCCCCCAAAGCGCATGTAATTGCACATCATCCGCGCGCCAGTGAGCGACTCGAACAGATCGAGGATCTTTTCCCGCTCGCGGAACGCGTACATGAGCGGGGTGCCGGACGCGCCCATGTCCTGAACGAGAAAACCGATCAGACACGCGTGATTCTGCAACCGGGTCAATTCGGCCGTGATAATGCGAATGTATTCCGCCCGCTCCGGCACCTGCAACCCGGCGAGCTTTTCCACCGCGAGGGCGTAGGCCCAGTTGTTCGTGAGCGAACAAAAGTAATCCAGCCGGTCGGTGTAGGGCATCGAAGCCAGATACGTCGTGCCCTCGGCGATCTTTTCGTGGTTGCGATGCAGGTAACCGAACACGGGTTTGAGTTTCACCACCCGCTCGCCATCCAACACCACGTCCATGCGGAAGACGCCTTGGGTGGACGGATGATGCGGGCCCAACGCCACTTCCAGCAATACGACGCCGCCGTCCCGGGTGCGCACCTCGTAATTCTTTGGGGGCATTTCGGCAATGGCGCTCACGCTTTGACCTCCGGGGCCTGGTGCTGCTTTGCCTTTCCTAAAACGTCGTCATGGGGCGTGGGCTCATATTCGTAATCGTCCGGCCCAACATAGTCCCTGCGCATCGGAAAATCCTGAAAGCCATCCCACATCAGGATGCGGCGCAAGTCGGGATGGCCGTCGAAAATGATGCCGTAGAGGTCGAAAATCTCGCGTTCCTGGAATTCGCAACTGCGCCAGACCGGGGTCAGGGAGGGCAGATGGTTTTGATCGGACCGATTCCCGGTGCGCAAGCGGAGGATGAGCGGTCCCTGCGGCTGGGTCATCGAGTAGAGATGATAGACAGCCTCAAGATAGCCGGGTCGCACCGTCTCGACGGTCTCCTCGACTTCCTTGGTCACTCCTTCCACCTCCACCTGCTTCTTGATCTTGGTTTTGATCACCGTTTCCGGCCAGTCCACGCCGGTGACATTGGAACAATAATCCAGCTGCAAGTTCGCATCGGCTTGGAGAAATCTGGCAACGGCGACTCCATGAGCGGCATCAACCAGCAGGGAAGACTGGGCCGATGGGCTGTCGTTCAGAATGATTTCGACCCGGGCCGCGGGCAGCGCCTGGATGAGCCGCGACTTGATTTGTTCAAGCGTCTCCATCGCTTAACTCCGGACCAAAGTCGGCGGCTGCCAGACATCTGGATTGTTCGGGGGCTCCAAATCGTGGTGGCCAAAACGCGGGATGGGGAATTCACTCGGCGCCGCGGCATTGAGATGGCGCGGGCGGTTCTTTCCGGTCAGCTGTTGATCCTCGATTTTCCTCTGCAAGGTCATGAAAGCATGCAGCAAGGCCTCGGGTCGGGGCGGGCAACCAGGGATGTGAACATCCACCGGGAGGTAACGGTCAATGCCCTTGAGCACGTTATAGCCCTGCTTGAAGGGACCTCCGGAAATCGCACACGCGCCCATGGCGATCACATATTTCGGCTCCGGCATCTGATTGTAAAGCCGCACCACCTGCGGCGCCATTTTCTTGGTCACCGTGCCGGCCACGATCATCAAGTCGGCCTGACGGGGCGAAGGGCGAAACACCTCAGCCCCGAAGCGCGCGAGGTCGTAACGGGCCATGGATGTCGCAATCATCTCGATGGCACAACAGGCGAGCCCGAATTGCAACGGCCAGACGGAATTCTTGCGACCCCAATTGTAGATGTCCTCAAGCGTCGTGGTGAAAACCCCCTGCTTCTGTAGTTCGCTTTTGAGTCCTTCGTCCATGATTCACGGTTGGGTGGCGGTCGGAGATCGAAAACGCTCAGCGCCAGGTGAGCACGCCTTTCATCCACGCCCAAGCCAGGCCTTCGACGAGCAGCAAGATAAAGATCACCATGGCCAGAAAGGCACCCGCGCTCAATCCGGTGAAAGCCACGGCGAACGGCAGGAGAAAAATGGTCTCCACGTCAAAAATCAGGAAGATGATTCCGTAGAGATAATATTCGGCCTTGAATTGCACCCACGCGTCGCCCTTTGATTCCAGACCGCATTCATAAGTGGCGTTCTTGTCCGGCCCCGGCTTCTGGGGCGAAAACTTCCGGGCCCACACCCATGCAAGCAACAGGGGCGTGGCCGCAAAGGCCACCGCTGCGAGCATCATGGTGACGACGAACAAATAGGGGTTGTAGTCGCCGGGCATACGTCAGTTCTGTTGCGTGTCGGCGCGTTTCAATCCGACCTCATGGGCGATGTCGTCGAATTCATCGTGCGTGACTTCGTGAAGGTCCTTGCCCTTGGCCTTGAGCTTCTCATTAATCTTCAAGGCCTTCTCGGTCATCTGCTCGTGCGTGTCCTTCGTGCCACCGACGAGCGCAAAGTTCGGTCCGGTCGTGACCCGTTTGTGCCCGTCGGAGTCGAGTCCGACGCCAAGAATTATTGCCTTACGCTTATGCTTTGAACCGGCATTCGCCATGCGGGCAGGCTAGAGCGTAACTCCAAAACCGTCAAAGGATTTCAATGGCTCGCGCCGGGCGGCGGGATGGTCAGTGGTTTGCCGTTGTCACTGGGCCCGAGCCGTAACAGGAAGGGTACGGCGACCTGGGCCCAGTCCTGCGGTGAAGGGTATTTGGCCGCCGAGCCCCCGAAACAATGGCGTAACATGTCCGTGTTGATAATGCCGGGATTCAGGGCCATGGTCGCCATGCTGGATGGCAACTCCTGCGCCAGCGCTTGCGTCAAGCCTTCGACCGCCCACTTGGTGGCGCAATACGGGGCCACTTCCGCTTCCGCAGCCCGTCCCCAACCGGAACTGAAATTCACGATCACCCCCCGCTTCCGCCGGACCATCTCCGGGGCAAAATGTCGGATAACGTTGGCCACGCCTTTGAGATTAACGTCCACGACTTCGGAAAACTCACGAGCCCCAACTTCCCAGAGCCGGGCATTGGAATTGATGACGCCAGCGTTGTTCAACACCAGATCGGGAACGCCCTGCGAACTCAAGACCACACTCGCCCAGGTTTTGACGGCATCGTCGTCCGCGACGTCAACCGCGTAAAACTCGTGCGGGGCGCCGAGGACGGAGCGGAGTTTCTCGATCTCCCGGGTCGAGCGACCGCAACCCGCGATGGTGTGGTTCAGGCGGGCAAATTCATCCGCCATGGCACGGCCCAAGCCGCGCGTGACACCGGTGATAAGAATGAGTTTTCGACTTTTTCCGCTGGGCACGCCTTGAATTCTGTTGCACCCGGAGCTGGATGAAAAGTCATTTTTGACTGGGGTGACTACGCTCGCGGATTGAACTTCGATTCGCGCGCCAGTTTTTCCCAGAGCAACTGTTCCCCATTGGTGACATGGGTCGGCACCTCGACCCGGGCGACGACAATGAGGTCGCCGGCCCCGTCGCCACGCTGGGGCAGGCCGCGTCCGCGCACGCGCAACTTCTGGCCATTCTGCGTCCCCGGCGGAATCTTGATATTGACCCGCCCGTCGAGGGTGGGGACGGAAATGTGCGCTCCCAAAACCGCTTCCCAGGGTGCGAGGGCGGCTTCGTAGATCAAGTTGTGTTCATCGACCTCGAAGTCGGGGTGCCGGGCAAGCCGCACGCGCAGGATCAAATCACCGGCAGAGCCGCCGTGGGCCCCGGCTTCGCCGCGACCGGCGACCCGCAGCCGTTGTCCTTCCGCGACCCCCGGCGGGATCTTCACCTGGTAGGTTTCCGACTTGGTCACGCGGCCTTCGCCGGCACAGTTAGGGCAGACGCGTTGCCCGTGGCGGCCCGTGCCGGCACATGATTCGCACGCAATCGCATGGCGCACATTTACGGCGCGCTGCGAACCCCGCATCGCCTCTTCAAGCGTCACCATCAGGTCCCCTTCGACATCGCGCCCCCGCTCACTCAAATCCTCCGCGAACCCCGCTCCCGTCCGGCCGGACCGCCCAGCCTGGCGGGCGCCGAACAATTGCTCGAAGAAATCGCTGAAGCCGGTGCCGCCGAATTCGAATTCAAAGTCCGGCCTGCCGGGCCCGCCTTGGGGCCGCGTCCGACTTCCGCGGAAGCCTTCCCAGCCAGGGGGCGGTTGGAAGTCCGAGCCGGATTTCCAGTTCGCCCCGAGTTCGTCGTAGCGTTTTCGCTTCGTCGCGTCACCGAGTACTTCGTAGGCTTCGTTGATCTCCTTGAACTTTTCCTCCGCCTTTTTCTTGTCCTTCGCCACGTCGGGATGGTACTCGCGCGCCAGCTTGCGAAACGCCTTCTTGATGTCGGCGTCACTCGCCGTGCGCGAAACACCCAGCAGGGCGTAGTAATCTTTGTATTGCAGCGACATTGTGATGTTGCAGCCGCGGGGTGGCGGTGTGCGGAAAAATCATGCCCGGTGCCGGCAGTTTGTCAAAGCCGCGTTCACGTGAAATCCGGGTTGTCCTGGGTTTTGGGGAGCCTGGGAAGTGGGATGTTTTCAATCCTGGAGACCGAACCACGGCCATAGCCTCACGCTGCACAGGCTCGGTCTGACTTTGCCGCAGCCAAAGAAAATCCGGCCGGACCCTGAAGGCCGCGACCGGATTGCGGGTCGGGATGGGAGCTTATTTCTTTTTCTTGTCGGTCTCCACCGAGAGATAGCGCGAACCACCGCCGGCGGGGCTGTAAACCCTCAACCAGATGCGGTCGCCCTTGACATTGCGGGTCAGTTCCACGGCGTCATCCGCGCTGCGCACGGGTCGGCGATTGATCTCCACGATCACGTCCCCCGCCCGTAGCCGGGCTTCGGCGGCATTGGAATCAGCATCCACCTTTGTCACCAAAGCCCCGCGAATGCGCTGGGGAATCTCGTACTGCTGACGGGCGCGCTCGTCGAGGTCGGCAACTTCAACGCCTTCGAGGGCGTCGATTTCCGGCTCGGGGGCCGGCGTGATCGGGGCTCTGCCCACCCGGCCGAAATTCTCCGGCTGCGCGGCCAGGCTGACGCTCAAACTTTTCTCCTTCCCATCGCGGAGGATTTTAATCGTCGCTTTCGAATCGGGCGAGACTTGAGAAACCATCAACCGGAGGTGCGGCCGGTCGCTGACTTTCTTGCCATTGAACTCAATGATCACGTCATCGCGCTGAATGCCGGCGCGCTCCGCCGGGGTGTCGGGCAAAACTTCGGTGACGAGAACGCCCGAGGTGTCGGGAAGTTTGAACTCCTGGGCAATTTCGGGCGTGATCTCGGGTTGCATGGCGACTCCCAAATAGCCGCGGGTGACTTTGCCGTCAGCGACAATGCGCTCCAGCACCGAACGCGCGAGATTCACGGGCACCGCAAAGCCCACACCGGCGTTGCCCCCGCTGGGACTGGCGATCGATTGATTGATGCCGATCAAGCGGCCTTCGGCATCCACCAGGGCGCCGCCGGAATTGCCCGGATTTATCGCCGCGTCGGTCTGAATGAAATCCTCATACTCGGCCATGTTGCCGAACGGCAAATCCGCGCGGCCCACGGCGCTGATGACGCCCATGGAGACGCTCTGGCCGATACCGAAAGGATTCCCGATGGCCAGAACCACGTCGCCAACTTCCAGTTTGTCACTGTCGGCCAGGGTGACCGCCGGAAGCTTTTTGGCGTCGATCTTCAGCACCGCCAGATCCGTCCGCGGATCGGTGCCAACGATCTTCGCATCGTATTTCGTCTTGCCGTCCGCGAGCGCGATCTTGAGGCTGTTGGCGTCCGCGCCCTCGATGACGTGATTATTGGTCAGAATGTAGCCATCCTCCGAAACGATGACGCCGGAGCCCTGGCTTTCCTCCCGGCGTCCGCGCGAACCCTGCGGGCCGGAGTCGAAATCCTCGCCGAAGAACCGGCGGAAGGCCGGATCGTCCATGAACGAATACCGGGTTTGCCGTGTGCGAGCGGAAGAAATGGTGACGACGCTCGGCGTGACGCGCTTGATGACGGGGGCATAACTGACCCCGCGGGCGGAACGATCCACGGGCCGGTCGGAGACGGTCGTGTTGAGTGGCTCTCGCGCCATCGCGGCGATCGAGGTGAGGCAACCAACTCCCACCGCCGCCAGCCAATGACCCCGAACGGATACTGGGACTAATACGTTTTTCATTTTGGTAACTGTGCTAACTATGCTAACCGGTTCGGGCTTCATCGCCATCTCAGTTTTCGAAACTGATTGCGAACCGTTCACGAGCATTGACACAAGACGCGGGAGAAATGTTCAACGGATCTGCGATGGGTGAACGAATGGGCGCGCAAGATTTCGCGGTCGCGCTTCCCCTGGCTGGTGCGCGTGGCGAATATCCGCCCACCAAGATTGACACGCCACCATGATTTAGTTCAGATGAACCACGCATGGCAAAACCTGAATTCTTTCGCCTGTGGTGCGCGGCGCTGGGGGGCGCGCTCTTGTCCCTTTGCCCGGCAGGGCGCGCCGCGAATCTGGCGGTGGTCCCCAAGTGGGAGCGTTTCGAACTGACCCTGAAGAGCCGCGACGCTTACACAAACGCCTTGCAGGAAGCCGAGGTGCGGGTGCTGTTTGTATCCCCGCTGGGGGAGACCAACCGAACCTATGGTTTTTGGGACGGGGGCAAAACCTGGCGCGTGCGGTTTGCCCCAGATTTCCCCGGTCGCTGGCGCTATTACACCATGTGTTCCGACACGGCGAATGCGGGTTTGCACGGGCAAGCGGGCGAATTCTTGTGCAGCGCCGCCACGGGTGGATCACGTTTTCGGGACCATGGTCCGATTCAAGTGGCCCGCGATCAGGCGCATTTTGAACACGCCGATCGCACCCCGTTCCTGTGGTTGGGGGATGCCGCGTGGGATGCAGCCACCCGGTCCGACCCGACAGGCTGGGAGCGTTATGTACAGCGGCGGGCCGCCCAGAAGTTCAATGTTGTGCAATGGCGGCTCGCCGGTGCTGCACCCGGCCAGACGCCAGGCGTCTTTACGGGACGGGAGCGCATCACGGTCAGCCCGGAGCTTTTCCAGAAACTCGATGCCAAGGTAAATGCGGTGACTCGGGCCGGGTTGCTGAACGCCGTCGCGCCGTTGTGGGAAATTGGACCGGGGGAGGATATGGCTCTGCCCGAAGACCAGGCCATCGTCCTGCTGCGTTACGTTGTCGCGCGGTGGGGCGGGGAGCCGGTGGCTTGGATCTTGGCGTTCGAGGCCGACAGCACCGGCGAACAGGCGGCGCGCTGGCAGCGCATCGGCCGGGCCGTGTTCCATCCCGTCACCCACGGACCGGTGGTGCTTTTGGCGGGTGACGCGCCTTGGGTCCTGCAGGAGTTTCGCACCGAATCCTGGGTGGATGCGCTGGGATTTCAAACCACGCAAATCAGAGATGAAGACGAGTTGCCATGGCTGTTGAGAGGGCCTTTGTCGCTGGAGCGGGGAAAAGTCCCCGCCCGCCCGCTTCTCACCCTGGCCCCTGCGCCCGAAACGGCATCAACCCCGGAGCGCGCGAAACCCGGCAAGTCCGGTTTTGCGCGTCACTTGCTGTGGTGGAACTTGTTGATCAACACCCCTGCGGGCGTCAGTTACTCGGCCAAAGAGGTGGCGGAATGGACGACAATTCGAACTCGCGATTTCGCAGAGCAGCCTTGGTGGCAAAGCCTGGGGTTGCCGGGAGCCGGAGCCATTTCGCCGCTGGTGGATTTTCTCCAACAGGTCGAGTTCTGGCGGTTGCAACCCTTCCCTCGGGCGTTGGTCTCTCCCTCCGGCGGCGCTTTGCACCCCGACCAGATTGTCGCCAGTCGCACCGCGAAAGGTGATTTGGTCTCCATTTACTTACCGGAAGAGCGCCGGGTGACGATCGCGCCGGGCGCTTGGTCAACCGCAGCAGAGGTCAACTGGTTTGATCCGCGCACCGGTGAAAGTCGCCCAGCGGGTGCCGCCATGATCCCTCCAGGCGGTGCAGAATTCACCACCCCTTCGGAGGGGGATTGGGTGCTGGTGGCAAAAGAACGCCGATGATTCGTAATCCGTCGGCCCTCGCCCTCCATCGCCGCAAAATCTTAGACGACAAGATTGACAAGCAAAGACAGGGTTGGGATGCTGGACGCCCTTTACGGGTTGCCTCGGTAGCTCAGTTGGTAGAGCAGTTGACTCTTAATCAATTGGTCCCA
>CAZIJO010000244.1:0-8463 GCA_964539515.1 uncultured Bifidobacterium sp. | reverse complement strand
CTGGCGCACGGCGCGGCACGCGGTTCAAAGCCGGCCATGCCGAACACTATTGGCGCAATGGATGCTTGCGGAAAGGCAAGTTCTGGTTAGCCGGGAAACCGGCGGTGCGCGATGTGTTGCTCCTGGTGAAAATGAAACCCAATGAGCCGGCACGACCAAAACCTGCGGGAAAACGTGTGCGGTCCTGGTCGGGCTTGCTTGTCACGAGACCGAGAATGGCACTTCGCTTTAGGTGGTGTAATGAGTTTTGACGACGTGCCAAGGGTTGCGAACCTGTTAAATTCACTTTGGTTAATCCATGCAGAACATGAAGCCAATCCGTCAGCCGAAGTCCGCTCAGGGAGTTTGCATTGCCGGATTGGATCTTCTCAACCGACACCCCTCCCGCTCATAACCACTAGCCAAACAAAAAAATGAAACGAAACACCACAATGCAGCGTTGGATTCTTTCGGGGCTGGCCTTAGCCGGTGCAACCGGCCTTGGCCTGGCCGCTGACATCTCCCATACTTTTGACACGGACGTTCAGGGTTGGTACGCCGCCGACGGCCATGGCAGCGTGGTCTGGGACGCCACGCATGGGCGCGGCGGTGGGGGGTGTCTCAAATATACCATTGTAGCTGGCACGGATGGCGAGATCGATCCCCGGGTGGATCTGGCGTTTGATACCACCGGATATTTCAGTGTGGAATTTGACATGATGGTGGATCCCAGTTCCGGCATGGATTCGGGCGGGAGTTATGGCAACCTGCAAATCATTGCGCGCGACGCCTCCTGGAGCTGGGACAGCATGTGGTTCGGTGCCGTGGGCGCTTCCTTTAACACTTACCAACATGTGAAAAAGGCCTTCACTTCGGCGTATGGATTAAAGGCCTATCTTCAAATGCAGTTGTCGGGCGCGGCCCCGTATAGTGGGGATGTTGTCATATACATTGATAACGTCGTTCTTCGCGATGGAACGCCTCCAAACATGGCGGTGATGTTTGATTTTGCTTGGCCGGAGTCAGCCACCACGGGCGTGAGTTCCTGGGGCGGCGGCGGCGGCTCGGTTGTTGTCAGTCACGATACGAGCGCAGCCCCGCTTCATCCCGATGGTTCGCTGAAGTTCGTGGGCAGCTACCCGGGTACCACCAATTGGCAGGAAGTGGATATCCAGCTGAATCCGTACGATTGGGATCCCTCGAAGTTCACGTGGCTCGAGTTTGATTTGTATTTGGATGCCGCGACCGACCAGTCCACCTACGGAATTCTTCAAGTCTTCCAAATCAAATCGGATTGGGGTTGGCAATGGATCGCTGGGCCAAGTCTAAGTTCGGCCAACGTCGGAACCTGGACGCACTACAAAATGCCCATTAGCAGCATGACCGGCAGCCATGGGCTTATTTTACAGGCGGGCGGTGGTTTTACCTCAGCAGCGACGATGACGTATTATTTGGACAATATTAAGCTCTGGAAGCCGGCATCGCCTCCGTCCTTGACCAAGTTGCAGCCCTCCAATGGCGCCGGCGGAGTGCAAATTGCGATGGACCAAAACGGAAACCAGTGGCAGCGGGATGCAATCGTGACTCCTTCCGCTTCGTCGTATTCCTGGGTCGGTCAGACGCCAGTGACCTACGCCTTCACGATTACCAATTTTCCGGACGCCGCCAAGCATCCTGGATTTGAGGCGCACCTCTACCTCGTGAATAGTGATTCCGGCCCGGGTGCCTGGAATCAGACTTACGGCGGCTGCGACTGGAACGCTGCCGACATCGCAATCATGAGCCTCCAGAACAATACTAACGGCAGTGTTGACCTGTCCTTCAGCTGGAAAACCAACCGGCCAGGTGCCAACCCGCTCACCAATGCGATCTATCATCCCGCCTCGATTACGAACCTTCCGTCGGCGCTGGGCACCTGGTATCTTACGTTCAATAGCGATACGGACGCGACGCTGAGCGGCCCGGGGGGCGTCTCTACGAACTTCTCGCTGCCATCGGATGTGCCGGCCAACAACTTCAACCCAGGAACCCTGTTTCTGCAGTTTGGCACCTTCAAGAATGACGACAAGAACAGCGGCGTCAATGACCAGCAGAGTGGCACGTTCAGCCGGGTCTGGATGACGAATAGCGCTGGTGGGGTGTTCGACGACACCTTCTCCGGGCCAGGTTTGACAGCCAATTATGCCTGGCGAACGACGAGTTCGACGGCCGTCCAGTGGGTGCCTGAAGGCACGGCCTTGTGGCTTTCTTGGACCACGCCGGACGATGGCTACAGCGTAACCGTCTCGGGAAATCAGTCGGGGCCATACATCGATGCAGGTGTTACTTACACCTATTTGCAGGGCGTCAACCGGTTTGGGGCGGTTCCCGCCGCCAGCCTCCCGGCCGGTAATTCGGCATTTTTCCGCCTCTTCAAGCCCGGACAATGATTCGTATGCAGCGATGGTGAGGTTCGCCGGGCGCCGGTCTTTCCCGGCGCCCGTTTGCTTTATATTATTCCGCCATGACTCGATTCCAATCAGACCGCGGAAGCCGCCTGTTGGCGGTCTGCTTCGCGGGGGCAATCTTCGCGGGGGCGATCGACTCTCTGGCCCAATCGTCGCTCGCGGTCTATACCGACACGCTCGTGAACGGCTTTCAGGATTGGGGCTGGGCGCCGCACAATTACGCGAACACCGGGCCCGTTCACTCGGGCAACAACTCGATAAGCGTCACGGTTTCCTCGACGAGTTACGAAGGACTCCAGATTGTGCGCTCCGCCTTTGACAGCACGCCGTACCGCAGTGTCAGCTTCTGGTTTCATGGCGGGGCCAGCGGCGGCCAGCGGTTGCAAGTTTACGGACTGGCCCAAATCGGAGGCACGCAAAACGTTGGGCAAGCCTCTTTCGCGCTGAGTCCGCTGCCAACCAATGCCTGGCAACAGGTCACCATTCCGCTGTCCGCTTTGGGGATCGCGAACAAGAGTAACGTCACGGGCTTCGTAATTCAGGACCGCATTGGCGTTGCTCAGCCGACGTTTTACGTCGATGACATCCAGTTTGATGCCCAGCCATTGCCGGCGGTCGTCAATGTCAACGTCAACACCACCCAAGCACTCCGCACGGTGGACGCCCGGCATTTCGGGGTGAATCTCGCCATCTGGGATGGCAACTACGAGCCAGCCAGCTACGCCACCACCGCCGGGTTGCTTCAGGAGATGGGCACCCGCTTTGTGCGCGTGCCGGGCGGGTCGCTTTCCGACGAATATCATTGGTCCGCCAACACGAGCTGGACCAATACCTGGCAATGGCAGACTTCCTTCCCGGAGTTCATTCGCGTTGCCACCAACGCCAGCACCCAGGTAATGGTGACCGTGAATTACGGCAGCGGCAGTCCACAGGAGGCCGCCGCCTGGGTGGCTTATGCCAACGGCAACGCCGCGCTCTATGGCAACCCGAACGACATCACCTTGGGCGTGGACGCCACCGGCCGTGACTGGCGGACGGTGGGTTATTGGGCACGCTTGCGCACCCTCACCGCGGCGGCCAATCCCGACAACCAATACGATTTTCTCGCCATCGGCCGCAGCACCCCGATGGGCATAACCAATTGGGAAATCGGCAATGAGTGTTACGGCACCTGGGAACGCGACACGAACACCCTGCCAAACCACGCTTACACCTACGCGGTGCGGGCCACCAATTACATCGCGTGGATGAAAGCGGTTGACCCGGCCATCAAGGTGGGCGTTGTCGGCGTCCCGGGCGAAAATGCGTATGCCAACGGCTATACCGATCATCCTGCCATCAATCCGCGGACCGGCCAGACCAACTACGGCTGGACCCCCGTGCTGCTCGCCACGCTTAAGAGTCTTGGGGTTACTCCGGATTTCCTCGTGCACCACCATTACCCGCAATGGACCGATCCAAACAATGTCCCCGCATCCCCGGACAACGACTCCACGTTGCTCCAATCCACCGGCAACTGGGCCACGGATGCCACAACGCTCCGGCAACACGTCACGGATTACTTCGGTGCAGCGGGGGCGGGCATCGAGCTGGTCGTCACGGAAAACAACAGCGACGCCGGGGCGCAAGGCCGCCAATCCACCAGTCTCGTCAACGGGCTTTATTACGCCGACAGCCTGGGGCAGCTGCTGAAAACTGAATTCAATGCCTTCTTCTGGTGGGATCTCCGCAACGGCACCGACACCGGCGGTTTCTTTGGCCCGAACCTCTACGGCTGGCGGACCTACGGCGACCTCGGAATGGTCAACGGCTTGAACACCCGGCACCCCAGTTTTTATGCCGCGAAATTGATGCAGTGGTTCGCGCGGCCCGGGGACCAGATCCTCGCCACCGCCAGCGACTACACCTGGCTGTCCGCTCACGCCGCCCGCCGTGCCAACGGCAGCCTCACCCTGCTGGTGCTCAACAAATTCAACCTAACCAACCTCACCGCCCAGATCGCGCTCGGCGGATTCATACCCGGAAGCACCACCACAGTTCGTTCTTTCGGCATCCTGAACGATGAAGCGGCGCGGACCAACGGCACGGCCGCCGCCAAAGACATCACCACGAACAGCATCGCCGTTGCGGGCTCGAACTTCAGTCACAGTTTTTCGCCGTACTCCATGACCGTGTTCACATTTCCTCCCGCCGCCCCGCGCCTGGTCGCGCTTCCTTCCGTGTCCCCTGGCCAGTTTGTGTTCCAGTTACAGGGCCAGCCAGACGTGCCTTACGTAATTCAAAATTCCAGCAACCAGACCAGTTGGGTCTCCGTCACCACGAACACACTCACCGGCAGCGCCCTCAATGTAACCAACCCAATCGCCAACAGTCCGCCGCAGAAATTTTGGCGGGCGGTATGGCAACCGTGAATGATTCGTCGCCGCCCGGCAGCCGGGCGCTTTTCAAGCCGAGCATCATTGGTTTTGATGACATGACGGTGTGCCGTCGTGATGGCAATTTTGGGTTGAGTTCGCCGCAGGCCGGACCTTGGATCGGGGTGTCCTCCCGGCTCCAGCTGCTCCGGCCCGAGACATGAATGCTTTGATTGCAAAACCGATTCGTTGTCTGTCACTGGCGGTGACTGCGTTGGTGATTTCCAGTTGTCATAAGCAAGCCGGGGCACCGGACGCTGCCGCCGTGGAACCGCACGCCCCGGTGGCGACGCCGATCAACATCGCCAGCAATCCCAGCCCGCAATCCTTGCCGGCCCTGCCGCCGGCCGGGGACCTTGATGCCACGCTGACCCAGCTGACGCGGGAAGTGCGCAAATGGATCGTCCAGCATCAACGTCCACCTAAAAACTTTGAGGAATTTGCCGCCAGCGCCTCCGTGCCGGTTCCCGCGGCGCCGGCTGGGAAAAAGTTCGCCCTCAGCAAACAAATGCGCGTCATCGTTGTGAATCGTTGACTCCCAATCCGCCATGAACGCCCGCCCGACTCATCCGACCTCGGCGCTGCCGCTTTCCGGCCCCCAACCGAATCGCTGGATGCGGGCGTTCACGCTCATCGAATTGCTGGTCGTCATTGCGATCATTGCCATCCTCGCGGCGATGCTGCTGCCGGCGCTTGCCACGGCCAAGAGCAAGGCCCATCGCATCCAGTGCGTGTCGCAGCTGAAGCAGCTGGGCGTGGGCATCGCCCTGTTCGCGGCGGACCGCAATGAAATGCTTCCCCCGGCGGGCTACGGGACGCCGAGCGGACAGCTCGCCTGGGACACCTACATCAACCGTTACATCGGTGGCAAACTGCCGGACGCCGATCTGGTCATCGGCGTGTTGGACGTCGAAGTCTCGCCCAAGATTGTGGCCTGCCCGTCCGACCGGGGGCCGCGAGTTTCGTGGATGGGCAATCCTTCCTGGTTTGGTGTGCGGACCTACGCCATGAACAGCGTTGGCCCGGCGTGGGGTTCGCAGTATCAAGTCTCGACGATGAATCAGCGCTACCCGTTGCCGACCATCAGCCTTGGCGTCGGCATTTACTGGATGGACTCGGGGCTGGCGGGCGGGCTTCCGGACATGGAAGCAAAAGGCTACCGGACTTCGGTGGTGAACGACCCGGCGGGAACGCTGCTGCTCGTGGAGGAGGCCAACGGCCAGGGGGCGGCCGGCAACATCTGGCCCTGCATCGCCAACGGGCCCACCGGCTCTGGCTCGCTCTATCAAATCGATCCCACGGCGCCCGCGCAGGATCCGGTCTCACCGAGCGGGGTCAATCAGGGCAAGGCGCTCTACAAAACCCATGGCGAGCGGTTCAACTATCTCTTTCACGACGGTCATGCGGAAACCTTGCGCATCACCAGCACCGTGGGCAGTGGCACCACCAATAGCCCCCGCGGCATGTGGACGGTGAAGGCAGGGGACTGAGAGTCTGTTTAAAAACTCGGCGGGCCGCATTCAACCGTAGCGGCGGGCGTCCTCGCCTGCCGTAGAGCCGGCGCGTCCCGCCCGGCGGACCAAGCGCTCGAATCGCCGGTTGGTATTGGGAATTCCTCCGTCCTTGGAAAACTTGAGCACCGATTCCGGGCAGCAAGATGCCGCCCTCTACGGCAGGCGAGACGCCCGCCGCTACCAGTTTTCAGACAGGCACTAAGGGCTTACACTGATCTCCCGCCACACAACCGTCGAGCGCCCTGCCAGGTCCGTCGTCGCGGTCCGCAAGCGGTAGCGCCCCGGTTGCTCGAGGCTGAATTGCTGTTCGATCACCGCCGTCTGGCCGGCGAAAGTGGTTCGGGGCTTCGCCCCAATCGGCAGCAGGGCCCGGTAGTCCTCGTCGCCGGGACCGTAAAGTTCCCAGAGCACGCGGGCGTTGTGGTAAATCCCTTTGTCATCGGTCCCGGTCGTGTAGTAAACCGGCGCTGCCTGCTCCGTGACCCGCGCCCGGGCGGTGACGGTGCGCGGCCCTTGTTCCCCGTTGTCGGCCAGCTCGACCGACAGTCCGGGCGCCGCGCCGGCGGGACGGTTGGGAGTCCGCGGTCCGTTAAGCTCGCTGCGGTTGCCCTCGGCGATGACTTCGACGTGGCCATTCTCCCGTACGCGGACGACTTCGCGATAACCGTCCAGCTTCAATCCATCGAGGTCCCAGAGCAGATCGAACGCGACGCCGAGGCGCAGGCAGCGCTCGATCTCGGTAAAGAAACTGCCCATGACGGTGCGATACGTAACGCCGAGATGATTCGTGCGTTCGAGGTTCAATTCGCCCAGGCCCCAGAGATTGCCGCGGCCCATGTGGACGTGGCCGAGGTCGTAACCCGGCGGCAGGAGGATGGCCACTTCCGCCGCGCGTTTCAGGCGGCGGTCGTCGCGGCTCGGACGACTCGCGACGTGCGATTGCAAGTGACGGGCCAGCGCCAGGCATTCGCCAAACGGAACGCAAGCGTGCTGATAATTGTCCCAGAAGAAAAAGTATTTCGCGCCCAGATCGTAGGCGTGAGTCAGCAGCAGCGGCGAATCGGCTTGATCCACGCCCCCGTAGATGCTCACGCCCCAGTCCTTGTCGGCCGCGCGCGCGGCGCCGCGCAGAAAACCGTAGATCAGATCCGCGAGATAAGTGGGATGGTCCACGGGGACCTGGCAGCCGTAGGCCATGTTCATTTCCGGCAGGGTGCGGCGCGCTCCCACGCGGCCCGGCGGCTCGAAGACAATCGCCGCAGGCCCGCCATTTGGCTCCGCCGTCAACTGCCAGGCCGCCGTGGCCACCATGGTTTCCCACGAGTAAAGATTGCGTTGGGGAAATTGCAGGCTCCCGAGGTCCACGTCAGAGCGGGAGCGAAAGCTGCTGATCAACGCGCCTGGCGCGCCCTTGACGATCGTCTGATGGAACAGGTTCGTGAATTCCCCAAACATGACCTGCGCGGTGATGGATTTGCGGAAGGCCGGTTCCTTGGCCAGCCGCGGGCGGACGATTTGATCGCGCGTGTGCACTGCCGGTTCGTCCAGAAACAAAGCCGGGCCCAGCCAGGTGCTGCGGAAAAGTCCCTCCGGAAACGGCACCTCCTTGCCGCCCGTTCCCCAGACAAACACGGGTTCATCCGCGAGCCAGCCCGCCTGTTCGGCGTCCACGCGCAGACAGTTCATCCCGGCGCGGATCATCTGGGCATAATCGTCCCGCGTAAGCCGGACCAGCCGGTAATCGGAGCCATCGTAGCGGCGGCGGTCGTCGTGCGTGCGGGTATTGCTTGGAACTCCCACCAGGACATCCGGGGAGAGTCCAATGCGACGCGCCTCCGGCGGGGCGGCGGCTCGGGCGGCGCGTTCGGATGATTTCAGCGCGTAAGTATGCCCCAGCCACGTGACGCGCGGCGCCACAATCCCGTCGCGAAATTCGCCGGTGTCCGGTCGCGGCCAGAGAAATTCCCAAGCCCCGTTCGAGGGGAGGACCGGGCCGCCGTTGGCATTGTGGACGTATTCTTTCGGCGGATTGCTGCCTTCCTGCAGGATATATCGGTCCAGGTTCGCGGCGGACGGTGTGAGCGATCGTTCCGGATACGCCTTGGCCAG
>CAZIJO010000243.1:0-8564 GCA_964539515.1 uncultured Bifidobacterium sp. | reverse complement strand
TCGATGAGTTCGCGGCGGGAGAGGACGATGTTCTGCCGCTCCTGGTTGATCTTGACGACCTTGAAATCGTAGGTGTTGCCGACGAATTGCGCGAGATTCTTGGGGGTGATGACGTCGATTTGAGATGCGGGCAGGAAGGCCTCGACGCCGATGTTGACGACCAGGCCGCCTTTGACGATGGACTTGACCCGGCCGGCGATGCGACCGCCTTCGTTGCAAATCGTGAGAATCTTGTCCCAGTTCTGCTGGAACTCGGCCTTCTCCTTGGAGAGAATGACCATGCCTTCCTTGTCTTCGAGCTTTTCAATCAAGACGTCCACGACATCGCCGATCTTGACGGTCTTGATGTCGTCGAACTCGTTGCCGGGGACGACGCCTTCACTCTTGTAACCGATGTCGACGAGCACTTCCTTGTTGCGGACTTCGATAACGGTACCTTTGACTATTTCATTGGCGGCAAAGCGGATGGGGGCGGTGCTTTGCTTCAGGGCTTCTTCCATCGTGAGCATATTTTTCCTGGGAACTGAACGGTGGGGCTAGGTCGGGGCGATAAGCCCCCGGCGAAGCTCCATTGCCTAACGGACCGGCGTTGCAGGGCAACGGAGGTTTACCCCTGATTTGCGGGGCCAACACCGAATTGCTTCGGCGCTGAGGTTAGGTTGCTTGTTAACTGTTGTTTCTCAGCCTCAACGAACGTCCGCACACGCGGCGTTCAGGCAGGATGAAGGGTAATGATCCGCCGGCGGGAGGCAAGCAGTTTCCGGACAAAATTTCGTCTCGCAACCCGGCGGTCGCGGCCCCCAAACTCGCCTACGGCTCGGCGAGGATCGCGGCGCGTTGGGTGTGGTAATCCTTGGGGGTGATCTGATCTGCGTTGTAACGTTGCAGCAATTCCGCCATGCGCGCCGCTTTGGAGCCGGTCAGCGGTGACAGTGGCACTTCCAGCGCCGGAGCGGGCAGCTCCGACGGAGGGGTGTAGGCTGCTGCGCGGCCAGATTTCACGGGCTTCACCGGTCTCACCGGCTTATCCACCAGCGCCGGGGCCGGTTGCAGGGCTGCCATTTCCTTCCGCAAAGCTTCGCGGCGTTCGGCCGTTTTCGCGTCTTCAACGCCGTCGGGGACGGGTCCATAAATGGAGTCGCTCGCCGCCTTCGCCGCTGGCGCGGGCGCGGGTGCGGGAACGGGCGCGGGAACTGGCACCGGGGCCTTCTTTGCGGGTTCCGCCAAGGGCGCGGCGGGCGGTGCCGGTGGCGGCGGGGGTGGCACCGGCTTGGACGCAGCAGCAGCAGCGTCCAGTTCCGCCATTTTCTGCCGGAGCGCTTCGCGGGCTTTGATCTGTTCCGGGGTGTCACGCGCGACGGATGTCCACCCGAGCGCCGTAAGCGTTGCGGTCAAGCCAATGACGAAAAGTGCTTTTCTGGTCTGCATGAATTCCTTTTTACGTTAAATTCCCCGGTCGCGCAACAGGTTTCCCGGACGGAGGATGACTTGTGAATAACTTTTTCCATGCCGACGGCCACGGGTAACAAATCAAACTGCGGAACATGATGCGTTTCACTTCGCCGCGGCTGATTTTGACGCGGTGGTCCGGGGCGAGAACCTTCTCGGCGCGCAACCGGGCGATGGTTTGGACGCCAATCAGGATGGGCCAGGCGCAGGCCAGACGGACGCGGGCGTGGCCGTTGGGGATCGTATTCGTGTAATTCCATCCCGCCGCCAGGTGTGATCCGGCGAGTTCGAGATAACGGTCGTAAAGCGGACGGAATTTAATTTCGTTCGCGGCCGCCAGCAGGTTGGCCGGTTGCCAACCAGCCTTCAATAATTCCTCCTGCGGCAGATAACACCGGCCTTTGCGCAAGTCAGCCGGCAGGTCGCGCAGAATGTTGACGAGTTGCAAGCCTTTGCCAAAGCGGATGGCGTCGGCCAGGAATTTGTCTTCGTCCAGCCGCGCATTGGGAAATAAATGGGAACGACACATTTGGGTCCAGAACTCGCCGACGCAGCCGGCGACGCGATAGGTGTAGTCGTCCAACTCTGCGTCCGTCTGGAGGGCGACGATGCGTTCCGCGGAAGCGTCCGCGAAGCGACGCAAATCCAGTTCCTGCCCGCTGGTGATGATGTCCAGCACGGTGCGAACGAGTTGCAAGTCAGTGGCCGACAACGCCCGCAACGCTGCGAGACCGGCTTCCGCCTTTTCCAACAAGGCGCGTTCCGCGGGCGAGCCTTGGTGTTTCGCCAATTCCCCGAAGTTCAACGGTGCATTGCTCTGCCCGAGAATCCCCGCCCGCAAATTCTGCAATGCCGCCAGGCGTTGTGCCACCGGAACGATTTCCGTATCCGCAATCGTGTCCGTCGTGCGCGCCAGCAGATAGGCAAGACCGATTTGTCCTTTTACGGCGCGAGGCAGCACCTGCAAGGTGCGATAGAACGTGCGCGACGTTTGTTGCAGCAGATTTTTGCTCTCTTGATTCAGCCCGGACACCGGCGCACTATTGCCAATGCCGGCAATGAAAGCCAGCCTCCTCCGTCGGGCAAAAAGGGAATTGCCTCCCGTCCCGGCACCAACACACTCAGGCCGTGACCCGCGATGAATTTGATGTGTTGATCCGGCGGCTGGAAGAAGTTTCCCGGCAGCGCCCACAATTCTTCATGGCCCGCGTCATCGGTTTGGTCGTGCTGGCCTATGGTTACCTCTCGCTGATCTTGCTTGGTTCGCTCGCCGTGTGCGGGGGGATCATCGCGCTGGTCATCGCCCTGCCAAACGGCGTGACCATCAAACTGGGGCTGGTTGGCATCCTCATCTTCGGCGGGATTTTCTGGGCGGTGCTCCGTGGACTTTGGGTGCGACTGGAGCCGCCGGAAGGCCAGGCCGTCACCCGCACGCAAGCTCCCAGACTTTTTTCCATGCTGGACGAATTGCGCGCCGCGCTTGCTTGCCGGCCGTTTCACAAAGTCTTGCTCGTGCCGGAGTCCAATGCCGCCGTGGTCCAGATTCCGCGTCTCGGCGTATTCGGCTGGCATCGGAACTATTTGTTGCTCGGCCTCCCGCTGATGCAAAGCCTCGCGCCCGATGAATTCAAAGCCGTGCTCGCGCATGAATTTGCCCATTCGTCCGGCGGTCACGGCCGTTTTGGGAACTGGCTCTATCGGGTGCGCCGAAGCTGGGATCGCATTTTCGAACAGATGGCCAGACACCAAACCCGCGGCGGTTTTGTGCTGACCACTTTCATCAAGTGGTTCTGGCCGCACTTCAACGGCCACGCCTTCGTTCTCGCGCGCGCCAATGAATACGAGGCCGACGCATGTTCCGTGCGGCTGGCCGGCGCCGAGGCCGCTGCCAATGCCCTGATGCGCCTGCCGGTGGCTGGCGCGCTGCTCAGCGAGAAATTCTGGCCCCAGGTTTACACCCAGGCAAACACCGCGCCAGAGCCGCCCGTGGCGGTGATGCAGCGGCAGGCCGACGCGCTGAAGTCCGGCCCGGCGGCGGAAGAAGCGTCACGCTGGTTGCGGCAAGCGTTCCTCATCGAAACCAACAACAGCGACACCCATCCGTGTTTGAAAGATCGATTGCGCGCCCTGGCTCGCCTGCCCGCCGGCGTTGAACGCGGAGAGTTTCCGGCCGTACCACCACGACCCGAATCATTAGCGGCGGAATTTTTCCTCGGTGCGCACGCGGAAACCGCCATGCGTCAGATGAGCGAAGAATGGCGCAAAGCCATTGCGACACAATGGGCGGCGCGGCATGAACACGCACGCAAGCTCAGCCAGGAACTGACGGAGCTGGTAAACCCGGCGGATTCACCGGCACCCGCGGAAGCGCTGTGGGCCAAGGCGGTCAAATTGATACAACTGCATGACGACCATGCCGCCGCGCCGGTAATTGATCAACTCCTCGCTCTCAACCCGCAACACGGCGGGGCAAACTTTGTCCGGGGCCGGCAGCTTCTCGAACAGGATGACCGGCGCGGCGTGGATTTCATTGAAGCGGCCATGGCTGCCGATCCTGCCTCGACGCCGGACGGCTGCCATCTGCTCTACGGCTATTATCAGCGCACCGGCCAACGGGAGAACCTGCGGCCGCTGGAAAATCGCCTGGACACGTTTCGGGAAGATACGGTCAAGGCTCAGCAGGAGCGTGCGAACATCACCGCCGCCGACACCTTCGTGGATCACGAACTCAACCCGGAAGCGGTTGCTGCCCTGCGCAAAATCGTCGCGGCCGAGGCGGAAATCAATTCTGTCGCCGTCGCCAGGAAGCAGGTCCGACATTTTCCAAAATCACCTTGCTTCGCTGTCGCCCTGCGCATCAAGGTCGCTCTGCTTTCCTTCCGCGGTTCCAATGCAAACCAGAAACTCGTCCAACGCGTGGTCGCTCAACTGAAATTGCCAGGCGCTTTCCTCGTTTTCGTGGACGAACGGAATTTGAAGTCTCTCGCCCGAAAGATTTTTGCCGCGCCCGGCGCAGTGATTTACGACCGCGCGGCCGTTCCGCCCCCGCCCTTGCCCTGAACGCGCTTGGTGAAACTGGCCACGTTCACCACGGCGCGCCGGTGAACGCCGCGGACGAGCAACTCGTGTTCGTCCCGCGCCTCCAGCTGGAAATCCACGAACCGGCCCGTTGAGCCGATCACCCGCGCGGTTGCCGTGACGCGCGCGCCGAGTGGAGTCGGGGCGAGATGCCGCAGATCCAGTTCCACCCCCACGCTGCGTTCGTCCACCGCGAGAAATGGCGCGATCGCCTGGCGCGCGGTGCGTTCAAGGATGCCGATGAGATTCGGGGTGCTCAAAACGGCGGGCATGCCGTCCGTGGCGAATTCGATGCAATGCTTCGCTTCGACGATGAAGGTCGTTTCTCCCACCGTGCCGGTCTTTGGGGCGGATTTCATCGCGTCTCACTTCGGGAGCGACTGGATGAACTGATCCGAAGCCGCGATGCTCTCGTTCATCCGTGCGAGCAACGTCTCGATCTGCTTCTGGATGTTCGTCGCCTCCCCTTGCAACGACCCGATCGCCGAGGCGTTCAGGTTGTGTTTGAGGAAAAGGACATTGTCCTTGAGCTGGCTGAGCACGGGCTGCATGGCCGTCTCGGCGTCCCGCACCGTTCGGGATAACCGCGCATAGCGCTCTCTGGTCTCGCCTAACTGCCGGCGGCTCGTGGCGGCGAGGTTGGGATTGCTGTATTGGCCAAGCTCCTTTTCCCACTCGTTAAACATCGCCTCGGCGAGGGCTTCCATGTTTTCGATGCGGGTGTGAACAGCCTTGGCCTCGTCGTTGCAGCGTTCGTAAGCGTTCTTCACCTTTTCGTAAACCGACTCCAGTTCGCCACCTTGAAATCCGTAGAGCTCCTTGAGCCGGGTCAGCGCATCTTTGAATTCCTTCTGCGCGTCCTTCTGCTCGCTCTGGAGGGCCGTGACGGATTTCTTGAACAGTTCCCGCTTTTCGTAGCCAAACACATTCTCCATCGTGGCGTTGTAGAGGGAGCGGCAACCAGTGGTGGCCAGCAGGCTGAAAAGCACGAGCGCGGTGGCGGCGGCGGCGACAAGGCGTTGGGCTTTCATGAATATCGTGCCGTTATTCTGGCCGAATGGCCGCCCCAGTAAAGCCCGATAAAACCGGGACCGTCTCCCCGCCGGCGTTTGATCGAATCCGGTGTTGAACTGCTCGGGGAGGGGCGGGCACTTTGCGGCAGCTTTGCGGTGCGAGGGAGCGTAACATTTTCCTCACCGCTGGCGTCCGGTTCCGGGAGCCATGGGTGACCGCTTGACTCAACCCGTAACTTGATTGGCCCCTGATGAAACTCAAGTTTTTACAACGCCTGGGACTGGTGCTGCTGCTGAATCTGGCCGGGGGATGGGCCGGGCGCGCGCAAACCCTTTCCCTTCCGCCGCAGACCAACTGCCTTTACGACCTGAGTGTCGTCACGCGGGCGTTTACCAATACACTCGCGCAAAACGGTATCGCCAACGGCTCGCTGCTCCTCCTCAACGACGGACAGAAACTGCATGAACTCTACTCCGGAATTTATCAGCCCAACACCCTCCGCCTCATCGCTTCCGCCAGCAAATGGCTCAGCGCCATCGTTATTATGTCGCTCGTGGACGATGGCGTGCTCAGCCTCGACGATCCGGCGTCCAAGTTTTTCCCGCAGTATTACACCGGGCAGAAGGGCACAATCACCATCCGCCAGATGTTCAGTCACACGTCCGGTTTGCCCGGCGACGAATCCAGCGATGCGCTCACCAGCGACACCATCACGCTCCAGCAAGCGGCGCAGATCATTTCCACCAACGACCTCATCGCTGCGCCGGGCACGGTGTTCTGCTATGGCGGCTTGTCCATGCAACTCGCCGGCGCGTGCGCCGAAGTCGCTTCGGGTCAATCCTGGTCCAACCTCTTTTATCTGCGCCTCAAACAACCGCTCGGGCTGACCGCCACCACCTACGGCAATACGCCGAATCCCCGCATCGCCGGCGGCATTTCCAGCACGCTCTACGAATACGCCACCGTCCTGCAGATGTTGTTGAACCACGGCCTGTGGGGCACGAACCGCGTCCTTTCCAGCAACGCGGTCTATGTCATGCAACAAGACCAGACCGCCGGCGCGTTCATCCAATGCTCGCCGTATTCCAAGTATGGCCTGGGCAACACACGCTACGGCATCGGTGAATGGCGCGAGGAATTGCGTCCTGACGGCAGCGCGTATCAGATCGGCAGCGGCGGCGCGTTTGGCTTCGCGCCGTGGATTGACCTCGATCGCAACGTGGCCGGTGTCTTCATGGTGGTGGACCTGATGGAAAATGTTTTTCCCGGCGTGCAACAGATCAAAGCCGCCGTGCGCGATGCCGTAGATAACACCCCGTGTAATCATCCGCCGTATCTGCAGATTCAACCGGCAGGCGGGAACACCAATCACATCACGCTCCACGGCGCGCGCGGCCGCAGCTACGCGTTGGAAAGCTCCGGCAATCTGTCCACGTGGACGAATTATCTCACGTTGCCCGGGACGAATGGAGTGTGGGAAATCTCTTTGGCTGCCACGAACGCGTCGCAACAATTCCTGCGTGCAAAAATTCTACCGTAATGCGAACGCGCTAGCGTCTTGGACTGCGCCAGCCCTCTGGCGCTTTCCACCTCACAAAGCGGTGGAGGACCACCGCACTTCACGACGCTTCGCGACGAACGAGTTTGAGCTTTTCTCCCAGCCTCTCACCGCTCACCATCCATCCCATGCCCGAGCCGAAAACCCCTTGGCCGCACGCACCCACGCATCAACTCTCCACTCGCGGAACATATTTTGTCACGGCTTCGACTCATGAGAAGGCGCATCACTTTCGCGGTGCAAAACGACTGCGAGTTTTGCATCGCGGGTTGCTCACCGTAGCTGAAAAGTTTGGTTGGCGACTGGAAGCGTGGGCGGTCTTTTCCAATCATTATCACTTCATCGGGCATTCCCCTGAGAAAGCCGAAGATGCCTCCAGCCTGGCCGACAAGTTGAGCGTCTTGCACGTCAAGACCGCCGAGTGGGTCAACGAGCTGGATGCCGCGCCGGGCCGACAGGTGTGGTTCAACTTCCGAGAAACCAAGCTCACCCATCAACGCTCGTATCTGGCGCGGCTGAATTACGTTCATCAAAATCCGGTGCGACACAAACTCGTGCCAGTAGCGAATCAATATCCGTTTTGCTCGGCAGCGTGGTTTGAACGCACCGCCTCGGCGGCGATGGTGAAGTCCATTTACCGATTCAAGACGGAGCGGATTTCGGTGATGGACGATTTTGAAGTGGATGGGGATTGGTGAACTGCAAAGTAACCATGGATGCTTTTGGATTCTGAGTAATTCCGCGTCCGACATTGCGGAGTCAAAGCGCCAGAGGGCTGGCGCAGTCCAAGACGCCGGCGCGCCATTCGAGAGCGGCACGGCGAACGCGAAGCGTCTTGGAGTGCGGTGGCCCTCCACCGCTTTTTATGAACCCAACAACTTCCTCCACCTCCCCAATTGCTTCGCCACTTCCTTCGTGCCGGGGGCGCCGGGGAGATTGCGTTTGGCCATCGCCTTTTCGAGGTTGAAGACTTCCAAAGCATCGCGGCCAAAGGTTTTGTCAACCGACTGGAGATCGGCGAGGGTGAGTTTGTTGAGCGGTTTGCCTGAGCCTTCGGACAGCGCCACCACCGCGCCCACCACATGATGGGCTTTGCGGAACGGCATGCCTTTTTGCACGAGGTAATCGGCGAGGTCGGTCGCGAGCAACGCGGGATCGCTCGCGGCGGCGAGGCAGGCGAAGGAGTTCACGCTGGTGTTCAGCAGCATGGCGCTCATCAAGCGCACGCAGGCGCGCACGGTGTCGGCGGTGTCGAACAACCGTTCCTTGTCCTCCTGCAAATCGCGATTGTAGGTCATGGGCAGGCCCTTGAGCAGCGTGAGCAGCGACATGAGGTTGCCATACACGCGCCCGGTCTTACCGCGCGTCAACTCGGCGACGTCGGGATTTTTCTTCTGCGGCATGAGCGACGAGCCGGTGGTGTAGGCGTCGGCGATTTTGATGAAGTTGAACTCCGCGCTGGCCC
>CAZIJO010000242.1:0-8653 GCA_964539515.1 uncultured Bifidobacterium sp. | reverse complement strand
ATTACGAACTGGGCATCGTCGGTCGCAGCGAGCCGATGCAACAGGTCTTCAAGCTCCTCGGCCAGGTCGCTGCCTCGGACGCCACGTCCCTCGTCACCGGCGAAAGCGGCACGGGCAAGGAACTGGTGGCCCGCGCAATCTATCATCACAGCCACCGCGCGGCGCAGCCGTTTCTGGCGGTAAACTGCGCCGCCATCCCGGAGCAATTGCTCGAAAGCGAACTCTTCGGGCACGAACGCGGGGCGTTCACCGGCGCGACCGTGCAACGCATCGGCAAGTTCGAGCAATGCCACAAGGGCACCATTTTCCTCGACGAAATCGGCGACATGACCCCGCCCACGCAGACGAAAATCCTGCGCGTGTTGCAAAGCGGCACCTTCGAGCGCGTCGGCGGCAATCAATTGATCAAGGTGGACGTCCGGGTCATCGCCGCGACGAACAAACCGCTCGAGCAGGCGGTGGCGGCGCGGCAGTTTCGCGAGGATTTGTTTTACCGCCTCAATGTCGTGCGCATTCACATCCCGCCGTTGCGCGAACGGCGCGAGGACATTCCGTTGCTGGTGAATTATTTTTTGAAAACCATCGCGCGGGAGCAATCGCGGCCGCCCAAGGGCATCGCCGCTGCCGCCGTGAAGGCGCTGGAGAAATACCACTGGCCGGGCAATGTGCGCGAACTGGAAAACGTCATCCGCCGCGCGCACGTCATCGCCAAGAGCGAGGCGATCTTGCCGGCGGATCTTCCGGGCGAAATCACCGGCCCGGGCGGTACCGCCAGCGCGATCGCCACCCCCCCCGCGGAGGGCAGCGCGACGGATGCCGCCACGCTGGCCCGGCAGTTGTTCCAAATCGCCCGGCGCGACCCCAAGCTGAAGGTGCTCCCCGCCGTCGAACGCGAGTTGGTCATCCAGGCCCTCAAGGCGACGGACAACAACCAGGTCCATGCCGCCAAGTTGCTGGGCATCACCCGGGCGACGCTGCGCAAGCGGATCGAGAAATTCAAAATTCAGCGTGAGACCCAAATTCAGTGAGCCCCTGCCCGCTGGTTGGTTTCTTGCAGGCTGAATAGAACGCGCCACGGGTCCGGACCCGTTCCCGACTTTTTCTTTGTTACCAATTTGTCACCCTCGCGAGATTGCGCGGTAATGCCGGGCGGTTTCCATGGTCGGGCCTCGGCGTCACTCCCGGTTCGGCGCTTTGGCATCGGTAAAGCTAAACGCAAGTCAAAGGTAGAATATGAACGAATTCCCCGGAACGACCCCGACCGCCGCCCCGAATGTGAGCGTCTGGCTGGTGGATGACGACGACCGCTTTCGCGCACTCGTTGCCGAATTACTCAGCCGCCGGGATGGCATCCAATGCGCCCGTCAGTTTGCCTCGCCGGATGCGTTGCTGAGCGCGCTCGCCAGCAAACCCGGTCCAGATGTCATCCTGCTGGATGTGCAGATGGGCGATCAGAACGGTCTGGACGCCGTGCGTCCGATCAAATCGCTTGCCCGCTCGACGCGGGTGCTGATGTACACCACGTGCCATGACCAGCAATGGCGGGAGCGGGCGTTCCGCGACGGCGCCTCCGATTATCTGCTCAAAACCGACCCGGTCGAAAAAGTCGTCGCGCGGATCCGGTCCCCAGCCGATGACGCCGCGCCGAACAACCATCCCCGCCGTCGTACGAAGCATTCCCCGGAGAAGTTGACCCAACCGCCGGCTGCCAATCCCATGGTGCACGAATCGGCGCACGCCTTGCGCCGGTCATTGAAAAGGCTGCGTTCGCTTTGGAATTGACGGCGCGCGCCAACGCCCGCCGCCCGTTGGCCACGATTGCTTTTCCGCGATTCTCTGTTAATTGATAGCGCGTGTCCGCGCCCAGCCTGCTGCTGCTCATCCCGGCCTACAACGAAGAAACGCGCATCGAACCTGTGTTGCGCGAGTACGGCGCTTATTTTCGCGATCATTACGCCGGCCCATTTCAACTGGTGGTCGTGCTCAACGGCTGCCGCGACAACACGCGCGGCGTGGTCGAGCGGGTGGCCCAGGAATTCCCCGCCATCAGTCTGCTGGACTTTCCCGCGCCCATTGGCAAAGGCGGTGCCCTCATCGAAGGGCTCAAACTCGCGTCGCAGGCCGAAGTGATTGGCTACGTGGATGCCGACGGGGCGTCGCCGCCGGCGGCCTTCCACACGTTGGTGAAACGGCTGGGCGAAGCGGATTGCGTCATCGGATCGCGCTGGTTGCCGGGGGCGGTGCTGCATCAGGCCCAGCCCTGGCTGCGCCGCTTCACGAGCCGCTGCTTCCACGCGGTGGTCGAAGGGCTGTTCTGGATGCACATCAAGGATACGCAATGCCCCTGCAAGGTCATGCGGCGCGCGGCCGTGGAAAAGATCCACCCGACGTTGCAGATTGCCGACCTCGCCTTTGATGTGAACCTGCTCGTCTCCTTCAAACGTGCCGGTTACCGCATTCTGGAAGTGCCGACCGAATGGACCGACAAGGCCGGCTCCAAGGTTACCGCCTCGTTGTTCCGCTCATCGCTGACGATGTTTCTCTCGGTGGTACGGGTGCGTTTGATTTACTCGCCCTTCTACCGCTGGCTGGGGCCGTTGCGGCCGCTCGAAGCGTGGCTTTATCGCAAACTCCGGGCTCCGCAACCGCGCCGCGCTTCCAAATAGGCTGGCTCTGCCGATCCTCCGCCTGACGACTCATTCTATTGCCCAATGGGACGAGCGCGGGCGGGTTATTTGGAACCTGCAGAATCGAGCGTGCCGATAACTTGCTGTCGATAACTTGCTTGCCAGCCCGCGCACAGTGAGATAAGAAGCGGCCATCGGATTAACCGGACACGACAGTTATGATTATCTCAAACCAATTCACCCGCCGTCAGTTTCTTAAAACCAGCGCGACCCTGGCGGTGACCGCTCCAACTATTCTGCCGGCGTCGGTCTGGGGGGCCGAAAAAAGCCCCAACGACCGCCTAACCCTCGGCTTCATCGGCATGGGCAAACAGAACAGCGGCCTGCTCAATGGTTTTTTGCACAACAAAGAAACCCAGGTCGTCGCCGTTTGTGATGTGGATACCACCCGGCGCGAAAACGCGAAGAAAACGGTGGAGAATTACTACGCGAACAAGACCGACAAAGGCACGTTCAAGGGTTGCGCCGCCTACAACGATTTTCGTGAATTAATCGCCCGCAAGGACATTGACGCCGTGGTGGTTGCCACCCCAGACCATTGGCACGCCCTGATCGTCATCGCCGCCGCCAACGCCGGCAAGGACATCTATTGCGAGAAACCGCTCTCGCTGACGATCCCCGAAGCGCGCGCCATGGTCAATGCCGTGCGTCGCAATCAGCGGATTTGCCAGACGGGCAGTATGCAGCGTTCGTCACAGGAATTTCGCAAGGCATGTGAACTGGTGCGCAACGGACGCATCGGCAAAGTGAAGACGGTGATCGTGGGCGTGGGCACGTCGAGCAAATGGTGCGATCTGCCCGAGGAACCCATGGAACCGGGACTGGACTGGAACTTCTGGCTCGGCCCGGCGCCGGTCCGGCCGTATAACTCCGTGCTCAGTCCCCGCGGGGTGCATAATCACTTCCCAAACTGGCGCAGCTACCGCGAATACTCCGGGGGCATGATGACCGATTGGGGGGCGCACCATTTTGACATCGCGCAATGGGGCCTGGGCATGGATGACAGTGGGCCGGTGGAAATCATCCCGCCGGAAGACCCAAATGCGACCACGGGTTTGCGTTACCTTTATGCCAACGGCGTGGAAATGATCCACGACACTAGCCGGGGCGGGGCGACCTTCATTGGTTCGGAAGGGAAAATTTTTGTGGATCGCGGCAAGTTCCAGGCGACGCCGGAATCCTTGGGGGAGGAGCCGCTGGGCGACCGGGCCATCCGCCTGTACGTGAGCAGCAATCATTCGCAGGACTGGCTCAACTGTATTCGCAGCCGCCAGCTGCCGATCTGCGACGTGGAGATCGGTTGCCGTTCGGTAACGGTGTGCCATCTAGGCAATCTGGCTTATTGGAACCACCGCCGGCTGAAGTGGGATCCGAAGGCGGAACAGTTCGTGGGCGACCCCGAAGCCAACACCTGGCTGGATCGCCCGAAACGCGCACCTTGGAAGACCTGACAAAACCAGCCCGGCATGTCATCAACCGGCTGTCGTTAAAACCCGCACTAGCCAGACCCCGTTTTGGCTGCTAATCTTCATTACCTGATAAAACCAGCATTTTATTCAAATGAAGTCACCAAAAACCTTTGCTAGGGCTGCCGCCCGTAGCGCCTTCCGCCACCCCAAGCCTCGCGCAGCCGGGCCGCACGCCTTCACCCTCATAGAGCTGTTGGTGGTGATTGCCATCATCGCAATTCTGGCCGCCATGCTCCTGCCGGCGCTCAGCAAGGCCAAAACCAAAGCCCAGGGGATTGGTTGTTTGAACAATACCAAGCAAATCACGCTGGCTTGGCTTCTCTATGCGGGTGACAACAACGATGCCGCCGCCAACAATTATGGCGTCGCCGAAACCATTCAGGCAATCAACGCCAACAAATTTGACAACTGGGTGAACAACGTTATGACGTGGGGATTCAATGGGAGCACTGGGGGGGATCCTGTGGCGGATAGAAGTGTCACCAATAATGCCTGGGTCCTCAGCGGAGTGTTGGGGAAATATACCGGCGGCACGGTCGGCGCCTACAAATGCCCCGCGGACAACTACCTCAGTCTGGCGCAGAGGGGCAAGTTTCCCCAGCGCAACCGCAGCCTCTCGATGAACTCCGCTTTTGGCCGGTTCAGTACCGGTAGCGATCCCACCGCGCAGGGGAGAAATTGGGGCTTCAGCGAATACAAACAATGGCTGAAAATCTCGGTAGTGCCCCGCCCCTCCAAAACCTGGCTGGTGATCGATGAACATCCGGACTCGATCAACGACGGCTATTTCATCAACAACCCGGGCGGCGGGGCCTGGCAGGACATTCCCGCCTCTTATCACAATGGCGCCTGCGGATTCTCCTTTGCAGACGGACACTCGGAAATCAAGAAGTGGAAAAGCGCCACTTCCAGATACGACAACGTCATCTACACTTATCCGTCCACCAAATCTTTCGACGCCGCCGGGCGGGATGATTTTGCTTGGTATAATGAACGCTGTGGTTGGGTCTTGATCAGCAATGGCAAACCGCAGTTCAACTATTGAACATCCAACGGGTGTTCACGGATAAGCCAAAGGAAGCGCCGTCCACCGCCGCCCACGCCGGTGCCGTCACGAACTTGACCATCTGGCTCTTTTGATCTGCCTGTCTCACCGGCGGGCGTCCCCTTGATTCGTGCCTTGCCAGCCAAGGTTTGGCGGGTAAGGATGCCGCATGACGCCGGATACGACGCTCGCACGTGCCGGGAAGGCCACCGGAGTCGGCGAGCCTTCCTTCCTGGACACGAAAAACAAAATCGAGGTACAACTGGAAGTCGCCGAGGCGGCAGAGCAAAAGCGGCCGCCAGGAGATTTCGGGAATGACAGGTCCGGGTCCGCTTCGTCCGGAGCCCATTCCCCGTCAGTTTCCTCCGCTACCTCATGGGCCATGACTTCAAGATTCAGGATTGCCACCTCCGTTTTCGTGCTCGCCCAGCTCCTGCTTTCGTTCGGCGCGCGGTCGGCGGCTTTGGCCGAAGGCGAGCGCACCGCGGTGACTGAACAGTTCGACCAGCTCATCATTCCCGCGGTGGAAAAAGCAGTGCGGCAGCCGGTCACGCAACAGGGCGGTGAAATCGCATGGGGCGAGAGCTACCAGCTGGATGCCCTGGCAGAGATGTTCGCGGTCACGCACGATCCGAAGTACGCGGAACTGATCGTCAAATTGAGCGACTGGATGGTGAAGTCCCGGGACGACCGGCAAAATCTCCGCGACGAATTTCGCGATCGCGTGGTGGCGGCCTGGGGCTCCACCAATTACTCGCAGGGTAAACGCTACGTCTGGGCGGTTCACACGGGCATGATCGTGGCGCCCATGGCGCGGTTTGCGGCCGTGGTCCGAAGCGATCCGAAGTTGAAAGCCCGGTGGGGAGAGGATGCGGAACGGCTGCTGAAAATCGCCGGGGAAGCCGTGGCCGTGCATGATGCGGATTACCGGGACGGACCGGGGGCGGACGAGGGCTACCTTTATTCACTCTTTCTCAAGAAAAACCTGCCGCTCAACATGCAGAACGCCCTCGCCCGGGCCTGGCTGGCCATCGACGATGCGTCTGGGACGCCGAAATACTCCAAGCGAGTCACCCGGCTGGCGCAGTTTCTAAAAAATCGGATGCGACCGATGGACGATGGCGCTTATGTCTGGGCTTATTGGCCGCCGCTGGAGGGCGCGGCGGATAGCTATGAGGATATCTCGCACGCGGCCATCAATGTCGATTTCCTGGTGCGTTGTTATGAACACCATCTCGTGTTTCGGCCAGAGGATGTCGCGCGGTTGGAGAAAACGTTGCTGCGCCGCGTGCTGGTTGCCGACGACCGCATCAGCGACACCGTGGGTGGCGGGGAAAAGTTTAATACCTACCGTTCTGCCGGGCTGCGCTGGAGCCGGCTGGCCCGCCATTCGTCCGCCGTTCACGAACGGCTCGCGCGGTTAAGCCAGTTGCCGGAGTTCGCCCGCGACGTTACCTCCCTGCCGCTCGCCATGGTTTACCTGAATCTGCCCATGCCGGTGTCGGGCCAGCCAGTCCCCCGGTAGTGGAACTGCGGGCAGCAGCCTATGAACTTGACCCTCCGGCAACCCATCAGTTGGAGAGCTGCCGTACATCAACTTGGCGGGCTGGCCTTGATCGCCTCTGGCTTGGGGATCGCTTCTGAACCGAAATTGGCGGCGGCGGACTCCGCCGAAACGAAAGCTGACGGCTCGCGCCTGCCGCTTTACAGCTTCACCCTGACCCACGATGGTTCGCGAGAATCCTACGACGAGGCCATGGCGGTCGCCTGCCTGCAAGGCATCATCAACCGCAAATCGCCGGAAATTTACCTGCTTTCCCGCAAAAACAACCGGCCCCAATACTGGCTCGACATCCTTGCGCAGGGAGGGCGCTGGCTCCAGGGCCGCGAGGTGAGGCCGCTGACGAATATCGCCGCGCTCGTCAAGCTCGCCGGCCAGCGGCTCAAAGGCGCGGTCATCTGGGATCCCGCCGTGCCGGCCAGCATCAACGTGGCCACGACGATCGCCGGCGTGGACGATGGGGTTGTGCTCAGCCCGGAGTGCGCCGATCGTTATTTGAAAACGTGGCAGATTCCGGTCCTCGCCGATCTACGGGGCCGTTTCACCGGCGCGGAAACCGGCAGCAAAAAGAACGACGCCTATCGCTGGGCCATTAAAGAATATCTGGCCCGGGGCAAGTGCTCCACGCGGCTGCTCTGCCTTTTCGAGGATTCCTTCACGACCCGGGCGCGCGGCGACATCGGCTACGTGCTTACCCGCGATTGGGCGGTGAAGAATCGCGCCTTCGTGTTCGATCTGTCGCCGTGGGGCGATGAAAAACCGCAGGACGACCCCGAACAACGGCTCGGGCTCGATCTGGAAACCTACCGACTGATGCTGGCCGAAACCCTGCGCCATTCGGCGGGCAAGGAGATGACCGAATTGACCGGGTTCTTCGCCTTTTCCAAATATGCCAACATGCCCGACCACAAAAGCACCCACGAGCCGGTGCCGACCGAGTGGGAATCCGTCTGGGTCATGTCGCCCTACAATTGCTACCAGAACACCATCTCCAGCGACTGCTTCAACCAGTCGTTGCACAGCCAGGCGCCCCGCCCACCCCTCAAACAGCATCGCCCGGCCAAAAAAGTCCCGCTCGAGAACAAGGCCTATTTTTGCATTCTCATGGCCGATTACGATTCCGCCACGCCGCTCTACGAGTTTCTGCCGAACCACTGGCACAACGCCGAGCGCGGCAAGACGCCGCTGGCCTGGGGCATCAACCCAAACCTGCTCGAAACCTACCCCGATTTGATTGCTTACTTCTACGGCACCGCGACCGCGGCTGACACCTTCACCGCCGATGCCAGCGCCGCGGGCTACATGAATCCCAACCGCATCCGCCCGGAATACCTGCCGCTGTTCGTGAAACACAACCAGCGCTTCTTTCGCGAGGCGGACATGGACCTCGCGCCGATGGTGCTGGATTGGGACCAGCCTTCGCCGGCGGTGAAGGATGCATTCCAACAGTTCGCACCCGCCGGCTTGGCCACCATCGTGATGGACCTGCATGGCACCGGCGGCAAACTCCCCGAGCCGCAGGTTTGGAAAGGTATGCCGGTGATGGAGTTGATCAATGACACGTGCAATTTCGCCAGTGCCGAGCAAACCGCCGACGCCATGGCGCACGCCATGAAGAAACGTGGCAACCCGTCGCCGGGCTTTTATTTCTTCCGGATCGTGTGGGTGAACCCAAAGCAAATCAGCGACACCCTCACCGTCCTCCGCAAGAAACGCCCGGACCTGAACTTCGAGGTGCTCGATCCCCACACCTTCTGCGCCTTGTTCAAGGAATCCTTGGCGCGGCCGCAAAAAAGCCGGTGAAGTCGGGTTGGTGATCCACAAAGACGCCGCGCCTCGTTCAAAACCCCGTAGCGGCGTCTCGGCAGAGCGCCGCCGACCGCCCGTTTTC
>CAZIJO010000241.1:0-8687 GCA_964539515.1 uncultured Bifidobacterium sp. | reverse complement strand
CGCAAAGCGGGCTGTCAGCGGAAAAGGAACCAACTGCACGCCGGATTGGAGGTGCGAAACGGACGATCACTCGCCTCGCAAGCCAATGGTAATTACCCCGGCACCACCCCGCAGAGCAAAACAACCCAGCCGGTGTTTTGTCGCAACAGTACGCCCCTGAAACTCACGCTCCAGCTAGCATACCCTCCCTCATCCAAGTGGTCGCATCCGTAATTTCCGCGTTACCTTTCGGTAATCAATCCTGTTTGCCGTGCTGGCTGGTTCGTGGCAACGGTAGGAAGTGACAGGAGGTTGTAATGGGGACCAATAACCTGGAAATCCAGACAGACACCAAGGCGGCAGATGCCGACGCCAGCGCCGGGCCGCGCGTCGAATCCGACTACATTGGCCTGGCATGGAGGCTCATCAAACAGTTGGGTAAGTGCCTGTTGGTGACCGTTGCGGCCTACGGGTTCTTTCAATTCAACTCGCACTACATTTTCCAGGCCGTCGAGGTGGACGGCCACAGCATGGCCCCGACCATGGCCAACGCTGATCGCTACCTGCTGAACCGCCTGATTTATCGCGTGTGCGAACCTGAGCCTCAAGAGGTGGTGGTGCTGCAGGATCCGGGGGACGCGGCTTACCTGGTAAAGCGCATCATCGCCAAGGAAGGCGACCGGGTTTATCTGAAAGGCGGGAGCGTCTTCGTGAACGGCAAACTGTTGAAAGAATCGTACCTCCCACGCGGCACGGCCACTTACGGCGACCCTCGTTATCGGGAGCAAATGTGGATCTGCGGGGTGAATCAGTATTTTGTGTTGGGCGACAATCGCAGCAACAGCGCTGACAGCCGCATCTACGGCGCCGTCCCGAGGAAATACATTCTTGGGCGCATCATGCTCTGACCTCGGCGGTAATCGTTCCCGGCTAAACCCGACTTCGGCCTGATCCGCACGAAGGTGAAGTCATCAAGGAGGAAGGAAATCCGAACCTTGCCCGCCTCGACTACCTTTGCCGGTTGACAGAGCCGGACGGTACGATTGGAGCACCGCCTCCGGGACCAGCCCGTTGCCGCCGAAAAATCCGCGCTCCTTACCAGAAGATTCGCATTGATTAAACCAGCGGGATTTGTTTCCTGACTCTTGCCGCTGTTTGGCTGCGCAAACCGCGTCGCTTGAACCAGGCGCCTGGGCCTCGTATGAAATTCACACGCCGCACCTTTCTCCAGCGGACCGCCGCCGCCAGTGCCGCCCTCTGTTTCCAATCTGGACTCAGCGTTCGCGCCGCGGCGACCCCGAGGATTCAAACCATTGAGAGCTTCCCCTTGATCTATCCAACGGTGGGCCGGTTCAAATTCTTCGAAGGCCCGAAAGGCCGGGCGACGGGACGGCCGGCGGTGCTCGTGAAAATCACGGCGGAGAACGGTGCCGTTGGCTGGGGGCAAAGCGTCCCGGTACCCAAATGGAGTTATGAAACGCTCGAGACGGTTCACAGCACCATCAACCGCTACCTTGCACCGGAACTTATCGGGCTCGATCCGGCGGACCGCGCCCGCATCGACTCCGTCTTCAACGCAACCATCGCCCCCTCCTTCTCGACCGGGCAACCCATCTGCAAAGCCGGTCTGGACCTGGCCCTGGCCGATCTGCTCGGCAAACTGCAGAATGAAAACGCAGCGCAATCGTGGCAGCGCAAAGGTCGCAACCGGATCACGCTGAGTTGGACGTTGAACCCCAAAACGCTGGATGACGTTGAAGGCCTGATCACGCAGGGCAAGGCGCGCGGTTACAAAAACTTCAACGTCAAGGTGGCGCCCGATCCGAAGTTCGATCAGGAATTGTGCCGCATCGTCAAGCGCCTCGTGCCGGAAGGTTTCCTCTGGGCCGACGCGAATGGCGGCTACGACGAAGCCACGGCCCTGGCCGTTATTCCAAAACTCGCGGACATCGGCGTGCCGGTAATCGAACAGCCTCTGCCTGCCAACCGCCTCACTGGTTATCAACGCCTGAAAAAGCAGGGCGCGCTGCCCATCATCATGGACGAGGGCGTGGTCTCGTCCGTGGAGCTGGAGGAATTCATCAAGCTGGGCTGCCTCGACGGTGTCGCCATGAAACCGGCGCGGTGTGCCGGGTTGACCGACGCACGGCGGCAGATTGAAATGGTCTTGAACGCCGGCATGATGTTTCTGGGCAGTGGTTTGACCGATCCCGATGTTTCCCTGGCCGCATCCCTCATTTTGTACGGGGCCTACGATTTGAAATATCCGGCCGCCCTGAATGGTCCTCAGTTCATCGATGGCTCGGTCCTCAAAAAGCCGTTCCAAGTGGAGAACGGCGAACTGGCGGCACCGACCGGTCCGGGTTTAGGCGTTGACATTGACGAGGCCAAGATTGAAAGATTTCGCGTAGAGCTTTAACGCGGAGGCCAGCCCATGAGTTTCAAAATTCTGCTCGCGCTCGGTTTGCTGGCCGGCCAGTTGCCTGGCGCCGAATCCGGATTCCGCTTTGCCGACGTGACCGCAAAATCGCTTGGCCTCTGGGAAAATGACCAGCCGGTCCTGGTTTACAACCACGGGGTCATTACCTCCACCAACGCCCCCGCTGACCGCGCCCGGAGCAGTTATGTTCATCCGATCTATGGTCTGGATGGCGAAGTGCTCACGGAGGATTTCCCGAAGGACCATTATCATCACCGGGGCCTCTTCTGGTCCTGGCCGCACGTGAAGGTTGGCGAACAGGAGACCGACCTCTGGATGCTCACCGGAATTCGTCATCAATTCGAACGCTGGCTCGGGCGCGAGGCAAGGTCAGCCAATGCCGCCCTGGGCGTGCAGAATGGCTGGTTCATCGGCGACCGCAAGGTCGTGGAGGAAACGGTCTGGCTGCGAGTGTCCCCCGCCACCGCCGGTGGCCGCGCGATTGATGTGGAACTTACCTGGCTACCGCTGAAAGAACCGTTGACCCTGCGGGGCGCGGAAGGCAAAAGTTACGGCGGCTTGACGCTGCGCTTCGCGCCGCGCACCGGGGAAACCATCATCACCACTCCGGCCGGACGCTCGAAAGCGGATTTGCCGATTGCCCATCTGCCCTGGGCGGATCTGTCGGCACATTTCGCCGGCGCCAATGCCCCCAGCGGCGCGGCGATCTTCATTCCGCCCGACCATCCGGACTATCCGCCCGAATGGCTGACCCGGCACTACGGCGTGTTGTGCGTCGGCTGGCCGGGCGTCAAGGAGCAGACATTTCCACCGAACAAGCCGATCCATGTCCGCTACCGCGTGTGGATTCATCGGGGCGTTCCCGATGCCGGGAAGCTGAAGCAGGTTTACGCAGAATACGTCCGTCACGTTGCGAAGTAGCGGTCAGGCGGCAAAACGAAAATCTTATGGGCCCAAAACCTCGATCCCGCGATCGTTCCGCCAGTTACAGCCGGCGGATTTTTCTGCACCGCAGCGGCCTGGCCCTTACCGGAGCCGCGCTGCCGCAAATTCTGCCCAGTGGCGTGCTCGCCGCGGATGGCCGCCCGGGAGCGAATTCGCGCATTGGCATTGGTTTCATCGGTATCGGCCGGCAAGCCAGTGAATTGCTGCAACAAGTAATCAAGCGCCCCGAGGCCCGCTTCGTGGCGGTGGCCGACGTCAACCTCAACCGCGCCCGCGCCGCCGCGACCAAGCATGAAGCGGTGGCGCTCCAGGATTACCGCCGCCTGCTCGAACGCAAGGACGTCGATGCCATCGTCACCGCGACGCCCGAACATTGGCGGGTATTGATCTGTGTTGAATCCTGCCAGGCCGGCAAGGACGTTTATGCGGAGAAGCCGCTGACGCTGACCATTCGCGAAGGGCGCTTGATGGTTCAGGCGGCACGAAAATACCAACGGGTTTTCCAGGTCGGCAGCCAGCAACGTTCGATGTGGCAGAATCACGCCGGCTGTGCGCTCATTCGCAACGGCGGCCTCGGCAAAATCTCCAGGGTCATTGCGCACAATTACCCGAGCCCGTGGAACTGCCGGCTGCCGGCGCAGCCGATTCCGGACGGGTTGGATTGGGATATGTGGTGCGGCCCGGTTGAACCAGTGCCCTACCATCAGGATCTCTACCTGCCACGGGCGAATCCCGGCTGGCTTTCGTTCCGACCATACTCGGGTGGCGAAATGACCGGCTGGGGCGCGCATGGTTTCGATCAAGTGCAATGGGCGCTCGGCATGGACGAAAGCGGACCCGTCGAGGTGTGGCCGGAGGGGCCGAAGTTCGATCCGCCCGCCTACGACAAGTCCGAGAGCAAGGACCGCGGCGACAAGCTTTGCAGCGCGGCCAAGGTTTTTTTCCGCTACCCGAACGGGGTCGTGATGGAGCCGGGCAATCCCAACATGGGCGGGGCCATTTTCATCGGTGAGAAAGGCAAGGTCACCATCAATCGCGGCATCTGCGAGTCCGATCCGGAGGAGCTGGCGATTGAGGCGTTGCAAAGACGGCCCGCCAACTTCAATGATAATCACATGAAGAACTGGCTGGACTGCATCAAATCCCGGGCGAAGCCGGTGGCGGACGTCGAGATCGGTCATCGCTCGGCAACCGTCTGTCACCTTGGCAATATCGCGCGTTGGACCGGGCGCAAGTTGCAGTGGGATCCGGTGGCGGAGCGGTTTGTCGGCGACCCGGAAGCCAACCAATACCTGGATCGCGAGCGGCGCAAGCCGTGGGTCGCGCCGGAAAAGATTTGAGGCGACGATGAACGCTCCAATTGAAAGACGCACCTTGGTTCCTTCCGTGGTCCGCAAGGTCGGGGCATGCGCCCTCCCCCGCGGCCAACGTTACCTGTGCGGCGCGGCGCTCCTCATCGCCGGACTTCAGTCCCCCGCCCAACCGGGCATCGAGTTCAAACCCGACGAAGCCCGCGGGCAGCTGCAGATCTTGATTGGGGGCCAGGAAGCGCTGGCCTATGTCTTCGGCACGAATGTGGATCTGCCGCACTTTTTCCCCGTGCACAGTCCCTCGGGCAAGTCCATGACCGTCCAGAAAACGGAGCCGTACCCGCATCACCGTTCGTTCTGGTTTGCCGACACGGTCCAGCTCACCGGGCAGCGGGAAGCCTCATTTTACAATGCGCTCTACAGCGGCGTGGGTGACAAGCAGAATCCGCAGCCGCCGTTTCGGGACCACATCCGGCATCTTGGCTTCACCAAGCGCAACCACGGCGCGGGACAGGCGGAGCTTGAGGCAAAGCTGCTTTGGGAAATGGACGACGGCCGAGTCCCTGTGCTCGACGAAACCCGGCACGTCCGCGTGGTGGCGCTCGGCGACGGGGAATATTTTCTCGACCTGCAGTTCACGCTGACGGCCAATTATGGCGCAGTGACCTTTCGCAGCGACGCGGTGCATTACGCCTGGCCGTTCATCCGGCTCAATGAGGACTTCAATTCAACCGGTGGCGGCCGGCTGATGAATTCCGAGGGCCAGACCGGACAGACCAACACGAACATGAAAGTCGCGCATTGGGTGGATTTCTCCCGTTCGGGCGTTAAAGATGCGGAGGGCCTCGCACTGTTTAGCCACCCGGCCAACGAGCAACCCCACGCCTGGCTCACGCGCGATTACGGCTGCTTCGGCCCGCGACGGATTGATGCCAAAAGCGGCAAACCATTCACGCTCAAACAGGGCGAATCCCTCCGGACGCGGGTCGGCGTGCTCGTGCACCGGGGCGATGTGAAATCAGGCAACGTGGCAGAACGTTATCGGGCTTACACCGAAGGGAAGCTCTGATCATCGCGCAGCGTTCATTTGGGTAAAGCCGCCTGCCAACCGCCCGCCAGCCTGCGCTTCAACTCAGCACGATCGGCGGCGTGCGATGGGGACGACCCCAGATTCGCGAGTTCATACGGGTCGTTGTCATGGTCATACATTTCGACCGCACCATTGAACCACTCCGTGTAGCGCCAGCGTTCCGTGCGGATGGTGCGCCCAAGCTTGGTGGGATCAAGGTTCGTCGCACCCTGCACTTTGCCCGAATGGCTGACCACCGTGAATGCGGCCTGCTTCCATGGCCGCTGCGGCTGGTCCAGCAACGGCACGAAACTCAACCCCTCGAGCCCGTCGGGTTTCGCCAATCCACATAACTCGGCGAGGGTGGGAAACACGTCCACCAGTTCGACTAGCCGCGGTGAAACGCCTGGCCGTTTTCCTGGCGCGGCCAGGATGAGCGGCACGCGCGAGGCTTGCTCGAAGACCGTCATCTTGTGCCACAAGCCACCGTGTTCCCCGAGATGATAGCCATGGTCGCTGAGGAAAATGACGATCGTCCGCTCGCGCAGCTGCAGCCGGTCGAGGGTATCGAGCAGCACGCCGACCTGGGCGTCCATGAAACTCAGACTCGCATAGTAGGCGCTCATTACCGGCCGGCGCTGCTCCTCGGTCAGCCGCGGACTCCCCAGGTTATAGGTGAGCGCGATGGGCGGAATGTTTTTTACGTGCTCCGGCGGCTCCGGACGCGGCGTGAGCTGGTCTGGCGGATACAGGTCGAAATACTTTTTTGGCGCGATGTACGGCGTGTGCGGACGCCGAAAACCGGCAGCCACAAAAAAGGGCTTGCCGCTCCGCGCCGCCGCTTCCATCAACGCCGCCGCCTTGCGCGCCACGAATCCATCCCAGGTATCCTTGTCTTTCGCGCTCAACACCACGCCGGCGTTTTTCGCCAGAATCTGGGATTCGGGCGGGTTCTTCGCCTCCCTGGTTTCGCGGATGTCCGTGTCCCACGAACGCGGATCCTCGAAGGCGTCACCCGTATGGAAGATTTTTCCAACCTTGATGGTGGTGTAACCGTTGCGACGGAAATGCTCGGGCAGCATCACGGCATCCTTGAGATGCGTGCGCGGCGGCGTGGTGTTGTCCACGACCCCGGTCGTGTCGGGCCGGCGGCCACTGAGCAACGAGGTGCGCGATGCGTTGCAAACCGGGTACTGACACCAGGCACGGTCAAACCGCACGCCGCGAGCGGCGAGCCGGTCGAGGTTGGGTGATTTGACGACCGGATTCCCATAGCACCCAAGGTCGTTATTGAGATCATCCGCGACGATAAAGAGGACATTTAGGCGTGTGTCCCCCTCGGCGGCTCGGAGGACGGGCACAAAAAGCCATCCCACCATGGTCACAAGCAGAGTCAGCTTCACGCTGGGGAGGTTGGGAAAAAGCGACCCGGCGGGCAAACGAAAATCGGGACGCCGGATTCACCGCCAAAACCGCCGCTGCTACTCGTTTGGTCAAAGCCAGAGTGGCGCCTCACGATCCAGCGTTCGCAATCAGGCCAGGCGGACGGTTTGTCGGCCCGCAAAGCCTGGCCAAGTTTTCCGGACCGCCATCGACCGGGGCTCGATGCACGGTGGTTTCCCTTGGGGCAACCCGGAGTCGGCCCGTTGGCTGCCCCGCCAAAACTTCCGCTCGCTTAGCGCGCCCGGAACCAACTATGCTCCTTGCCTGACATGGGCACGGACGCATTCCACCGCGTACAGGGCTTTGCTCCTAACGGAATATATGGGGACTGGCAGTCACCCGTCCCGACCAAGTTTAAGATTGAATATGACATCATCCGAAATCCGCAAATCGTTTCTCGACTTCTTCAAATCGAAGCAACACACCATTGTCCCATCGTCCCCGCTGCTGCCAGACTCGCCGAACCTGCTGTTTACGAACGCCGGCATGAATCAGTTCGTTCCGATCTTCCTCGGCCAGAGCGAGTGTCCTTACACCCCGGGGCGGGCCGCCGATACCCAGAAATGCATCCGTGCCGGAGGCAAGCACAACGACCTCGACGACGTTGGCCTTGACACCTATCACCACACGTTTTTCGAAATGCTGGGCAATTGGTCCTTTGGCGACTACTTCAAGAAGGAGGCCATCGAGTGGGCCTGGGAGCTGGTCGTCAAGACCTGGCATTTCCCGCCCCGCCGGCTTTACGCCACGGTGTTCTGTCCCTACCTCGGCCAGCCCGGGTGGGAAACCAAATGGCAGACGGAACTGGAGCAGGTCCTCGTGCTGGCCATGACTTCGCCCTCCTACATTCCGCCGAATCCCGATGCCTCACCGTTCGAAATCGCCGACCAGGAAGCCGCGATGTATTGGGCGAAGAAATTTTCGGCCGCCGGCTGCGATCCCAAAGTCCACATCGTGCCCGGAAACAAAAAAGATAACTTTTGGATGATGGGGGAAACCGGCCCGTGCGGCCCGTGCAGCGAACTTCATGTTGACCTGACCCCCCAGGGCGACACGAAGGGCAACCTCGTCAACCAGGGCAGTGCCGAGTGCATCGAGATTTGGAACCTCGTCTTCATCCAATTCAATGCAAACCCGGACGGCACGTTCGCCCCCCTGCCCGCCCAGCACGTGGACACCGGGATGGGTTTCGAACGCGTCACGAGCATCATCCAGGGCACAAAGGAGCTGACGGATTTTGCAAACGCGAAAATTTCGAACTACGAAACCGACATCTTTCGTCCGCTCTTCGACGCCATCGAAAAACTGAGCGGCCGGCGCTATGGCTCGACCCTCCCGCAATCCGGGAGCACCGGCGACACGGAACAGGAAAAAGCGGACGTGGCGTTCCGCGTCATTGCCGACCACATCCGCACCCTCTCGTTTGCGATTGCCGACGGCATTCAACCCGGCAACACCGACCGCAACTACGTCCTGCGCCGCATCCTGCGCCGCGCCGTGC
>CAZIJO010000240.1:0-8695 GCA_964539515.1 uncultured Bifidobacterium sp. | reverse complement strand
TTGAAGCGCATCGCCAGCGACCGCGGCGCTGGTGGTCAGCACAGCCGCTAGAAGAAATGTTTTGGTGTGGTTCATGACTGATGATTGGGTTGGCTTTGTCGTACTCGGGGACGGGTCAATGCAAAGTTGTCGCCGTCCGTCATTTTCACGCTTAGATGACACGAACGGAGCGACGCGTGCAACAAGGTTTTGGTGGCGTTGATGCCACCGCGGCTGCCCCAAGCCACCTCCCGCAATTGTGCCTGTCGATGACTCCACAAAGGTCCGGGCGGCCGACCGGGATTCAAATGGCAACCCGCGATGATTTCCAACCGTGACCTGCAACGGGCAAACGGGCGCAGTTTCCGCTGGGATAAAACGGGGGGTTCCGATTAAACTGCCGCCAGCGACCAGCACTAAACTAAGATTTACCAACCCAACCCCAGAACCCATCGCTCTATGAACCGTCAAGAATCCAGTCCGCTCAACCGCCGCCAATTCCTCCATGCCGCCGGCATGGGGGTGGCCATGTTCAGCATTCTTCCAGGCTGTGCTACTAAAGGCGGTCGGAGGCTTTCGCAAAACGACAAAATCAACGTGGCCGGCATCGGCATCGGCAGTCGCGGCGGGGCGGATGTGGGCGAAGTGGCGGGCCTGGGCGAAAACATCGTGGCGTTGTGCGATGTGGATGAGAATTACGCTGCCAAGGAATTCGCAAAGTATCCGAACGCCCGACGCTTCACCGACTATCGCGTGATGCTCGACAAGATGGGCAAGGAGATTGACGGCGTCGTCATCGGCACCCCCGATCATACTCACGCGGTCATTGCCATGGAAGCCATGCGGCGCGGCAAACATGTCTATTGCGAAAAGCCGCTGGCCCACTCGGTCCATGAAGTCCGCAAACTCATGGCGGCCGCCGACAAATACAAGGTGGTCACCCAACTCGGCAACCAGGGACATTCCAGCGACAGCATCCGCCGCCTCTGCGAGTGGGTATGGGCGGGGGCGATTGGGCAGGTCCACACCGTGCATGCGGGCTGTGACGCGTTCAAGAACGTGTATTGCCAGATCCCCAACCTGCCCAAACTGAATCAAGCGCACGCGGTGCCCAAGGGCCTCGATTATGATCTGTGGATCGGCCCGGCAGCCTTCCGGCCGTACTCCCCGCTTTGGGTGCCGTGGAACTGGCGCGGTTGGATGCCGTTCGGCGGCGGCGCCATCGGCGACTGGATTTGCCATGTCGTGGATCCTTCTTTCTGGGCGCTCGACCTCGACGCTCCCACAACCGTCCTGGCGGAAGTAACGGACTATGATCCCGCAAGCCAGGCCTTGTGCTATCCGTCCGCCGCCAAGTTCACCTTTGAATTCCCCGCCAAGCAGGCGCGTGGTCCGGTCAAATTGGTCTGGCATGATGGCAACGCCACGATTCCGAAACCCAAGGATTTCCCGGCGGATGAAAAAGTTCCCGGCACCGGGGCGATCCTGATGGGCGACAAGGGCATGATTGTCCATGGTTCGCACGGTGGCGGTGGTTGCCACCTCGTTCCGGACACCCTCATGGAGCAATACTCCGGGAAAAATGCGCCGGCACAAAAAATCGCACGCATCAAGGGCCACGGCTGGGATTGGGCGGATGCGATTCGCACGGGCCGCAAGGCCGGGTCCAATTTTGGGTATGGCGGACCGCTCACGCAGGTGGCGTTGCTCGGGCTCATCGCAATGCGGTTCCCCGGTCAGACCCTCAAGTGGGACGACAAGGCGATGCGCTTCACGAACAACGAGGCCGCCAATGCTTACGTCAATCCGGCGTATCGCACGGGGTGGAAACTGTAAGCGGTAAGTGCCGCCCTCGGCTTTTGTAAGTCGGATTTTGCGTGATGACCTGCTCGGCAAACGGGAGTTGATTCTATGAACAAATCGAGATGGCAAAATGCGCGGAGGCAACTCATGGCCCTGGCGGCGGTGGGGCTCGCGGCCTTGACCGCCAACCTGCGCGCGGCGGACGTTGCGAAGCCCAACCCGGAACCGCCCGTGGTGGATCCGGGGCCGGTCGGCGGGCCGCCCGCGGATGCCATCGTGTTGTTCGATGGCCGCGACTTGTCCAAGTTCCGCGGTGAAAAAAGGCCGGAACCAACCTGGAAGCTCGTGAACGGCGTGATGGAAAGCACTCCCCCCGGTGGCATTTTTTCCCTGGAAGAATTTGGCGATTGCCAGTTGCACGTGGAATGGGCCGCACCGTCCGAGGTAAAGGGCGACGGCCAGGGCCGGGGCAACAGCGGCGTGTATTTGATGGGCCGTTACGAAATCCAGGTGCTCGACTGTTTCGGGAACAAAACCTACCCAAACGGCCAATGCGGCGCCTTCTATGGACATAATCCGCCGCTGGTCAATGCTTGCCGCAAACCCGGCGAGTGGCAGGTTTACGACATCATCTTTCATGCCCCGAAACCCCTGCCGGATGGCAAGGTGCAGCCCGGCTCTTTCACCGTCCTTCACAACGGCGTTCTGATTCAGGACCATATCCCGGTCAACGGCGAGCCCACGGCGGCCGCCCCCCTCAAGGGCGTTGTCGCCAAGGGGCCGCTCTATCTTCAGGACCATGGAAACCCGGTGCGCTTTCGCAACGTGTGGATTCGCCCGCTGTGATCAAACGCCGGGGTTGCTCCAAAGCTTCGATGCAGTTCAAGAAAACTTGGCAACCGGCATGGTCTCGGAGATTCTTGGCCCGGCCACGGCGCGGGCTATGGCCAAAGTAAACCGGCAAAGTGATTGGTCGAGTTTCCCAAGAAGCAGCGCTTCAGCCTCGCCGACTTACAATATGGTAATGGGCCCGAAAGGATTCCGTAAGCGAAGCATGGTCTGCTGGATGAGAGCGAGCGCCGGCAGGAAGACTCGCACCCCTTGCAGACCGACAACTAATTCATGAGCCAGTCGCCATCGAGCCCGCATTCATTTGCCAGCACCCCCGCCGCTCCCGGCGGTGGTGATTCGGCCGGCCAGCGTCTGCCAGACTTCGACCCATCGCATTCCTGGACTCCCCTAACAATCCCATGCTTGTAAAGTTTTCAGTCTATGCCCTTTCGCTGGCCTTGCTCGGAATCGTGGAAATGGCGACGGCAGCGGCGGTGTCACCCCTCGAATACAACCGGGACATCCGACCCATCCTTTCCGAGAATTGCTTCACCTGTCACGGCCCGGATTCCGCGGCGCGCAAGGCGAAACTGCGGCTCGATCGGCTTGAAGACGCCACGGCCAAACCCGCGGAAGGCGAACCGGCCATCGTTTCCGGCAAACCCGACCAGAGCGAAGCCATCCGGCGCATCTTTGAGACGGGCGACGATCTCATGCCGCCAGCAAAAACGCACAAGGTGCTTACGCCCGCCCAAAAGGCCCTGCTCAAACGCTGGGTGGCCGAAGGCGCCAAGTATCAAGTCCACTGGTCGCTCATTGCCCCCCAACGACCGGCACTTCCCGCGGTGCAGAACCCCGCTTGGATCCGCAACCCGGTGGACGCCTTCATCCTGGCCCGCTTGGAGCAGGACAAACTGAAGCCCGCCCCCGAGGCCGACCGCCGCACGCTCGCCCGCCGCTTGAGTCTTGATCTGACCGGCCTGCCACCGACCCCGGAAACCGTCGCGGCGTTTGTGAACGACGCGTCGCCTGATGCCTATGAGAAACTCGTGGACCAACTCCTGAGCTCACCGCAATGGGGCGAGCACCGCGGGCGCTACTGGCTCGATGCCGCCCGATACGGCGACACGCATGGCATCCACTTCGACAACTTCCGCGAGATGTGGACCTACCGCGACTGGGTGATCAATGCGTTCAACGCCAACCGGCCTTTTGACCAGTTCACCATCGAACAACTCGCCGGCGATCTGCTGCCCAACGCCACCCTCGATCAGAAAATCGCCAGCGGGTTCAATCGTTGCAACATCACAAGCAACGAAGGCGGGCTGATTGATGAAGAATACTACGTCCTTTATGCCCGCGACCGGACGGAGACCACCGCGCAAGTCTGGCTGGGGCTCACGGCGGGCTGCGGCGTCTGTCACAACCACAAATACGATCCTCTCTCGCAGAAGGAGTTTTATCAGATGTCCGCGTTCTTCAACAACACCACGCAGAAGGCACGGGACGAAAACCGGAGGGACACCCCGCCCATCGTGGTCGTTCCCAAAGCCGACGATCGCGCGCGCTGGAGCGAGCTGCAGACGGCAACGAACACGGCGACGCAACAGGTGGAGCAACGACGCCAATCGGCGCGCCCGGACTTTGAAGCCTGGCTGGCGAAACCCGACTTCGCCGAACTGCAATCCCGCCTGCCCACGAACCGGCCCGTCTTCCTAGCCGCCCTGGCCGAGGGCGGGGGTGAATTCTTGACGGTGGAAATCGGTGGGCAGGCGCTGACAAACGCCCTCGGCCCCAACGCGCTCTGGCTGGAGGGTGCCGTGACCGCGAAAGCCTGGGGCGTTTCCCATACGCCCGCGCCGGAGTTCAAGGACGTTGGCGATTTCGAACGGGACAAGAAATTCACCGCCGCCGTCTGGTTGAAGCCGCTCACCAACCAGACCGGCGCCGTGTTCGCCCGCATGCAGGAAGGCGATGTCCAACGTGGCTGGGATTTGTGGCTCGAAGACGGCCGGCCAGCCGCGCATCTCATCAACTCGTGGTCCGATGACGCCATCAAAGTCAGCGCCAAAAACAAACTGCCCGGCGACAAGTGGAGCCATGTCTCCCTCACCTATGACGGTTCTTCAAAAGCCGAGGGCCTGAAGCTCTTCGTCAATGGCGAGGAACAAGCCTTGAACTTCGACAAGAACAACCTCAAACACAGCATTCATACGGAGACGCCGTTTACCCTTGGAAAGCGCAGCGGCGGAACGCAGTTGGAGCAGGCCGGGCTTCAGGACCTGCGTTTGTTTGATACGGCGCTGAGCCGGTCGGAAGTCAAGGCCCTGGCGCAACTCGGGCGCATGCAATGGCTGGCGCAAAAATCCAGCCAGGAGCGCTCGGCCGAAGAAACCGACGAGCTTTATCCCCTCTGGCTCGCAGCCATTGACCGGACCTATCGCGACCGGGTCGATAACAAAACCAAGCTTGAGGCCGAGGTGGTCGAGATTGCCGGCCGCGGCTCCGTCGCCCATGTCATGCACGAACGGGACGAAGCCGCCGAGGCCTATCTGTTGTTCCGGGGCGATTACGACAAACGGCGCGACAAACTCACTCCGGCCACCCCGGCCGCGTTGCCGCCGATGCCCGCCGAGCTGCCGCGCAACCGGCTCGGTTTTGCCCAATGGCTGCTGCTGCCGGAACAGCCGCTCACCGCCCGCGTGACCGTGAATCGCTTCTGGCAGGAGCTCTTCGGCACCGGCATCGTGCGGACGGCAGGTGATTTCGGCGTGGCGGGCGAAATGCCGTCGCATCCGGAATTGCTCGACTGGCTGGCGGTGGAGTTCCGCGAATCGGGCTGGGACGTCAAAAAGTTTTTCAAACTCATGGTCACCTCCGCCACCTACCGCCAGGCGGCCACCACGACCAAGGAAAAGCTCACCAAGGATGCACCGAACCGGCTGCTGGCACGCGGACCGCGATTCCGCATGGACGCCGAAATGATCCGCGACCACGCCTTGGCCGCCAGCGGCCTGCTCGTGAACCGGATCGGCGGCCCGAGTGTGCGGCCGTATCAACCGTCGGGCATCTGGGATTCCGTTGGCTTGCCCGAGGGCAACACCCGCATTTACGAACAAGACAAGGGCGACAACTTGTATCGCCGCAGCGTTTACACGTTCTGGAAACGGATGTCGCCGCCGCCTTCCCTGGAGATTTTCAATGCGCCGAGCCGCGAGACCTGCACGGTCCGCCGCGAACGCACCGATACACCCTTGCAGGCCCTCGTCACCCTGAATGACCCGCAATTCGTCGAGGCCGCCCGCAAACTGGCGGAGCACACGCTCCGGAGCGAACCCAACGATGCCGGGCGGTTGGACTTCATGGCGCAACGCTTGATCGCCCGGCCCCTGCGGCCCGGCGAACGGAAGGTGGCCGCCTCGGTGAAGAAGGAACTGCTTGCGCATTACCAGAAGTCGCCCAAGGACGCCGAGAAACTCATCGCCGTCGGCGAGTCAAAAGCCGACCCGGCGTTGGACAAGCCGACGCTTGCCGCTTACACGATGGTCGCAAATCAATTGATGAACCTCGACGAGGTGTTGAACAAATGAACCCCTTTCCCGAATTCAATCCCACGCCGCTGTTCAAGGATTACGTCCGCTACGAGACGCGGCGGCAGTTCTTCAAGCGCGGCGCGAACCTGCTGGGCACCGCAGCCCTCGCGGCGCTGGCCCCGCAGCTCCTGCTCGCGGAGGACAAGAAGAAATTCATGGGCGCTTCCCACGCCCGCCCCACGCATTTCGCGCCCAAGGCCAAACGGATCATCTATCTGCACATGGTCGGCGGCCCGCCGCAGATGGACCTTTACGACTACAAACCGGTCATGGGCGAGTGGTATGACAAGGATCTGCCGGACAGCGTCCGCATGGGCCAGCGACTCACCACCATGACCTCCGGGCAGGCGCGCTTTCCGATCGCCCCCTCGAAATACAAGTTCGCGCAGCACGGCCAGAACGGGATGTGGGTCAGCGAGCTGTTGCCGCACACGGCGAAGATGGTGGACGAATTGTGCTTCATCCGATCGATGCACACCGATGCCATCAATCACGAGCCGGCCATCACCTACATGCAGACCGGCAATCAAATCACCGGCCGGCCCTGCCTCGGCTCGTGGGTTTCCTACGGGCTCGGCTCGCTGAACGACAATTTGCCGACCTTCGTCGTGCTCGTCGCCAAACCCACGAACAACGAACAGCTCCAGGCCATCTCGGGCCGGCTTTGGTCCGCGGGCTATCTGCCGGGGGAACACGCCGGCGTGTCCTTTCGCTCCGCCGGCGACCCGATTCTGTTCATCAACAACCCCGCGGGCGTGGACGCCAAGGTCCGGCGCAAAACGCTCGATGGGTTGCGCGCCTTGAACGAGATGAATTTCCGCGAAGTGGGCGATCCCGAAACCCACACCCGCATCCAGCAATACGAACTCGCGTTCCGCATGCAATCCAGCGTGCCCGATCTCGCCGCCATCACCAGCGAACCGGAAACCACCTATGAACTTTATGGCGAAGACGCCCGGAAGCCCGGCACCTTTGCCAACACCGCCCTGCTCGCCCGCCGCCTGGTCGAGCGCGGCGTCCGTTTCGTCCAGATTTATCACAACAACTGGGACACCCATTCCAACGTCGGCGGCCGCCTGCCGAGCCAGTGCAAGGACGTGGATCAAGCCTGCTGGGGTTTGATTCAGGATTTAAAACAGCGCGGCCTGCTGGAAGATACGCTCGTGATCTGGGGTGGCGAATTCGGGCGCACGATTTATTCCCAGGGCGGGCTGACGAAAGACAACTACGGGCGCGATCATCATCCGCGTTGCTTCACGATGTGGATGGCCGGCGGCGGCGCAAAACCCGGCGTGGTCTATGGCGAGACGGACGATTTCTCCTACAACATCGTGAAAGACCCGGTGTCAGTTCACGACTTCCACGCGACCACGATGAAGCTGCTCGGATTTGACCACGAACGACTCACTTACCGCCATCTCGGCCTCGACCAGCGCCTCACCGGCGTTGAACCGGCCCGCGTCCTCAACGAGCTGATTGCCTGATGTGTTTGCGACACGCTCAGTAGCGACCAATGCCTACAGGGATTTCAGTGACTGAATTTGCAGTTTATTACTAGCTTAGATGTCGTGGTCCTTTCTGACAAAGATCTGGCGGCGAATGAAAAACAGCAACGCCAAGGCACACGCGAACGGTATCATCAAAGCGATGCCGATGAACTCGAATAGGCCAATCGGATCTGACGGGAAATTGCGCCGCCAGCCCAGTACTGACTGAACCACAGGCCAGAGCATCAGGTAGCCTAGAACGGCGTAGATCAGGAGTACGACGCTGAGGCTGCCCCACCAAGCCCACCGCTTTCTGAAAAACAAGGCCAAAGAAAAAATGAACCAAGCTAAGCAAACCGGAACTGTTATGGCGAGCGACCAGTCCATCACGTCCCACTCCACCCCTCGTTTGAGACCCCTTGAAGCAATTGTGGTCACGAAGCCAGCAACGCAGCCCGCCAGAAACGTGTGCAGCCCCATGAGGGTTTTTGTATTCATCGCGTGACGGGCGAACAACACCCTATATTGAACCACGAGTTTGGAGGCTAGCAAGGTTCATGAATTTAACTCTCAGCTTGGCAAAGTAGTTTGTCGAGAGATGTTCGACACCGAAATGATCCTGCGTCAGCGCCCAGCAAAGGCGGCGTATCATCCTTTGGTTCATTTGGCGGACTGTTTCTTGGACCAGCCGGCGTTGGCTGCAGTGACCTGGTTCGGCGATTTCAGTGGTTGTTTTGGATGGTGCGACGGCAAACCAGCCTGATCTCGCACTCCCTTGGGGTCAACAACAGGAGTTTCATTTGAGCGCGGGTGCGGGGAGTTGGAGCTTGAGCGACTCGGTGCTCCGCTCGACCGAATTGGTGGATGACGGAAACGCGTCGCCCCTCTTTGAATCCACCGGCAGCCCGTAAACCTCCAGTTCCTGCCAGCTATTGCCCCGCCACAAATTGCTGCCATTGGTGTAGCCGCGGACGTAGCGTGCCTTGGTGCCTTTGCCGTCCA
>CAZIJO010000239.1:0-8719 GCA_964539515.1 uncultured Bifidobacterium sp. | reverse complement strand
AACTGGTTTCGCGCATCGCACGAAAAAGTCCCGCTTGCGGGCGCTCATGCATGCGCGAGACACCGCGTAAACGATAATAACCTTTACCAAGGCATACGAACGCAGCAAGAAACCTCGCAGCAGTACCAGCGTTGCCCACATTGATTTCCAGGGGCTTTCTTAAAGTTCCACCTTTTGGAACTCGCCCACCTAGGCCTTTGACCGTAAGCGTCCGATTACATGCCTCGTTTAGGTCAAGGTCGATCCTGATTTCAAACCCCAACTTTTTCAAGGCCGCAACCATAACTTGTGTGTCTTCGCTCCAAAGTGCGCCTTTGAGCCTCGTTTCCCCATTTGCAAGTGCAGCCAGTATTAATGCACGGTTTGTTATGCTCTTAGAGCCAGGCACGGCAACAGTTGCACGCAAGTCACGGCTTATAGGAATTATTTCGATCACTTCAGGTAGTGCCATACAATCCAGTTATTCCGCAGTAGGCGAGTTACACCCGGCCCGCCACGCATCGCGGCGGGCTTTGGCCGTTTCTAGGAATTTCGCAATTGCGTTGGCGTCGGACTTCCCCAGAGCCCGCTTGAACTGCTGCAACTCTGCCACAAAACCACCCAGCGCTCGCACTAGGTTACGTCGGTTTGCCAGCGCTATATCCCGCCACATTTCCGGCGAGCCGGAGGCAATGCGGGTTGTGTCGCGAAAACCATTGCCGCACAGGACCGCCTGGTGTTTCGGATGCTTGGGATCCAACACGGACGCCGCCAGCGCAACCGCCACGACGTGCGGCAGATGACTTGACCGGCTGACCAGCACATCATGATTTTCCGGGGTGAGCGACATGCCCCGCCCGCCCACGCTTTGCCAAAGTTGCTCCACCTGCCGCAGCGCCGCCGGGTGGGTCCGTTTCGTGGGTGTAACGATGCAAGTTGCCGATTCGAATAAGTCGGCGCGCGCCGAGGCGACCCCCATCTGTTCCGCCCCCGCCATGGGGTGGCTGCCGACAAAATGCGCCCCCGCCGAGGCGACCAGGGATTCAAGATTCTTGACCACGCTGGCTTTGACACTGCCCACATCCGTCACGATGGCCCCGCGCTTGAGCGCCGGCAGCATTTGCTCCACCAGCATACGCATCTGGGCCAGCGGAGTGCAGAGCACCACCAGGTCAGCCTCCCAGGCCGCGGCCAGCAGATCCGTGGTGGCAAAATCAACTGCGCCCGCCTGCGCACACTCCTGGACGCTGGCTTCGCGACGAACATAACCCGCCACCTGCCGCGCGAGTCCGCGACGCTTGACGGCCAATCCCAGCGAACCGCCAAGCAAGCCTACGCCAACAAGAGTGATTTTGTTCCACCGCACGGCCGGAGGTTAGCTGACGGACGATGACGGATGAAAGATTGAAAATTCAGCACGGCCGCTCTGAAGCTACTCCGGGCTGGTTGCCAGAATGACCTAATGTCCGATCACGCCGGAGTCCGACGCTCCCGCCGCTTCCCGCACCCGCTCCAGGATGATGTCCGCAACCTCCGCCGCGGTGCCGACGGCGGGCGAATACCATAGCAACTTCCCATTGCGTTCCGTGGGATTTCGCCACGTCGGCTGGCTGGCAGCATGCCGTTGCTTGACGATTCGCTCTGGTTCGCCGAGTAAGACCGGGATGTCCTCGACTGTGTGCAGGCCATCACTGATGAAAAACGGAACGACGACGAGGTTTCGTGTCTGGGCCAACGTGTAGCACTCGGCAATTCGTGGGGCTTCCTCCATAAAGACCGCGTGGACGGCGGCGTAGAGATGCTGGGAACTAATCAATTCCACCTGCCGCTCAATGGCCTTACGTGAATTTTCATTTCGCGCGGTCCCGTGGCCGGCGATGAACAAGGTGAGGTCCCGGGGTTTGGGCGGCCGGGGGAAAGGGAATTTGGCCACCACCTCCCGGGCCCGGGCGATAATCACCTCGGTCATGCGGTCGTGCGTGCCGACCGGGCGGCAGTAGTAAAGCCTGGAATTCGCGGTCAGCGCTCGAAAGTTTGCGTCGAGCCCCAACTCGCGCGGAATGACTTCGTGGCTGAAGTAGCCCTCGCTGATGAACAATGGCACGATGAAGCCACGCGGATTTTTGACCGCCGCCAGGACCTGTTTAACCTGGGGCTCCTGCTTCCAGAATGCCGCGTACACTTCGGCAAACAGTCCCCGCCGACGCAGTTCAGTCGCGTGCTGGAGAGTCGGCGCGGAGGAGGCGTCGTTTTGGGTGGTTCCGTGCCCCAGCACGATCAGCGCGGCATCTACAAAGCTCTCCTGCATCGGGTATAATGGTGAACCAAGCAGTGTCCAGACCGCAAGACGGCGTTATCCCGGACAAATTTTGGTGGCCGCCATGAATTTTTTTGACTCCACCACCGTCTTTCGATCTAATTCGCGCAATTCAAATTCAATCAATGAAAAACAACATGACCGTTTCCAAGCAACTGACCATTCTGACCCTTGCCACATCCTTAGCGGCGTTGACCACCACGGCGCGCGCCGAGGAGCAAAAACTGCCACCGGCGTCCACCAAGCAGGGAGTAACTTATGCCGGCGACATCAAGCCCATCTTTGAAAAATCCTGCGTCAAATGCCATGGCGACGAGAAGCCCAAGGCAAAATTGCGGCTTAACAGCCTGCAGGGAGCGCTAAAAGGCAGTGGAGAGGGCAAAGTCATCGAGCCTGGCAACAGCGCGAAAAGCTCGCTGGTTACCAGCGTCGCGCGCGTCGGCGAAGAAGACCACTGGATGCCCCCGAAGGACAACAAGGCCAAAATTGCCCCGCTCACCGCCGAACAGGTCGGCTTGATTCGGGCTTGGATCGATCAGGGCGCAAAGTAAAAAAACGGCGACACATTCTCGACAGCGCAAACCCAGCGGGTTTGCGCTGTTTCGCTTAGAGGAGGGCCGCGAGTGCCTGACGCTTGAGTTGTTTCAATTGTTGCTGCTGTCGAAGCAACCCCACCTTGTCAGCATCGGGGGTTTCCGGCTGGCTGATACGCTGGGTCAGCGCCGCAATCTGGGCATCGAGGAACTGATTGCGCAACCGCAGGACGATGTCCGCGAGTTGTTGTTGCGGATTGGGAAGCTCGCGTTTGTCCATCATCACTTCCGTGATTAAGCTGCGGATTTCCGTCGCTTCGAAGCCATCCAGAAACAATCCCACGCTTCGCCAGCTTCCATCCCGGTGCGCCTTGATGCAGCCGGACAGTATGTCCCTCACCATGGGGTTTTGAATCCAATTCAGGTCGAGAAACCCGGCGAGCCATTCGTTGCCGGCGTCGTACATCAACGCCAATTTGAGCAGCCGAAGTTCGGTTGTTGAGGGGCGGGGTATTTCCGGCGGAGCCGCCGACGCCTGCTCGAAGGGCGCTTCGTCCATTGCTGCGGGCGCCGGAACGGGCTTCTGGAACTCGGCCCGCACGGCGTCGGGCATCACCCCGAGCCGTAGGGCGGTTTTCTGGGCGAACTTGTCCTGGAGCACGCGGTTTCCGGTCTTGAGAACTGCCTCCGTCATGCTCCGCACCACTGCCGACCGGCCCTTGTCCGTGGCAAGGTCGTGGGTGCGGCATAGATGACCAAGATAGTAATCAAAAAAACCCTCCGCGCCCTCGATCAGTTTTCGCAGCGCCTCACCCCCATAGGCTCTAGTAAAGCTGTCCGGATCATGCGGTGCCGGCACCACGGCCACCCGGACCGCGAGGCCCGAGGCCAGGAGGCTATCGAGCGAGCGCACCGCGGCATTTTGCCCGGCGTTGTCGGAATCAAAACACAAAACGACTTCATCGACGTAGCGCTTGAGGATGCGGGCGTGCTGATCGGTGAACGCAGTGCCCTGCGGTGCGACGATATTCTGAACGCCGGCCGTAAAACACGCAATTAAGTCCAATTGCCCCTCGCACACGATGGCATAGCCCGCGTCAAGAATGGCGCGCTTGGATTTATCCAGGCCAAAGAAGACTTTGCTCTTGGTGAAGATAGGTGTTTCGGGCGAGTTAACGTACTTGGCTGACTTTTCATCACCCGACAGAACCCGACCGCTGAAACCAATCACCCGGCCTTGCTCATCGCAGATGGGAAACATCAATCGGCCCCGAAATCTGTCATAATGGCGACCGGACTCCTCTTTCTTCAGAATCAATCCAGCCTTCTCGACAACTGCCAGATCGTACCCTTTGCTCTTCGCCCAGTTCACCGTGTCATCCCAGGCTTCCGGTGCAGCGCCGATGCGAAAAAGTTTGATGGCTTCGGCCGCAACCCCACGTTTGGCGAGATAATCGCGCGCCACCTGCCCTCCGGCTTCATTCGCGAGGCAAGATTGCCAGCGTTGGGCCAGCTGTTCATGGATTTCCAGCAGCTGATCCTTAAGGTGCCGCGATTCTTGGGCCGCTGGATTCTGCTCAACCTCCAGCGGAATCCTTGCGCGTTCGGCCAGCCGCCGGACGGCGTCGACGAAACCTATGTTTTCATATTCCTTGACGAACGAAAACACGTCACCCCCTTTGTGGCAACCAAAGCAGTGAAAAATCTGTTTTTGCGGATTGACGTTGAAGCTGGGGGATTTCTCTTTGTGAAAGGGGCAAAGCGCCGTGAAGTTTGCCCCCGCCCGTTTCAGCGGAAGATAGCCGCCAATGACATCAACAATGTCGCTGGCGGCGCGGATCTGTTCGAGCGTGTTGTCGGAAAAAAGCCCGGCCACCTGTCCATCAAGGCGCAAACCGGGCGGCGCGTCTAGGGCAAAGTGAATTCCCGGCGTTGCACTTGTTGGGTGGGCGCGCCCAGAGCGGCGGGCGCAGTCGGTTTAATCAGCAGAAAACTGAGATGTTGCTTTGCCTGCGAACCGACAAAGGACTTTTCCAACACGTCCGACTGCACCGACTGGAGCGTGGGAAAAAACTGGCTGCCGTAGTTGTCGTCCTGAAACTTTGTCATCGCCTTGACTTCGTAGGTGTGATAGAGGCGGGCGTTGAGCAGGGCGAGAAACACCAGAATGATGCAGGCGAAGCGAAGCATGCCGGCCGGCATGGCGAGATAATACTCCGCCTTGCCGAATGCATCACTGCCCTTGAGTCGTTCGCCAATGACTCGTTTGAGAAAGACGAATACCAAGGCCACCAAGGCGGCAACGAGGGCGTACCCCAAGACGTAGGCCAGAAGTTTGCCAAGCCCAACCGTGCTCGCAAGCCAAAGCCCCAAAGGCTCATATGCAATGCCGCAGAGGAGCACAATGGCGACCCAAGTTAGCATAAACATCACTTCCTGGGACATCCCGTGCTTACGCCCGCTCCGGACCCCGACCAGCAAAAGGATCAGCGCCACAATGTCGAACCAGTTAAACGGTAGATTTGCAGTGTTCATAGTTCAGGCTATCCCGGCGTCCGTGTGCGAGACACTCCGCCTCAACCCAAGACAAGCCGTTTCCGTGCCAGTGGGTCAGCCGGGATTTGCCACCAACCAGTACCGGATGGCTTGGGCCTGTGGATTGCGTGGATCCAACTGCAATAACCGGCCATAATGCAGGCGGGCACGGGGGATATCGCGGAGTTGCTCCGCGTACACGTTGCCCAAGGTCAGATGTCCCCGTGCCTCATCCGGGTGCAGCGCAAGCAATTTCTCGAGTTCGTTGGCCGCGTCCTTCGGGTAATTCGCCGCCTTGAGGGTCAGGGCGAAATTGTAACGAGCCTCGGCTGAATCCGGCCGGAGGGCAAGGGCAGTTTCCCAAGCCGATAACGCCAGTCGAAAACTGCGCGCCTCAAAGGCGGCCAATCCCAGCCGGTAATGCGCCTCGAAGTAACTTCCGTCCAAGTGGCAGGCTCGACGATACGCCTGGAGCGCTTCGGCCACACGGCCAACATTCTTGGCCTGTTGTCCCGCAAACAACGCCCGCTCCGCGGCAGTGCGGTCGCCCGGCAAGGGCCTTGGGGGAGCGAGATAGCTGTACCGCCCAGGCGTGGTTGGAGGTACTTCCGCAATTGGAATTGGCTCCGATGTGATCACGGTGTCACTCCTAACGTGGAGTTCTTCTTGGGCAACGTTCGTTGCCAGTTTCAACGAATCTGACGGTGACAAAACGACCGCGGGATCCACGCTTGTTTTTGATGAAGCCGGAGAGGCTGGGGCAGCGGCCGTGGAAGTTCTCACCGATTTGGTCCGAGAAATTTCCGCGGTCAATTTCACCACCGGTTCCGGTGGCGACTGTCGCGCCTCCAGGGTGGCCGGAGACTGCGAAGCGGTTACTACCGGTGCTGGCGACGGCTTGGCTAGGCCCGGGTTCATGTTGGATTTCGACGCAGGGCTGACGCGTCGGCCGGAGTTGGTAGGTGGTTGCGCCGCGTTTGGTGGCATCACTGCCCGAGTGACGCCGTTCGACCCGCGGTTGGGCTGAGTCAGGACAGCCGGTGTCAGAGAATGTACCAAAGCATTTACGGTGTCCCAGTCAGCAGATCGAGGCTCTAATGCCAAATATTCCCGGTAACGGCGCAGGGCCTCGGATGGGTCATGCAAGTCTTGCTGCGAAACCGTCGCGAGATTCAACAACGCCGGCCCATAATTTGATTGGTGTTTGAGCGCGGTCATGAAGGATTGCACCGCTTCGGCTGATCTTCCGCGCTGCCGTTGCGCCAGACCCAGCCCGTTGTATGCTTCCGCGCTCTTCGGGGACAGATTTATGACCGCGCGAAAACTTCTCTCCGCGGCGGAGGAGTTGGTCGCGCGGAGTTGCGCCTGGCCCAACTGGAACCAGCCCTCCGGCGCGTTAGCCCGGCGCATCGTGTAGGTCGTGAATTCCTGCCTGGCCGCCTCGAGTTTGTTCTCGTCCAGCCAGAGGCAACCGAGGTTGAAGCGCGCCTCCAACAAATCCCGATTGAGCGCGAGCGCGCGGGCATAGGCAGCGGCGGCATTCGTCCCCTGCCCGGCTTGATGATACGCCAGGCCGAGATAATTCCACGCCGCCGCGTTGGTCGGCATCAGGGACGTGGCCGATTCCAGCAACGGCACGGCGGCGGCGTAATTGCCGGCATCGCACAGTTTCTTACCCTTGATCAAGGCCCGTGGCCCCGGCGGGGAACAAGCCGTCATCAGGTACGCCATCGCCAGGATTAGCCCCAAGCCTGCCCTGGCTCGATTTTTTGTGGCGAGCATTCGAACTCGTGGTACCATCCGCTTCCAGTCGTGTCAAGAAACGCACCGAGCAAACCGAAGTCCCAATTGGGTTGGACGAATCACCTGCTGATCCGGGTGGCGGTATGCGTTGGTATTATGCACCTCACGGTCACCGGGATGGCGACGGAAACGCTGACGACCAGCCTCGCGCCGACGCGCGCCCGGGTTGTGATTGTCGAGGACCGCAACGCAACGGAAGCGTTCCGCCCGCGCACGGACGCGGTAGAAGCTATGGTGCGTCGCGGGCTCACCAATCTCACTGAACGTGCCACGACCAGGGAAGCCTGGTTGAGCCTTGTTTCCCTGAGAGACACTGTCGGCCTGAAGGTTTATTCCCGCCCCGGAGCGAACAGTGGCACGCGGCCCGCCGTCGTCGCGGCGGTGGTGCAAAGCCTGGTTGCGGCCGGGATGCCGCCGCGGCAGATAATCATCTGGGACAAGGAGGAGGCGGATCTGCGCGAGGCGGGCTTCGTTTCGCTGGCTGACCAACTCGGCGTGCGCGTGGCGGCCAGCGCCAAAGCCGGCTACGACGAAACCAACTCCTACGACACACCGCTCATTGGTAATCTGGTGTTTGGTGATCTGGAGTTTGAAAAGAAAGGCGAAGGGGTCGGGCGGAGGTCATTCGTCTCCAAACTCGTCACCAGCGAAATGACCAAAATCATCAACCTCACCCCTTTGCTCAACCATAACGAAGCCGGCGTGTGCGGTAACCTCTACAGCCTGACGCTGGGCAGCGTCGACAACAGTTTGCGCTTCGAAAACGACCCGGGCCGTCTGGCCCAGGCGGTTCCCGAGATTTACGCCCTTCCCATTTTGGGAGATCGCGTCGTGTTGAACATTACAGACGCCCTCATCTGCCAGTATGAAGGCGGCCAACGCGGGTTGTTGCACTACTCCGCCGTTTTGAACCAGTTGCGCTTCAGTCGCGATCCCGTGGCGCTCGACGTTCTTTCCATCAAGGAATTGACCCGCCAGCGCGGCAGTTCGCACGGCCCGCACCTGCGACCCAATCTGGAGCTCTACCGTAACGCCGCCCTGCTCGAACTCGGTGAGAGCGACTTGTCGCGGATCCAGATCGAAACACTTCGATAATCAGCCGGAAATAGCCGAAGCGTGGCCGGTGCGGATGCTAATGCGTTTGCGTGTGGCTTGCGTTCTACAGAAACGCCTTTGCTTTCCAATCACGAAGAAATGAATTCGCCACGCCGGGTGAATTCTCCGCCGCTACTCGGAAGCATACAAAAGCGGAACCTCGCTTCTCAGCTTCCCCCTCAACTCACCGGGCAGGTTCGAATTCGCGAGCGGTGCGAGCAGCCAACCGCTCCAGCCAGAGCGCCGGATTTGCTTTCGCCTCCTGCACCGTCGTCAAATCGGTCATGGCCCGCACGGCAAGAAACAAAGGGTTGGGGCCGTCCCCAAGCGTTTGACTCCCCGCCAGACCCAGACATGGGATTTTCAACACGCGACAACGCCGGGCGATTTCACCCGTGCCTTTGCCCATGAGCGTGGAACGGTCAATCGCGCCTTCACCTGTGATGACAAGGTCCAC
>CAZIJO010000238.1:0-9006 GCA_964539515.1 uncultured Bifidobacterium sp. | reverse complement strand
CGGACGCGTAGCTGTTTGGTGAGCGCGCGGGTGTCGATGCCCTGGATGCCGGGGATGCCATTGCGTTCAAGGTAATCGGCCAGCGAGCTGTCCGCCCGCCAGTTGCTGACCACCGGGGAAATCTCCCGCACCACGAAACCTGCGACGTGCGGCCGCCACGATTCCACGTCCATCGCGTTGATCCCGTAGTTGCCGATCAGGGGATACGTCATCGTGACGATCTGGGCTTTGTAGGACGGGTCGGTCAGAATCTCCTGATACCCGGTCATGGAGGTGTTGAAACACACTTCGCCGCAGGCCGACGCTTGCGCGCCAAAGCCAAGGCCGTGGAAAAGAGAACCGTCTTCGAGTGCGAGAATCGCTTTCATGCGTGAACCGCTGGCTGGCATGCTAGGTACGAAACGCGCCGGGTCAAGTTGGAAGCACAAAAAAGCGCGGCCAGATGGCCGCGCCGTGCAATACCGGGCTTGGTTCCCGCCGGAGCTACTTTTTCAGTTTCTCCAGTTCGGCGATGAACGCCTTCGGGCCACCGGGTTGATAGCCGAGTTCGCCAACCTTTTTGCCCTCGCTATCCAGCACGATGATCGTGGGATAACCGCGGATCGCGTATTTCTTGGCCAGCGCGTCGTTGGCCTGTTTCTGGGCCGGGCTCAATTTCTTCTTGTTCGGGAAATCCACTTCCACCGCCACCAGGTTCTTGCTGGCGTATTCGGCGAACTCCGGTTTCGAGAACACTTCCTTGTTTAGCTTGATACACCAGCCGCACCAGTCCGAGCCGGTGAAGTCGAGCATGACGAGCTTCTTTTCGGTTTTGGCCTGGGCTTGGGCTTTGGGCAGATCCGTCTGCCACTCGAGTTCCGCCGCATGGGCCTGGGCAAACGCCAGCACTGCAACGAGCGTGAGAATGATTTTTTTCATGAGCATTTGTTTGGTTATTGTTTGGTCGTCGAATCTTGGACGGCTACAACTTGATTCTGTTCAACATCCCCAGAGTGGCAGGAGCAGGAACGCTACTGCAAGTAATTCAATGCAAAAAACACCACCCCAGGGCTCCGCCCGCGCCTGACGGCCTGGGGGGAATCCCTGGAGACGTTCCCCCGGGCCGGCCCTGATGGCGATGCCGCCTCGGTCGTCAACTGATGCCCGCTCCAGTGCGAAACCGCTTCCGCGTATGAACTCACGCCTTTATCGGGTCGCGACCAGCGCAGGGAAACTACCCACTTCGCACAAACGTCGGGCAATCCGTCGCCGCAACTCAACTCCATTCAAAGGCGACCAGCGGAGCAAGCGCCGGACAATCCCCAATTGGGCTCGCAGTTCATCGCCTTGCACGGTCGCCGCCAATGCCTGCCGCGCCTGCAGTTCCAAACGGCCAACCGCGTCATTGACGAAGGTCAGGGTCAAATCCGCCATCGCCGATGCGTTACCTTTCCCCAGGCGGACTTTAAGGGTTCGCAAGCAGGCGCTTTCCGCCAGGTAAACTTCGATGATCATGTCGCTCAAATGCGCGACCGTTTCCTGTTCTTCGCCCAGTTTTTCACCGAATTTCTGATACGCCACCCCGGCGACGAAGAGCGTGAGTTTTTTCGCGTTCCGGAGGAGGGCACCGGCGGCAGCCAGTTCGTCACCCGTCCCCTCTTCCAGCGGAGACAGATCCAGCAGTTCCTTGCTCACTTTCGCGATCGCTTGCTGGAGGGGGAAACGTCCGCGCTGGGCGCGGCGCATGAGCAGGCCGGGAATGAACAGGCGGTTGATTTCGTTGGTACCTTCGAAAATGCGGTTGATGCGCGAATCCCGATAGGTGCGGGCCGCTGGGAATTCTTCCGTGTAGCCGTAGCCGCCATGAATTTGGAGGGATTCATCCGCCACGTGGTCCAGAATTTCGCTGCACGCAACCTTGATGATGGAGCATTCAAGCGCAAACTCATCCAATTCCCGCAGGAAGGGTGGGTTCGTGGAATCCAGCAGTTCGCCCGTCGCGCCAACGGCATCCATCATGGCGGCCGTGCGGTAAATCGCGCTTTCCCCGGCGAAGATGCGCACTGCCATATCCGCGAGCTTCTGTTGAATCAGGCCGAAGGACGCGATGGGCCGGCTGAACTGCTGGCGTTCCAGGGCGTAACGGGTGGCGACTTTGAGTGATTCCTTCGCCGCACCGATGGCGCCCGCGCCGAGTTTGAACCGGCCGAGGTTCAGGATGTTGAAGGCGATGTAAGCGCCCTTGCCGGCTTCACCCAGGAGATTCTCAACCGGGACTTGGGCGTCCTCCAGGATCACCCGGCGGGTGGAGGATGTTTTGATGCCCAATTTGTGTTCTTCCTTGCCGAACGACACGCCGGGGAAAGTCCGTTCGACCAGAAACGCGGTCGTGTGCTGGCCGTCCACTTTGGCAAAGATCGTGAACAGATCCGCCCAGGCCGAGTTGGAGATCCACATTTTCGTGCCGTTTAGCAGGTAGTGCTTGCCGTCGGCTGAAAGGGTGGCTTTGGTGCGCAACCCCAACGCATCCGAGCCCGAGCCGGTTTCGCTGAGGGCGTAGGCGCCCATCCACTCGCCGGTTGCCAGTCTTGCCAGATATTTTTTCTTTTGCGCCCCCGTTCCGAAGTAGAGCAAGGGTTGCGTGCCGATGCCGCAATGGGCCCCGCACGTGACGCCGAAGCCCCCGAGCCGGGTCAACTGTTCCTCCACCCCCACCGCGGAGACTTTATCCAGCCCCAAGCCGCCGTACTCCGCCGGCACGCCCATCCCGAGCAAGCCCAAATCAGCGGCCTTCCGGAAGAGCCTGGGGGTGAGCCCCTCCTGCTGGTGCTCCAACGCTTCGAGATTTGGCATGACCTCCTTGTCCATGAACTGTTCCGCGGTCTGGGCCATGAGCCGTTGGTCCGCGGACAGATCCTCGGGTGTAAACACAAGGCTTGGATCGGTTTCCGCAAGCAGGAAATTACCGCCGATGAGGTGGGCGGGTAGTGGTTTCAAGTCTGGCATTGGCAAAAACTTATTTGAGTTTGCAACCATTTGACAAACACATTCTACGGTTGTGGTTTTGGACGTGCCACCGCTGCCTTTCTCCCCAATCTGCCGACTACCAAATCCACTTTTGCCCGCGGACAAAATCACCATTGACTTGGGTGCGCCGTTGGCGGATAGGGTCCGCAGAGTGAAAGCCTGCCATCATCCTTTGCGCATGGCCTCGGTCTCACAGGCACCGGCTGCCAGGGCATTTACGCTGATTGAGCTCCTCGTGGTCATTGCGATCATCGCCATTCTTGCCGGGTTGCTTTTGCCGACGCTGGCCCGCGCCAAGGAAAGCGGTCGCCGGACGCATTGCATCAACAACCTCCGCCAGATTGGATTGGGCATCCAGATGTATCGCGATGATAATGCCGACCGCCCGCCGCTCTACCTCGTCAACCCGCGGCAGTACACCTTCGGTTTCCCGGGCGGCAACAACGAATATCTGGAGAAAAAAGGCGCCTTGGGCAGCACCAACTCCTTCATCTGCCTTTCCGACCGCACCAAGGGCAACATCCCGATCGACTTGGGCTGGGAATATTTCGGCGGACTGGAGGGGGGCAAGGCGACAAATTCTTTCACGACGAGCTATGCGTATCACATGGGGCCATGGCAACAAACCACGCCGGAAGGGAAGAAATGGCTGGCTGACCAGCTCAAACGCTGGAACACGCGGTTCATCGTGGCGGCTTGCCCGTGGCACCGGCACCTCTTCAGCGGCTGGCTTGGCGGTGAGCCCGTTTTCGCCAAGTCTACCAACGTCCGTGACCTGGCCCTGCGGTACGACGGCAGCGTGAACAGTTTCAAATGGCCCGGCCTGAATTGGGAAGAAGAGCCTTATCTCACTACGCCTTAGCTGGCCGGCGACAAAAATGTTCTGCGCCCCTTCCGGGGCGCGGAAGGGTTGGGGCGACAGAATCCTCGTCCGCCGCGAAGCCCTATTTCGCTCGCGACAATTCGCGTTCCGTTCGGAGCCGGAGCTGGCCGCAGGCGGCGTCGATGTCGTGGCCTTTCTCCCGGCGCAGGGTCGTGACGATCTTTTGTGCCCGGAGGGCCGCCAGGAATTTTTCACAGACGGCGTCATCTGGACGGGACCACGGCAGACCCTCGACAGTGTTGTAGGGGATCAGATTGACCTTAGCATTCAGCCGCTTGGCGAGGGCGCCGAGCGGGCGGGCTTGATCCAAGCCATCGTTTACGCCGGCGATCAGGATGTACTCGAACGTGATGAACCGCCCCCGCCGGGCCTGGTAATACTCCAGTGCCGCCGTGAGTTCCTTGAGCGGGAACTTGCGATTGACCGGCATGATCCGGTCGCGAATCGCATCGGTCGCGCCGTGCAGGGAGACGGCGAGGGAAAACTGTTCCGGCTCCTCCGCCAGGCGGCGGATTTGTGGCGCGAGACCGCTGGTGGAAACCGTGATCTTCCGTGCCCCGATGCGGCCGCCCCAACCCGCGTTCAGCAACCGCAGCGCCTTGAGCAGGTGGTCGTAATTGGCTAGCGGTTCTCCCATGCCCATAATCACCACGTTGTCCACGAGGCGCGGCCCGGGGAAGCCATTCCCGGGATTGCGGGGGGCAAGGGTTGCCGATTGCGCGGCGGGCGGCTCATCTTGCATTTTGCATTTTGCATTTTGCATTTCGGCGACGCTCCAACGTTCCACGCCCAGCACCTGCTCGACGATTTCGTGCGGCAGCAGATTGCGCTTCCAACCCTCCAGCCCGCTTGCGCAGAACTTGCAGCCGTACGCACAACCGACTTGCGTGGAGACGCAGAGCGTATGGCGGTCGCTGGGTTCGCCATAAAGGGAGGGATTGGCAGGAATCAACACGCTCTCAATCAGAGAATGATCGGCGAGCCGCCACAGAAATTTTTGTGTGGTATCGCGGGCCCCCTGCTTGCGCACCAATTCCAGCAAACCAAGGGAAAACTCCTGGCGGAGCTTTTCCCGCAAGCCTTTGGGCAGATTCGTCATCGCGTCCCAGTCGGTCACGCGCTGGACGTAGAGCCAGTCCATCAGTTGCTTGACGCGATAGACGGGCTGTTCCCACGCGGCAAACTGGGCTTCCAGCTCTTCGCGCGTCAGGGATTTGATGTCGGTCGGCACTGGTTAACCAATCTCAATCCAGCTCTCGCCGCCATGACCACGGGCGAACGAGACCAGGATCATGCCGGTTATCAGGATCAGGAACCGGAGGCTACTTTGCGACGTAGTACTTTTCGGCGTAATCCTGCACCATGCGACAGGTGCTGAACTGGGTGACGAGCGTGGCCATCGCCCGGCGGATTTTTTGCAGCCATGCGCGGGGAATGCCGTTGGCGTCGCGGTCGTAAAAGCACGGGATCACCTGTTCGGTGAGCGCTTTGTACAAGTTCGCGCTGTCCACCCGATCCTGTTCTTCGATGGAGTTCGGATGTGAATCATCGCCGATGGCAAATCCGTTCGTGCCGTCGAAGCCTTCGCGCCACCATCCGTCGAGAATGCTCAGGTTCAAGCCGCCGTGCGCCCCGGCCTTCATGCCGCTCGTGCCGGAAGCCTCGAGCGGCCGCCGGGGATTGTTCAGCCAGATGTCGCAACCGGAAACCATCTGGCGGGCGACGTGCACGTCATAATTCTCAATAAACACCAGGTGGCCTTTGAGATCGCTGTAGCGGCTGAGGTGGATGATGTGCTGGATGAAGCGCTTGCCGTCGTCATCCCGCGGATGCGCCTTGCCGGCGAAGATGAATTGCACCGGGCGTTTGGTGTCCCGGGTCAGGTGAACGATCTCTTCGAACTTCTGGAACACCAGGGGCGCGCGTTTGTACGTGGCAAACCGCCGGGCAAAACCGATCGTCAGGGCGTCCGGGTTGAGCAGGTGATCGAAGGCAATGAAGTCATCGTGCGTGACGCGTTGCTGTTGGAGCAGCAGGCGGCGCCGGGAAAATTCGAGCAACTCGCGCCGCAACTTGTAGCGCAGGGCCCAGAGTTCCTCGTCACTGAGGAATTTGGGGTCGAGCATTTGCTTCCAAAAATCCGGCGAATTGATCTGATTGGCCCAGTCGTGGGCGTCGCCGGCCTGCCAGAAGCGCGTGGTGTCGCCGCCGCTGGTGGGGGCGGTCGCCGGGGCCTGGCCGGTGGTGAGGCGCTTGCGCCAGAACCGGCGCACGGTGCCTTTCATCCAGCCGGCGACGTGAATGCCGTTGGTGATGTGACCGATCGGGACCTTGTCCTCCGGGACGCCGGGATAGAGGCATTGCCACATGTGCCGGCTGACGCGGCCATGCAGTTCGCTCACGGCATTGGCCGCCCGCGACGCTTTGAGGGCCAGCACCGTCATGCAGAAAGGTTCGTGCGCATCCGCGGGGTTCACGCGGCCGAGGGCCATTAACTGCTCCAGGGTCAGCTTGAGCTGCTCGGCGAATTTGTGCGCGGCATAGGTCATGAGCTCGCGGTTGAAGCGGTCGTGGCCGGCTTCGACCGGGGTATGCGTGGTGAAAATGCACTCCGTTTTTGCCCCGGCGAGCGCTTCGTCAAAGCTCCGGCCGCCGGCCATTTTTTCGCGGACCAATTCCAGGGTCAGGAATGCGGCGTGGCCTTCGTTCATGTGGAACGTGGACGGCTGTACGCCCAGCGCACGCAACAACCGGACCCCGCCGACCCCTAGGATGAGTTCCTGCATGATCCGCGTGGTGCTGTCGCCGCCGTAGACGCGCTTGGTCAGGTCGCGGAAATGCGGTTCGTTGTCCGGGTGGTTGGCATCGAGCAGATAGACCGGCACGCGGCCCACATTGGCGCGCCACGCCAGCAGTTTGACGTCCGACACGGCGATGGGCACCGAGACGACCAGCGGTTTCCCCTGCTTGTCCAGCACGGGTTCAATCGGCAGATTGTTGGGCTCCAGGCGCGAATAAAATTCCGTCTGCCAGTTATTGTGATCCACTGCCTGCTGGAAATAGCCTTCACGGTAGAACAGGCTGATGCCGCAAAAACCGAGGCCGAGATCGCTGGCGGCTTTCATGTGGTCGCCGGCGAGTATCCCGAGGCCGCCGGCGGCGATGGGCAGGGTTTCATGGAAGCCGAACTCGGCGGAGAAATAGGCGACGGGATTCTTGGCCAGGGCCGGAGCGTGCCGGGCGCCCCAAGTCTTCTTGTCGCTCATGTAACTTTCGAAATCGCGAATGACCTGGCGGACGTGGCTGGCAAAATCCGGGTCCTGGAGGCGCGCGCGCAATTCGGTCTCGGACACCTCATGCAGAATGGCGACCGCGTTGTGATAGAGATTCTGCCAACCCCGGGACGAAAGTTCCTGAAACAATTCCTGGGCTTCCTGATCCCAGGTCCACCACAGATTACGGGCGAGCTGGTTGAGCCCCTGAACGAGGGACGTGACTTCGGTGGACGAGAGCGGTTTGTTGGCCATAGTTGATCAAAATATCCGGTTGATTAGTTCCCCAATCTATCGTGAGCGTAGTAGCCGGATGCGTGCCTCGCAAACAAAAATGCCTTTTTACAAGTGATTCCGCGGTTGCTAAGTTGGCTAAAATAGTACTCCGTGAACAAATACTGGCACGCTCTCAACATCGGCTTTCAGAACCATCTGACGTACCGGTTCAATTTTCTTGCGCGCACCTTGTTTGGTTTCATCCCGTTGCTGGCTGTGGTTTCGCTCTGGCAGACCATTTTTGCCGGCAAAGGGGCGGCGGCCACGGTGTCCACCTTCACGCTGGCCGAAATGACCTCGTACTATCTCATCGTCACCATCGCCGACGCGCTCACCGCGGTGAATGAGGACGACTGGCAGATCGCCGCCGACATCAAGGACGGCAACATCAGCCAGTTCCTGCTTAAGCCGGTGGATTACCTGTTCTTTCGCTTTTGTCTCTACGTGTCCGGCCGGTTGACCTATATCGCCGTCGCCGCGCTCCCGATCGCACTGTTGATCTTTTGTTTGCGGGATTATTTCGTGCTGCCCGCGGACGGGCTGACCCTCGGGTTGTTTCTGGTCTCCCTGATTATGACCGCGATGCTTCAGTTTTTGCTCTCCTACGCGATGGCGATGCTGGCGTTTTGGGTGCTGGAAGTGTCCACGTTCATTTTTATTCTCTACGCCTTTGAATACATCGCGAGCGGCCACATGTTTCCGCTCGATATCCTGCCCCCCCTCCTCAAGCAAGCGCTCTATTTCACCCCCTTTCCCTACCAGCTCTATTTCCCGGTGGGCGTTTACATGGGCAAGATCACCGGCACCGAACTGGTGCGCGGCCTGGTGATGCAGGCTGGCTGGGTTGTGATCGCGTATTGCCTCGCCCGTCTCGCCTGGCAGCGGGGCATCCGGAAATACTCCGCTGTCGGCGGCTGATCCATGAGTCGAGAGTTGAAAGTCGAAAGTCGAGAGCCCGGCGCGCCCGCATCGGCCGCGGCACCCCGCGACCCGCGACCCGCGGCGCTCGGTCGATACCTCGGCATCTATGCCGCGCTCTGGAAAAACTCGGTCACGCGCGAGACCATGTTCAAAGGCAATTTCCTCCTCTGGATTCTGGTTGAAATCATCTGGTTCGCCTTGCAACTCGCATTCATCGGCGTGCTGTTTCTCCACACCGACACCATCGGCGCATGGACCAAATGGCAGGTCGTCATGCTCGTCGGCGCGAGCCAGTTCATTCAGCAGATTTACCAGGCGTTCTTCCTCGTCAACTGCGTGAATCTCTCCGAATTGGTGCGCACCGGGAAGTTGGACTTTCTCCTTCTGCTTCCCGTCAACACGCGGTTCGTCATTTCGCTGCGCCAGGTGGACCTCGGCGGCTTTGTCAACGCCGGCTTTGGCGTGGCCGTGATGCTCTACGCGGCGCGGCAAATACCAATCGCGCCGTCGTTGGCCACGGTGCTGGGCTTCCTCGGGCTCTGCGTCGTCGGCGTCCTCATCCACAACTGCCTGAAGTTCATGCTGGCGACGGTGAGCTTCTGGACCGTCCGGGCGCAGGGCATCGTCTATGGCTACTACAATCTCTTC
>CAZIJO010000237.1:0-9102 GCA_964539515.1 uncultured Bifidobacterium sp. | reverse complement strand
ACCACTGGCAAATCCTGCAGGCAGACGTCGTGGTGAAGACAGTCGTAGGCGCGCTGGAGAAACGTGGATTAAATGGCAACCACCGGATGAAAGCCCATGGTCGCCATGCCCGCGGCAAATATCACGCCGTGTTCCTCGGCAATGCCGACATCGATGTAGCGCTCCGGCATTGCCTTCTCCAAATGCTTCAAGCCCGTGCCACTGGGCATGGCGGCGGTGATGCCGACGATATTGTTGTTCTGCCGGCAGAGTTTCACCATCGTCTGCCCGAATACGTCCTGATAATTCGGCGGGGTGCCCGGCTTGGCTGCCGGCGTTTCGCCGGTCTTCACGTCGTAGGGGCCGAGTCCGTGGAACTTCTCCGGTTGCTTGAGGGCGGCTTCGTAGCCCTTGCCCTTTTGGGTCAGGATGTGAATGACAATCGGATGATCGCAGGTTTTGGCAAACTCCAGGGTGGAGATGAGCAGCGGCAGGTCATGGCCGTCGATCGGACCGAGATAACGCATTCCCATCTCCTCGAACAGAATCGCACTCCCAAAGCCACCGCGCCCGTCGGCTTCGATGGATACTGGTTTCGGGCGCAGGCTGACTTCCGAGAGCGCCCCCTTGAAGCCTTCCTCCGCTTTGTGGGCGAGCTTCAACGCGAGGTCGCCCTTGGGCAGCCGCTTTAGGAAATTCTCAAATTCACGCGCTACTTTGTTATAAGACGGGTTCGTGATAAGCTTGTTAAGGTAGCCCGAAATCGCCCCGACGTTCTTGGCAATGCTCCACTCGTTGTCGTTGAGAATGCCGATAAACTTCTTGGTCGTGTGGGAAATATTATTGAGCGCTTCGAATGAAATGCCATTGGTCAAAGCGGCATCGCCGAAGATGCAGACGACGTTTTCATTCGTTCCCCGTTTGTCGCGGGCTGCGGCCATGCCGAGCGCCGCCGACAGCGCGGTACCGGCGTGCCCCGCACCAAAACAATCGTGCGGGCTCTCCGTCCGCAAGGCAAAACCATTGAGGCCGTCGGTCTGGCGAATGGTATGAAAACGATCTTTGCGGCCGGTAAGAATCTTGTGGACGTAAACCTGGTGGCTAACGTCCCAGACGAATTTATCCTTGGGCGTGCTAAAAACACTGTGCAACGCGATGGTGAGTTCCACAACGCCGAGGTTGGGGCCGAGGTGACCGCCGCACTTGGCCAGGCCGTTGATGAGTTCCTGCCGAATTTCACCCGCCAGCGCTTCCAACTGTGGCGGCGTCAATTTCTTCACATGCGCCGGTCCATCCACCATGTCCAAGTATCGGTTCATAATTATTCTTCGGCCGTTTCTGTCGTCAGCGGCTTCAACCTCAATTCGCCGCCCGTTGCTTTTTCCAACTGCTGAATCTTCAATTCCGCTTCCGCGAGTTTGTCCTGGCAAATCATTGTCAGTTTCACACCCTCTTCGTATCGCGCCAGCAGGCTTTCCAATGGCAATTCGCCTGATTCCATCGCCTCGACAACGGCTTCAAGCTTTCGCATTGCTTCTTCAAATGGAATCCCCGCTTTGGCTGGGGCGTTGGGCGATGTGCTTTTAGCTGGATTCGGCACGAGGACATCCTAGGGCAATCCTCGAGGCGCGTCCAGTTCGGAGTGATGGGCCAAAAGCACTCCGCCGATGACCAGAGGTTTCCAGCCTATGGAATTCAACGAACGGATTTTGATGATGTAGTGCTACCGGTTATCTCAGCGCCAGCGTTGATCCTATTGTTCCCTTAATCAAATATGCGTCAGCGAAAAGGAAATCGGCACGTCTCCCTGCTCTGGAGACCTAACCCAGAATGAGCGGGGAAGGCTGTCATCTTCACCTGCCGGTTCGTCGGTGAAGTCCTGATCAAACGGCGCCAGTCCTGAAAGCCGTTGTGCCTTTTTTATCGCGATGGCTGCGGGCTTTGGACTCCCGATTTCAGATCCTTTTCATATCCATTCAACCAGGCCAGCACTGGCGCGGCGAGTTCATCGAGGAAATAGGGCATGGCCTCGTGCGTTGCGTCCGGGACCAAGAAGAATTCACTCCCCGGCTCCGCCTGCTCATATAAGCATTGGACATCCTTGGGTGGCGCGATCTTGTCGTCCTCGCCAGCAACGAACAATGCCCGCACTGGTTTCCGGGCGAGCGCCGTAACGGGATCGAGTTCGTCAGCCGTGACCGGCAAGACCGAAGGAAGTTTGCTCAACCCTGCCCTGACGAGTCCCGACGGCAGCCACGGAGTGTAATCGTGGCAGATGTTCAAAACGGCATTGGACAATACCGGGTACGGAGCCATTGCCACAACGCATCGGACGCGAGGATCAAGCCCCTTCCACCGTAGCGCCAGCGCGGCGCCGTAGGATTCTCCGAAAACAGCCACCGGTTCCGCTAGTTCGCTTTTGCCTGTCACGGCGTCCAGCAACTGACTCAAGTCCCGGGCCTCCTGCACACCAAAATAAACTTGGCGCCCTGTGGACTTGCCGTGGCCACGCAAGTCCACCAGCAAACAACGCCACCCGTCCGCCGCCAAGCGCAGGGCCCATGGGGCCATGGCAAACTGGGCCAGGCCATAACCGTGCAGTAGTACAACTGTTCCCCGTGGTGAGGTCGTCCATGCATTGGTGATTCCCGGCGCACGCGAGTCAAACCTAAAGGTGATATGTCGACGTCCGTGCTTGAACTGGCTGGAGGAGGACACTGCCAAACAGTAATCCCCGGGTTCAACAACGCGATAGTGCAGGGTGGCTGCCGGTGGCCCTACTTCAATACGACGACCGGGAAAGTTGGTGAGAAAATCCGGTTGGAACACAAGTTCCACCCGGGCCAAGCCGCCAAACCATTGGGGATATGAGTTCGGTGCCTGCGCCATTCGGTGGGCCACGAAACTGCCGCAACCTGTCGTCGCTACCACCAAAAGCAAGCTGACCAGCCTACCGCACCAGCATGGTGACAGCAACGAGGCTAGAATCAAAGCTGCCCTAGTGGAATGAGATTGGACCACATCCTGCAAGACAGCCTTTTCCGAACATGCCCCACCCTGGTCATCCGGCCTGCGCTGGTAGTCAACCAATGTCTGGCAGCTCTGCTCCATGGCGCATGTTGTTTAACCGGTCTCCAGCAATTCGCCAGAGAAATTTTTCCACCACAAAGGGTGGGAAGGGAGAAGTTGGAAGCGAACAACAGTTCGTGTCATGAACCTTTTGGTCGGGAAGAAAAACTGGGTAATTGCAAAACTTCGGCCCGCAAGCTGACAGACAGAGAACTGCATGGGAACCATCCCCCGACCGTCAAAATTCAGGACACCCAATGAGAATCTACTGAGCTAAATCGCATTCAAAGCACGACCGCCGCCAATGCGAATCTATTATGAAGTCATGGAAGTTCTGGTACTAAACGCAAGCCGCCTGCTCCAAAGCACTTCAACCGGGCAGGTCCGAAAGTTCGCACGCTCTTATTAGACCGCAATTTGGTTTGACTCTTGCGGAGTGGAGAGGGCCGACATGAGTATTCTTCGCTGAAAATATGGCCAAACTGGTGGTTCTAACACAAGGACTGGCTGGATTGACGCACCTGGTAACCGGGGATCCGGTTTCAATTGGGCGGGCAGATAAGAACGCTTTTCAAATCGTCGAATCTTCGGTTTCGGGGCGGCACTGCGAGGTGTGGCTTAGAGGAGAGGAACTGGCGGTCAGAGATTTGGACTCCACCAATGGCACCTTTGCAGACGGCCAGAGAATTACCGAAGCGACGCTGAAGCCCGGTCAGATCCTGCGCATCGGAAATGTGGATTTGCGGTTTGAAGCAGTCGCACCGGCGGCGCCGCCGAAGGTTTCGTTCATGAACACCATGCTGCTCAAGGCTGGATCCCTGAAATCCGCGCTGGCGGCAGTAGTGCGGACCCAAACGGGTAATCCGCCTGTAAAAAAGTATCAGGTGTTGCTTGTCGACGGCAGCCGCAAGTTTCTCGACGGATTTTCCGATAGCTGTTTGGTTCTGGCCGACCAGACGTGGAAGATTCACTCCGCGACATCTGCCGACCAAGCGTTGGCCATCCTGCAGCAAACTCCAATTGATCTCGGCGTGATAGATATCGGCATGCCACTCGTGAATGGGATCCAACTGCTGGAAATCATCGGCCAGCGATATCCCGACGTGAAGCTCGCCGCGATGACCGGGACTGCCACGGAAAATAGTCGCGCGCTCGGGTTGGCGAATGGGGCGGAACTCATCATCGAGAAACCGGCCACCCCCGAGGATACCAGGATAGTCTTCAACATGCTGAATGATTTGGTGTCCTGGCCACATCAGGAGGGATTCAGCGGCACACTGCGACAAGTCGGGTTGCAGGAAGTCATTCAGATGGAATGCACGGGCCGTCGCTCGGTTATTTTGGAAATCCGGAACCCGCAAATGCGCGGTCAGATTTACATCGAAGCCGGGGCCATCACGCATGCTGAGGCGGGGGATTTGGCAGGCGAGAAGGCAATTAATCATTTGCTTTCGCTCGGCGGGGGACAGTTTCAGTTGAGACCGTTCAAGGCGCCAGCGCAACGAACGGTGCAAGAACATTGGGAAACGTTGCTGATGGAAGCCGCCCGTTGTTGCGACGAAGGCTCGGACGCCACAGCCAAGCAAATCAAGGCGGAGTCCACAGAACCAGCACCCGCAAAACACAGCGCCCAACAAACGGGAAAGGACCCGGGCAAGAAGAATCATGTGCTTTTCGTGGACGACAGCCGGGAGTTCCTCGACGTTTTCGGCGAACTATGCTCGGTCATGGCAAATCAATCGTGGGAAATTCATACCGCGACGTCCGCCGACCGGGCCTTGGTGATACTGCAGCAATTTCCGATCGATCTGGCCGTGTTGGACATTGGCATGCCGCTGGTGGATGGCCTGCAGTTGCTTGGCATTATCTGCCGGCGTTATCCGGGCGTCAAATTGGCCGTGATGACAGGACTGGCAACCGAAAGCAACCGCGCGACCAGCCTGGCAAACGGTGCGGAACTCATCATCGAAAAACCAGTTTCCAGCTCCGAAACCAAGGCAGCATTCAACCTGTTAAACGAGCTGATTTCTTGGCCGCACCGCGAAGGGTTCAGCGGCACTCTGCGGCAGGTTGGTTTGCAGGAAGTTATCCAGATGGAATGCACCGGCCGTCGATCTGTGATCCTGGAAATCCGCAATCATCTGACACGCGGACAGATTTTTATCGAGGTCGGGGCGATTGTTCATGCCGAGGCAGGTGACCTGACTGGAACCATGGCGATCAATCGGCTTCTCTCCTTGGCTGGGGGCGAGTTCCGATTGAAGCCATTCAAGTCGCCGCCGCAACGCACGGTAGAGGGATGCTGGGAAATGTTGCTCATGGAGGCTGCTTGCTGCTGTGACGAAGACACGGCAATTATTGCCAACGAACCACCGATGGAAGTCACATTGGCGGACTCAACCGACCAGCGACCGGAAGCGGCAAAAGCCGTCGACGAGGCCATAATCGAGGACGAATTTGTCGTAGTCGCAACGTACGACGGCGAGTGGAGCCCGGCGACCGATCCTGAGAAATAGAATCGGACCGCAAAACGCCAACCAAGGGGCGACTGCATCCGTGGTGTACAGAAGCTATCAGTCCAGAGGTGGCTCGCGGATATCTACAAAACCACTTCCGACCTGATTTGTGCTCCTCCCAGCGCACCACCCAAGAAAAAGCGCACTCGGGATTTTCCAATGAATGCCGCGGTGGCGAAATCGCGGCGGACCAATCCGAAATCAAAGCTCGACCGCTGAACCTTTCGCTGGCACTCCGCTACCGCCCGCGTTGGTTGCGGGTGACTCCGAGAGGCAATCCCGGCGAAGCACCCTGAAATTCCACCGCTTGGGCATTGCTACGATCGGCAGGATACCCTTGTCAGGTGAAAGTGCCGGGCGTTTGCTCCTCGACAGCTACTTCGCGGCATGCTAAGACCATCCTGTCTCCACGAGAACTTATGGCGCGCCTGCTGAAGAAATCCGCTACGGGTGAACCCGAGGTGTTTGAATTGAATCTGGGCGTAAATCGCTTTGGCCGCCACCCGGAAAACCACTTTGCCATCAACCATTCCACCATTTCTGCGCATCACTGCGAAATCACCCTTACCGCGGATGGCGTGCTGCTGCACGACTGCGATTCCACCAACGGCACCTTTATCAACGACGCGCCGGTCCGGGAAGCCGTGCTGCAACCCGGTCAAACCTTGAGATTAGGCGACGTGGAATTCCTGGTTGATGCAACCGATGTCACCGTTGCCATTCCCGAGATTGAGCGCCCCCGCCCTGCCCCGCCCGTCGTGCTGCCCGACGGCGCCATTCTTTGCCCGCGCCATCCCGAGGCCCGTGTCACGCACCGCTGTACTCATTGTCATTCCATTTTGTGCGACGCCTGCGTAACCCGCTTGCGGCGGCGCGGAGGCAAAACTCTCAAGCTCTGTGCACTGTGCAGTCATCCCGCTGAATCACTGGCGGCGGAAAAGCCGAAGAAAAACGCCCTGCTCGCGCTGCTGCAGAAGACCATCAAACTCCCCTTCGCCCGCTCCAAGCGGGAGGAATAGCCGAGCGGCTACAAATCGTCGTGCATCAACCGCCCAAGCCCAGCACCTTGAGTACTTTGTCCCCAAGCTTCACAAACTTGATCATTGCGGTGGTCGGCCATTGACGGACCTGGACATACCAGGCGGTCGTGGTCGCAAAAAAATTCTCCAGATCGCGCAGCCGTTGCACCGTGTATTCGTCTGTGTCTTTGTCTTTCCCGGCTTCAACAATGCACGCCTGCAACATGCGCACCGTGGGATCAATCTCACGCTTCTTCCGCTCGTCCAGCACCACGCGAAACATCTCCCACACATCTTTCATGCTCTCGAAATGGTCGCGGGAATCCCCCAGCACATGGATGCGCTTCACGATGCCCCAGCCTTGCAGTTCCTTGAGGCTGTTGCTGACGTTTGACCGCGCTACGGTCAGCGTGTCGGCGAGATCCTCCGCATTCAACGGTTTGGGTGAAATGAAGAGGAGCGCGTGAATTTGCGCCACGGTGCGGTTGATGCCCCAGCGGGTGCCCATCTCGCCCCAGTGGAGGATGAACTTTTGTTGGACCGGGCTGAGTTTCGTCATAATTCGATAATTTCTGTCTATTCAGAAACTAGCGCTTGCGGGCGGTGTGTCAAAGCGCTTTTTGGGGCGCGGGTAAGCGCGGCTTTTGCGCCGCGGGAGCGACCGCGAAAGGGTTTGCGCTTTGCTTCCCCTGCCCGATTGCGTATTAAGTTGGTCCGCGTTTGCGGATTTAATGAAACCTCAAGTGGAAATCTACGACACGACCCTGCGCGACGGAGCGCAGGGTGAAGGCATCAATTTCTCCGCCGTGGACAAGCTCCGCATTGCCGAAAAGCTCGATTCATTCGGGGTTCATTTCATTGAAGGCGGGTGGCCCGGCAGCAATCCAAAAGACATGGAGTTCTTCCAGCAAGCGGCGCGACGCAGATGGAAGAATGCCCGGATCGCGGCGTTCAGCATGACCCGCCGTAAAGGCATCGCCGTGGAAAACGACGATCTCATGCGCTTGATTCTCGAAGCCCGGACGCCGGTCGTTACTATCGTCGGGAAAACCTGGCTACTCCACGTCACGGAAGTGCTGCGTGCCAAACCCGCCGAAAACCTCGGCATGATCGGCGACACCATTCGCTACTTGAAGGATCACGGCAAGCAAGTCATCTACGATGCGGAGCACAGCTTTGATGGTTACGCGGATGAACCCGAATACGCCCTGGCCACCTGGCAGGCAGCGGAGAAAGCGGGCGCAGATTGCATCGTGCTTTGCGACACCAATGGCGGACGGCTGCCCAGTGAAATTGCCAGAGTCACGGCGCTGGCCAAATCAAAGCTGACTTGCGCTATTGGCATCCATACCCATGACGACTGCGGCTTCGGGGTGGCCAATGCCATCGCCGGCATCGAGGCGGGGGCGACCCAGGTGCAAGGAACCATCAATGGCTTTGGCGAGCGCACGGGAAATTGCAATCTCATCAGTGTGATTCCAACCTTGCAATTGAAGCTGGGCTTGCGCGGCGTGCCGGCCAAATCCCTGCCCAAACTCAAGGAACTTTCCGAGTTCGTGAATGAGGTGGCAAACGTCCGGCACGACGTCCGTGCCCCCTGGGTGGGGCAGACGGCGTTCGCGCACAAGGGCGGCATGCACGTCCACGCCATCGAACGCGTGGCCCGCAGCTACGAGCATGTTAATCCCGAAAGCGTGGGCAATTTCCGGCGCGTGCTCGTGAGCGACATGTCGGGCCGCACCAACATTCTGATGAAGGCCAAGGAGCTGGGCTTCAAGCTCAATCCCGACGCGCCCGAAACCCGCCAGATCACCGCGCGGGTGAAGGAGTTGGAATCGCAGGGCTATGAATACGAAGCCGCCGAGGCATCGCTCGCGCTGCTCATGCGCGGGATCCTCGACCACAATCCGGAACTGCTTTTTACGGTGGACAGCTATCACGTCTCAATGCGCCGCGACAAGAAGGAGTCCATTTGCGAAGCCACCGTCCGCGTGCGGGTGGGGGACCAGATCGCGCACACCGTGGCGGAAGGCGACGGCCCCGTAAACGCCCTGGATGGCGCGTTGCGGCGGGCGCTCGTGAAATTCTTCCCCAAGCTCAAGAATATCGAGCTCACCGACTACAAGGTGCGCATCATCAACGGCACTACTGGCACCGCCGCGAAGACGCGCGTGCTGATAACCTCCACCGACGGGAAGCGCGATTGGGGCACGGTGGGCGTGAGTGAGAACATTATCGAGGCCAGCCTTCAGGCGTTGGTGGACTCGATGGAATACGCTCTTTTAAAGAAATGAATTTTCACCGCAGAGGCGCAGAGGCGCGGAGAGAATTCGCTTCAAAGGATTTTCTCTGCGTCTCCGCGTCTCTGCGGTTCATCACCCATGTCTGAGATTCCCAAAGCCTACGAACCGCAGTCCGTCGAGGACAAATGGTATGACTTCTGGCTGAAGCAGGGTTGCTTCACGGCCGACCCGGCGCGCGTCAGCAACAAACGACCGGCGTATTCCATCGTCATTCCG
>CAZIJO010000236.1:0-9102 GCA_964539515.1 uncultured Bifidobacterium sp. | reverse complement strand
GACTGTACCTGTTCGCCGCCGCGTGGCGCTCAAGGTCATTAAGCTGGGCATGGACACCACGCAGGTCGTCGCCCGGTTTGAGGCCGAACGCAAGGCGCTGGCGATGATGGCTGAAGCGACAGCGGTGGTCAGGATGCTGGCAAGGGTCTGAAATGTCTGGCAAAACCGGCGACTGCCGGCGTACGCTTCATCACAAGTCACCGAAGAATCGGCCCATGTATGTTATGACTCTCGTTCGTACGCTGTCGCTCCCGCTGGCGGTGCTGGTTGCTTCCGTTGCGCCCAGCCATGCTGATGAAGGCCCTGGTCATTCCCGCCTTGGCACCGCCTTTGATTCCGGCCTCCGCCAGCGGCCGTGGAAGATGGAAGGGATCGGCCATTCGCACTTTCCCATCACCACCAAGGTGCCCGAAGTGCAAGCCTGGTTCGATCAGGGCAATACCCTGCTGCACTCTTTCTGGTTCGAGGAAGCCGAGCGCGCGTTCCGCTGGTGTCTCAAGCTCGATCCGGATTGCGCCATGGCCTACTGGGGACTGGCACGCTGCGGCTTGAATTGGTTCGCGCGCGGCCCGCTCGACACGCCGGAGTTGAAGCGCTACCGGGACTTCCTCAACGAGGCCATCCGGCGCAAGGCCACGGTGAGCGAGCGCGAACGGCTCTACATTGAAGCGTGGGAAGCTGCGTTCACTGGCGACGCCTTCACGTTCGATGGCAAGGAACGCACGAAGATCCTCACCAAACGCTTGCAGCAACTTGCGCTGAAATATCCCGAGGACATCGAAGCTAAGGCGCTCTTCGCGCTGTTTTCCATCAACCCCAGTCACGCGCTGAGTACGGAACTCGTGATCCAGCAGGTGCTCGCGAAGGAGCCGGATCATCCCGGCGCGCACCATTATCGCATCCACAACTGGGATGCCGCCGTGCCTGAGCAGGGATTGCCCAGTTGCCGCCGCTACGGCTTGGTCGCGCCGAACGTCGGGCACGCGGATCACATGCCGGGTCACAATTACACCAAAATGGGGCTATGGCACGAAGCGGCCCGTTCCATGGACAGCGCCACGCGGGTGGAACTGCGCTACATGAACCAACAACTGGCGCTGCCCTTCGAGACTTGGAACTACGCGCACAACCGGAATTATCTTTGTTACATCCAGGAACAACTCGGCCTGGCGGACGCCGCGTTGCAGGGCGCGCGTGATCTCCTGGCGGCGCCGCGCGATCCCGAAGCCAATCAGGACAACAAGTATGGTGCTTTTGATCAGGGCATGGTCGCGCTCGTGCGGGCCCTCCTGAAATTCGAGCGGTGGGATGATGTTTTGACGACTTCCAATGCGGTCGCCATTCCGTGGCGCGATATTCCGAGCGACAAGAATTTGCGCGCTTTCGCTGAGACCCTGGCCCTCATTGGCAAGGGGGATAGCTTCAAAGCGCGCGTGCGTCTCCAGGACCTGAAGACCAGCCTGCGCCAGCAGTCGGCGGAAGCCGGCTGGGCGATCGGGCTCAAGACGGCCGAGGGCATCCTGCTGGCGGCCGAAGGCAATCTCTTGGATGCCACCCGCCTGCTGACCGAGGCGGCGGCGATCGAGAAAAAGCAACGCGATGCCGGCGATTATGCGAACGATCCGCCGCTGAATCCGTGGCCTGTGAACCGGGTGCTCGGCGATGTCTATCTGAACCGGGGCGAACATCGGCTGGCGGTCGAGGCCTATGAGCGGGCGCTGGCTCAAGAACCGTACGACGCATTCACGTTGTCCGGCCTCGCGCGGGCGCACTTCGCCCTCGGCGAACGTGCTCCGGCGGCGAATGACTACGGCCGCCTGCTCCACGTCTGGTCCGGGGCCGACCCGGACTTGAAATGGATGACAGCGGTGGCGGCACTTGGTTTGCCGGCCACCTCCGTGGCGCCAACCCTGGCGCCGGAACGGCCTTACCGGACGGATACCCTCGCAGCACTGGGCCCGTTGAACTGGGAGCCATACCCCGCGCCGAAGCTGAGCTGTCGCGACGTCGAGGGCAATTCGGTCAATCTGGACCAGTTCCGCGGCACGAATGTGCTGCTGGTTTTTTATCTCAACGACGAGTGCGTGCATTGCATGGAGCAGTTGAAGGCGATCAACGGCAAGTCCGAGGATTGGAGCAACGAAAACACCGTGGTGCTCGGCGTCAGCAGTGTCAGCCCCGAGAAGAACAAGGAATCATCCAAGCTTGGCAAGTTGTCCATTCGGCTGCTCTCCGATCACGATCACGAGAATGCGCGGCGGTTCGCCTCGTACGACGACTTTGAGGAGCTTGAATTGCACTCCACCATCCTCATTGATGCCAAAGGCCGCGTGCATTGGAAACGCACCGGCGGAAAACCCTTTGCCGACGTCGAGTTCCTGCTGCAATCCGTCAAACGTATGAACCAGCCGGCGATGACCCAAGCCAACGCCGATGCGCAGTAAAAATGATCGAATCAATCAAGGCATCCATCGGCAGCGCTGGGCTGATTTCTCAAGCCGCGGCATGACTTCCCTTCCGCTCGCAACCCAAACGCCCCCATCATCATGAAAACAGATTCTGCACACACCCGAACAAGGCTCGGAGGCCGATTGAATCCTCGCTTTGATTGCGGTGTCCGCTTTCGACTGCGTGTGCCCGTTCCCGGCCGCAGCAGAGTGGATTTGCCAGGGGCACCGAGAAATGACACACCCGCGGGCCGGACAAAGTTACCGTGCCCGAGGACGGGCGCAGGGCGGCCGGGACTTGGAAAGCTTGTGCTAACCGCCGCTCTGGTTATCACGTCGCTGGCGTTCGCCACGCCCGCAGCCCTCATGGCGGCAACATCGCCATGGCCGCAATTCCGCGGGCCGAACGGCTCGGGCGTGGCTGAAGATGCGCGTCCGCCCCTTCATTTTGGGCCAGACACCAATCTGCTCTGGAAAACCGTTGTGCCGTCGGGGCTGTCCGCACCCGTCGTGTGGGGCCGGCTTTTGTTCCTGACGGGACTCGCGAGCAATCAGTTGGTCACCCTGGCCTACGACACCCGCAACGGCCGCGAACTCTGGCGTCGGGTAGCGCCGGCAGAGACGATCGAGAGGTGTCACCAGTTCAGTTCGCCCGCGGCATCCACGTCGTGCACCGACGGCGAGCGGGTGTATGCCTACTTCGGATCCTTCGGCTTGATCGCCTATGATTTCGCGGGCAAGGAAATCTGGCGGCGGCCATTCGAACGGTTGCCGTCCATGTACGGTACCGCGACCTCGCCGATCCTCGCGGGTGGACACCTCATCTTGCAACGCGATGGGGACAGCACCAACGCGCAGCTCATCGCCCTCGCGCCGGCGATCGGCAAAACAGTTTGGGAGTCCCCTCGTCCGCTGGCCGGCGCTTGTTACTCCACGCCGATGGTGTGGCAGCACGATGGCCGGGAAGAACTGATGGTGCAGGGCAAGGGCCGCGTCGCGGCTTACAGTCTCAACGGTGGCGACCCGAAGTGGTGGGTGAGAGGCTGGGGATTTACTGCCGTCACGACGCCGGTGGCTGGCGACGGGATGTTGTTTGTGGGCGGCAGTGGCTTAGGCGATCCGTCCGAGGCGCCGGATCCCATCATGACTTGGAGCAATTTGATCCAATACGACGCCAACAAGGACGGGCAACTGGCGCTGGAGGAAATTCCGGCAGACCTGACCTGGCACATTCGCAAGGAACTGCCCAAGGAAGTCCCGGGGAACAGCTTCGCGATGCGCAGTATGCTCGGTTGGTTTGTGGACGAAAACAAAGACAAGTCCATCACCAAGGCGGAATGGGAAGCCTCGGAAGCTTTCACCAGAGACAAATTCAACGCCGACCGTTTTGTCGGCATCCGCCCTGGGGGCAAGGACGACAGCACCGAAACTCACGTGCAGTGGGAAACCACCAAGGGACTCTCGGAAATGCCATCGCCATTGTTCTATCGCGGCCGCGTGCATTTCATCCGGGATGGTGGCATGTGGACGGTGATCGAACCCAGGACCGGCAAACGCCTGCTCGATCGGGAGCGGTTGGGCACGGGCGGTCAGGCCGTGGCGTCGCCGATTGCGGCGAACGGATTCATATACACCGTGAACGAATCCGGCACTTTTGCCGTGTTGCGAGCGGGCGATACATTGGATGTGGTGGCGGTGAACAAGCTGGGCGAAAGCGTTCGCGCCACTCCGGCGCTCGCCGGAGGCACGCTCTACGTTCGCAGCGCCGGCCACCTCTGGGCGTTCGGGGACCCGCCGTCCGGGAAACCGTGAATGGCTTGGTTTCCAATAATGCAACGGCGAACCAGAACCATGAAGCCATCGGGTATTCATTTCTATTGGCCTAATGTTCACGCGGGATCGGCGTTCTGAAGCCATGCCTCTGCTCGAGGTCCAAAACCTCTGTGTGCGCTTCCCGGTTCAACCGCGCCGGTTTGGCCGCGCCAGGGAATTTGTGCGTGCCGTGGAGGACGTGAGCTTCGCCATGGCGCCGGGGGAAACGGTCGGGTTTGTGGGGGAAAGCGGTTGTGGCAAGACCACGCTCGGACGCGCGGTCATCAAACTGATCGAACCGACTTCGGGGCGCATCCTGTTCGAGGGGGATGACATTGCTGGCTTGAACGGCAAAGCACTGCGCGCGCGCCGGCGCCGTTTTCAGATGATTTTCCAGGATCCGTATGGCTCGCTGGATCCGCGGCTCACCGTCGACGACATCATTGGCGAGGCGTTGGATATTCATCATCTCACCCGCAACCCCAGGGCGCGGCGCCAACGGATCGATGATTTGCTCCAGGACGTCGGCTTGGATCCTTCCCACGCGCAACGCTACCCCCACGAGTTCAGCGGTGGCCAACGCCAGCGCATCGGCATCGCCCGGGCCCTCGCCGTGGAGCCGAAGCTCATCGTCTGCGACGAGCCCGTCAGCGCGCTCGATGTGAGCGTGCAGGCACAGGTCATCAACCTGCTTCAGGACCTCCAGCGCGAGCATGGCATCGCGTATTTATTCGTCGCGCATGATCTCGCGGTGGTGAAACACATCAGCCAGCGCATCCTCGTGATGTATCTTGGCCGCATCGTGGAGGCCGGCGAGGCCAAGGAAGTCTGCCGCGCGCCGAAGCATCCCTACACCCAGGCGTTACTCTCGGCCGTGCCCGTCGTCGATCCCGATTCCAAGCGCCAGCGCATCATCCTCAAGGGCGACGTGCCTTCGCCCATTCACCCGCCGGGCGGATGTCCATTCCATCCGCGTTGTCCGGTGGCCGAAGCGCGGTGTAAAATCGAAGTTCCGCCCCTGCGCGAAATCGGGCCCGGCCATCAGGCCGCGTGTCATTTGGCGAAGTGACCGTCGAGGGCCACGAAGCTGCTGGCAATGGCTTCAGTGCGTGCATCGAGGCGATCGCCGGGGGCGTCGTCAGCGGAAGGCGTGGCCGAGTTGCATGTGGGATTCTGTCCCGGGTCGTCGCGTCGGCCGGCTACTGGCGGTGGGCCGACTTTTTCAGGATTGTCGGGTCAGGGCTCCTTGGCTTACTTTTGAATCGCACCCGAGTGCTGGTTTGAATTCATGAATTCCGCTGCCTTTTCGCCGCTGCGTCTGAGCCGTCGCTCGTTTCTGCGCCAGGCAACCACTGGCATCGGCACGATGGCCCTGGCTTCGTTGCTGAACCCCTTGATGCTGGCTCAAACCCGGGCGGCGGGCGGTGGTGGTGGCGTGATTAATCCCCTGCATTTTCCGCCCCGCGCCCGGCGGGTGATCTTTCTCTGCATGGCGGGCGGTCCTTCGCAGTTCGAAACCTTTGATAACAAGCCCGTGCTGGCCAGGATGCACGGCGAGCCATTGCCCGCGTCGTATTCGGCGGGCCAGCCCATAGCCCAGCTCCAGGGCCAGAAATTGAATTGTTACGGCCCACAATTTCCGTTCAAGCGATGGGGAAAATCCGGCCAGGAGATCAGCGTGCTCTTTCCACACCTTGGCGGCGTGGCGGATGAACTTTGCATCATCCGCTCGATGCAGACCGAACAAATCAACCATGACCCGGCGCACACATTCATAAATACCGGCACTTCGATCCCGGGCCGCCCGAGCATGGGGGCCTGGGTCACATACGGCCTTGGCAGTGAAGCCCAGGATCTGCCCGGTTTCGTGGTTCTCACGTCCCACGCAGGCCGGAATCCCCAGCCCATCGCGTCGCGGCAGTGGCACAGCGGATTCCTGCCCGGCAAATTTCAGGGCGTGGAATTTCGTGCCCAGGGCGACCCGGTCTTGTACTTGAACAATCCGCCCGGAGTGACGCGCGACAGCCAACGCCGGTTGGTGGAGGTTGTCAACGGCCTGAACCATGCGTTGGACCAGGCGATCGACGACCCGGAGATTCGCACGCGGATCGAGCAGTATGAAATGGCGTTCCGCATGCAAGCCAGCGTGCCGGGACTCATGGATTTCTCCGACGAACCGCCGTCCATTCTGGACCTCTACGGCACGAAGGGGGCCGACGGCTCCTTCGCGGCCAATTGTCTGCTCGCGCGCCGGTTGGCGGAACGGGGCGTCCGTTTCATTCAACTCTACCAGCGCGGATGGGACCATCATGATCACCTTCATCAATTCATGGAAACCTGTGCCTACGCCGCCGACCGTGCCTCAGCGGCGTTGATCACCGATTTGAAGCAGCGCGGGATGTTGGACGACACGCTGGTGATCTGGGGCGGGGAGTTTGGGCGCACCCCCATGAGCCAGACCGACAAAGGCCCGCCGGGGCGGGATCATCACATTCGCGCGTTCTCGATGTGGCTGGCCGGCGGCGGCATCCGGGGCGGCGTCACGCACGGTGCCACTGACGACCTCGGGTACCACGCGGTTGCGGGCCAGGTCCACGTGCATGACTTGCACGCCACGATGTTGCACCTATTGGGCATCGACCACCAAAAACTCACCGTTCGTTTCCAAGGCCGCGATTTCCGGCTCACGGACGTGCATGGGAAAGTGACTCAGCCCATCCTCGCCTGAAATCAGCGGGAATTTTGGATTCAAATGGCCGACCTTCCGCCGAGCCAGGGGATGCCGTTGAGCCCGGACAATGGCTAAACCTGGTGCCGCGTGACACGGCCTCCGGAGCGCCGGTCTCCGACCCGGCAGGTTTTGAAAAGGCCCGGAATTGCGCCGGATCGGAGGTCGGCGCTCCGCAATGCCTGCCGTGTTGAGGGACGTGTCGATCTGCCCCGGTGCCGCAGGTTGGCGGATTTCAGATTTACCTTCCGGGCCTGGTCCGCCATGCTCTGCCCGCTCGAAACGTCTTGAATCGATGAAACTATCTTTGTTGTCCATCTTGCTCGGCCTGGGCATGGCCGTGCCGCAGGTTTACGGGTTGGCCCGACCAACGGCATTTGCGGCCACCGTGCGCAAGTTTCCGCGGAATCTGATGGCCGGCTATTTCCTGATGGCCCTGGGCACACTCTGGTTTTTGTGGCTCGTGAAATTGGAGCCGATTGCTGATTTCGCCGCGATCAAGCCCCACATGATGGCTGTCTTCGCTGCCATTGGCCTCGGCACGTGCATCTTTGTTCAGGATTTTCTCGCGGTGCGCGGACTGGCCATCGTGCTGTTACTGCTGGCCAAACTCATGGTGGACACGGGGCGGCCGCATCTGGGAGAAACACCCTGGGTGTTGCTGATCCAGGCATGGGCGTATGTGCTGGTCCTGGCCGGCATGTGGTTCACCATTGCCCCCTGGCGGTTGCGCGATTTCCTGGAGTGGGCTACGGCGAACGAGCAGCGGATCAAACTGGGCAGCGGGCTCCGGCTCGCGTTCGCGGTGTTGGTCGTGGTGTTGGGACTCACTGCCTTCCGCGCGATGTAGCTGGCGCGCTGGGACGGCTGCGGTCCGATGAAGCAAGCAACGACTACGGGCAGAATCCTCGTCATTCGCGGCGGGGCGATCGGCGATTTCATTCTTACCTTGCCGGCCATCGCCGCCTTGCGTCAAAGATTCCCCCAGGCGCAACTCGAGGTTCTCGGTTACCCACACATCGCCCAGCTGGCGTCCGCCGGCGGTTTGGTGGATCGTGTGCAGCCGATCGAAGCGCGCGGACTGGCCGGTTTCTTTGCGCGCGGAGGTGTATTGGATCCCGCGCTGGTGGATTATTTTTCCGGATTTGACATCATTGTTTCCTATCTCTACGACCCGGACGCCATTTTCCAAACCAACGTGGTCAGCTGTGGGCGCGGGCAATTCATCGCCGCCCGGCATCGACCGGATGAAAACGAACCGGTCCATGCCACCCGGGTTTATCTCCAGCCGTTGGAGCGGCTCGCCATTTTCGAGGCCGATCCCGTGCCGCGTCTGAATCTCGCGCCTCGCGCCTCGCCTCCCGGTCCTTTTCTCTCGCTTCATCCCGGCAGCGGCAGTGAGGGCAAGAACTGGCCGGAGGTGAAGTGGGCGGAATTGCTCGGGCGGCTGGTGGCGGAATTCGAGATCCGTTTGCTGCTGGTGGGCGGTGAGGCGGAGGGGGAACGATTGCGGCGACTGGCCGCGCCACTGCCGCCCACGCGGCATGAACTGGCCCGCAGCCTTCCGCTCGCGGAACTGGCGGCGCGGTTGCAATCCAGCATCGGCTTCGTCGGTCATGATACCGGCATTTCGCATCTGGCCGCGGCGCTGGATCTGCCCTGCGTCGTTTTGTGGGCCAACACCAATGAGACGATCTGGCGTCCGCAGGGTGGGCGGGTGGCGGTGCTCCGCGACCCGGCCGGGCTCCCGGGGCTCGGGGTGCAGCGCGTGATCGAAGCGCTGCGGCCTCAATTGGAAAAGTCCGGGCTGGCGTGCTGAGCGGAATGCGCGCTCGCGGCGTGAAACGCTCCGGGTTAAAGATTGATTTCCGGCGCCAAGCTTCGTTCAATGAGCGCGGTTTTTTTCGAAATGAACATTCACGAATATCAAGCAAAGCAATTGTTGGCGCAGTACGGAGTGAACGTCCCTCCCGGGGACGTTTGCGAAACGCCCGAAGCGGCCCGCGCCGTGGCAGAGAAGGTCTTTGCCGGTGGCGCGAAATTGATCGTGGTGAAGTCGCAAATTCACGCGGGCGGCCGGGGCAAGGGCACGTTCAAGAGCGGTTTCCAGGGCGG
>CAZIJO010000235.1:0-9473 GCA_964539515.1 uncultured Bifidobacterium sp. | reverse complement strand
GGGTTCGACTTCCTCAATCGGCAGAGGGTTTTCCGCAAATTTGAATTCGAGCAAGCCGCGCAGGGTGCAAAGGTGCTTGGCCTGATTGTTGACCAGTTCCGAGTATTCCGCGAACAGCTTGGGATTTCCCGAGCGGCAGGCACTCTGCAACTTATGAATCGTTTGCGGATTGAAGAGATGATATTCGCCATTATCCCGCCATTGATATTGGCCACCAGCATCGAGTTCCCCATTGACCTGCCGGTCCGGGAAGGCGTGCCGGTGACGTTTGCTCACCTCCTCCGCAATCACGTCGAGACCAACCCCCTGAATCCGCGATGGGGTCCAGGTAAAATACTTGTCCACCACTTCGCTGTTGATGCCGATGGCCTCGAAGACCTGGGCCCCGCGATAACTTTGAATTGTGGAGATGCCCATCTTCGCCATGGTCTTGACGACGCCCTTGACTGCGGCCTTGATGAAATTTTTGACCGCAGTTTTATGGTCGATGTTGACGAGCATGCCTTGGGCGATGAGATCGTCAATGGTCGCGAAGGCCAGGTACGGATTGATGGCGCTGCAGCCATAGCTGATCAGCAGCGCAAAATGATGCACTTCGCGCGGCTCCCCCGATTCCAGAACCAGACCCACCCGGGAGCGCTTGCCGGTACGGATCAAGTGATGATGCAGTCCCGCCACCGCCAGCAGGGCGGGGATGGGCGCGAGGGTTGGCGAAATCCCCCGATCCGAAAGAATCAAGATGGTGGCACCCTCCTTGATGGCCTGGTCCGCATCGGAGAATACTTTAGCCAGCGCCGATTCGAGGCCCTTGGCCCGGTCTGCCACCGGGAAAAGAATGGGAAGGGTTGCCGCCTTGAAACCCTTGCGGTTGAGCTGCCCGACATGGCGCAGCTTTTCCAGCTCTTCGTTCGTGAGCAGCGGGTGCGCCAGCTTGATGAGGGCGCAACTTTGCGGCGTGGGGTTCAACAATCCGCCGCGCGCGCCCACCATCGTTTCGGTCGAGGTCACAATCTCCTCGCGAATGGGATCGATGGGTGGGTTGGTGACCTGCGCGAACAGTTGCTTGAAGTAATTATAGAGCAGCTGAGGTTGGTTCGAGAGCACAGCCAGCGGCGTGTCCGTGCCCATGGAGCCGAGGGGTTGCACGCCGTCGTTCGCCATCGGGCCGACGATGAAACGCAAATCTTCGAAGGTGTAGCCGAAGCACTGTTGCCGTTGGAGTACCTTGCGATGTTCCGGCACCGTTCCATCGGGCGGCTCGGGCAGGTTTTCGAGCAGGACGTGGTGTTTGTCGAGCCACTTCTGGTAGGGGTGCGCGCTTGCGTATTTCTTCTTGAGTTCCTCGTCGGCGATGATGCGTCCCTGCTCGGTGTCGACGAGAAACATGCGGCCCGGTTGCAGCCGGCCTTTGATGGCCACCCGTTCGGGCGCGATGGGTAATACGCCCGCTTCCGATGCCATGATGACCAGGTCGTCCTTGGTGACATAGTATCGCGACGGGCGCAGGCCGTTTCGATCGAGACAGGCGCCGATGCGGATGCCGTCCGTGAAGGCGATGGACGCCGGACCGTCCCATGGCTCCATAAGGCAGGAATGGAATTCATAAAACGCCCGCCGTTCCGAATCCATGCTTTCGTGGTTTTCCCATGGTTCCGGAATCATCATCATCATCGCATGCGGCAATTCGCGCCCCGCCATGACGAGCAGCTCGACGCAATTGTCAAACATGGTCGAGTCGCTGCCGTCGGTGTTGATTACCGGGATGACCTTCTTGATCTCGTCCCCGAAGTGCTCCGATTTGAAATTGTGCTGGCCGGCGTGCATCCAGTTGACGTTGCCCCGCAGCGTGTTGATCTCGCCGTTATGAGCGATATAACGATTCGGATGCGCGCGGTCCCAGCTTGGAAATGTGTTCGTCGAAAACCGGGAGTGCACCAGTGCCAGGGCTGTGGTCATGCGGGGATCGCACAAATCCGGGAAATACTTCGCCAGCTGCTCCGGCATGAGCATTCCCTTGTAAATCGCCGTGCGCGCCGACAGGCTGGAAGCATAGAACCAATTGCCGCCTGCGATTTTACCGCTGTAGCGAATTGTCTGTTCCGCGGTTTTGCGGATGATATACAACTTCCGCTCGAAAGCTGTGTCGTCCTTGATGGCGGCGTTGCGGCCGATGAACAGCTGCATCATGAACGGTTCACATTTCTTCGCGCCGTCGCCCAAGGACGAATTATCGGTCGGAATGTCTCGCCATCCGAGCAACGTTTGGCCTTCCGCAGCGATTATTTGGCCAATAATCGCCTGGATGGCCTTCCGGGCGGCAGGGTCCGGCGGCATAAAGAGCATTCCCAGCCCGTACTGTCCGACCGTGGGCAATTTGAAACCAAGTTTGCTCGTGACGGCGACGAGGAAATCATGCGGCACCTGCATGAGGATGCCCGCACCGTCACCCGTATTGGTCTCGCACCCGCAGGCGCCACGATGGTCCAGATTCACCAGGATCTGAAGCGCGCTCGCAATTAGCTCATGGGACTGGTGCCCCTTCATGTTGACCACGAAGCCAACCCCACACGAGTCATGCTCGAATTGTGGATCGTAAAGGCCCTGCTTTGCGGGCGGGCCGGGCCGTACGTTTTGGTCTGAATTCTCGTTTTTGATACTGTTGTTCATCGCTTCTGCTTTACCGTCCAACCTCATCGGTCCAGATTAACCTGTTTAGGTTTTAACGCATTCGTGAACGGGCGGCAATAAATCATTAGGCCAATCTGCATTCGCCTGGACGGAAGTATACGATCCCTTCGTCGGAGTTTAGGCGGCGTTCGACGCGGGGGGGGCCGAATGGCTACAAATTATTGGCTGACTCGCGACCTCGCCCTGGCAGAATGCCGCCTTGACTATTGCGGTGTTGCCATCATGAGGTTCTAAGCAGCAGACAAGATCGCCGGGTCATTGTCACAATTATCCAGAAAGGGCGAGCGGTCCGCCGTGCCGGTGCTCACAAACCCGGAATGTCCGTCATCTCATTCCTACGACCTACGATCAGGGAAACGCCAGCTCGCGGCCGATTGCGACCTCTTCATGTAATGCAGCGGTTTCCGGCCTTGAGGGGGATCATCAGGTTGCTTCGCGCGCGTTTCGGGGGATTTAAGGCTCTATTGTCGGCTGGTGACACTGCATCTGGTTACTTGTCAGACGTTTCACCGGAGGTTTGATTGGTCCGCCTCGTCGATTACTTGCTCAAGTTTAGCTGGTTGTGAATTGGCTGCTATAATTTGGCTTGACATGCTGTGGGCGTTTGGCTTTAATGAATCAGATCTAGCCCAGATCGTTAAAGTATTTTTGTATTAGCGAAGGCCTTGGTATGAAGACCATGACACACAATAACCACTTCCGGCGCTGTATGCTAGCTTGTCTCGCGGCCGGTGTTGCGACCGCTATCGACGCCTGTGCGCAAGTGGGCACGATCAATTCGGCGACCATTAGCCCGCGAGTATTTAACGACATCCCGGGTGCGACATTGAACGTAGGCACCATCTACGGTCCTTACCCGCATCCGACGTTGATCTCGTTCACCGAGCAAGGTGTCAGCGCAGCGACCGGATATGCAAACCGGGACGTTTGGCGGTTTTCCAACAACGGAGGGGCCAGCGCATACGCGTTTGCGAATGATGACTTTTTCAACGTTTCGATGACCTTGACGCTTATGGGTAGCCCGACTTCCCCACGCAAGGAAGCCGGTTTTCTGCTCAGCACCATCGGTGGCGATGGGCAGTTCATTGTCAACACGGATGCCCATGAAATTGTCGCCTTTGGCGGACCGTTACCATTCTACGCCTTTCCGGCCACTTTCTTTTCCGGCAATACGATCACGCTTGGCATGAGTTATTTTCTCGACAGCAACACCGGATTGCGTTCGATCGTCTATTCCGCCAATGGTGTCAACAGCCCCATCCTGGCGCTCAGCAATCTGGAGCAGGGGATCATCAGCGGCAGTACGCTGGGGGGCTATTTCCAGATTGTAAATGCGCCGGATCCCAACAATTCCGGCATCGCGGTTTTTCAGAACATCAACATCGTTGCAATCCCGGAACCAACTGTGCTCGCGCTATTGGGTTTGGGCATGTTGCCGGTCGGTTTGATTCTGCAACGCCGTCATCACCATCGTTCCCTCTGAGTCGGGAGTCGATTGCTTTTGACGTTGCAGGTGCCACTGCAAAATGTAGTAGGAGTTCCTGTACCCACTGGGGCGCTGTTCGATTGCTAACCCTGTCGGTTGGTGGTTGTTCTTGCCGAACTTCCGGTGCTTTTATCAAGTTGCGTGGTGAGTTTCATCGGTTCGACGACTGGGTCGTTGCCGTGGATTGAAGCTCGATGATTTGCAACAGGCCTGACGATCGCGAGGGAATGTCGACCTTCACTTGTTCGCGAAGGGGTTGGAAACATTTCAGTGCTCACGGACTCTGGACTCTTCGAAATGCGTGATTGCCATCGATGGCTGTTCTTAACCAGGCGGAAAGAAACTGCACCATGGTCGAAGGGCAGAGTTCCAGCTAAGGACGCATCTTATCGGGTCGTCGGGGGTTAAATTGTCCGGCCCGAAACTGCACTTCTCGTCCGGTCATTTTCGTACACTCGTGCGTGATGTTATCCATTCTGCGTCGTTTTTGCCATTAGGTGGGTCGGAGCTGAAGAGGAACGCCTGGAATCCACCCGAGAGCCTTACTGGCAAAATGGTCACCCGGCTTCTCCATTTGTGGATTTCTGAATGTCCGTCCGCGAATGAAAAGCCCCCGGCCCCATTGTGGAAAGAGGCCGGCAAGTCGCCCCATTGTTGAAACGTTGCGATATCAGGATTGTTAAGGAAATAGCCGTCATTGATACTGTCAGGATGTTCGTCCAGCATCACATAGAAGTTGGCCGGATTCGGAGTGGAACTCAACTTGAGGAACTGGCGATAGTTTGGGAAAAAATTGTTCGCGCCGCTGGTCCAAGTTGGATTGTAAGGACCGAAGCAAGCGTTCATGGCCATTGATCGTGGGCGCGCGGTCCATCCCGCAGCGCGTTGAAGTGGGCTCAAGAAATTGTCAGCCGGACATTTGTAAACACCGAGGTTGCCGCCGACGTACGGCCCCAAAGCCGCAAGCTTGACTAAATCAACGTTGGTGATCTGGGATGCGGTGGACCAATCCATGTTGTTGCAGACCCACGTCCGGTAAGTTTTGGCTGCAATTTCGGCTGCCGTTTCGGCCACCCCAAAGTTACCTGCGACCCGATCGGCGTTGTCGTGTGCGTAAGTCAACCAGGCGTACATGAGCTGTCGGCCGTTATTCATGCACAGGATGCCTTGGGCTTTCGTTTTGGCCTTGGATAAGGCGGGTAGAAGCATCGCTGCTAAAATTGCAATAATGGCGATCACCACCAGCAGTTCAATGAGCGTAAATGCGGGTATCTGCACCTGGCCGCCCTGCCGCCGGCGGCGCCGATGGACCTGACTCAATTCGCTAATTATACATTCCTTCAAGGGCATTCTCATTGTAAGCTCCCGGTTGAGCGCTATGTTTACCCTGTTCATAATATGCAACCGCGCTTCGAATAGTAAACCGTTTACTTGCCATCGCGTTACGTCGCGATGGCGAGTAGTTTGCGTGTCCCATGACTTCTCATTTTAGAAGGAGAGAGTTGTTGCAGCGGCTGGCAATTCTGGGCGTCGCCGGAATTGTGGGTTGCCGAACGCAGAGGCCGCCCGGCGATGGCTCGGTACTTTCCCGCACGGATGATGAGTTTCTCAGTGAGCTCGAACGCGCCAGCTTCCGTTTTTTTGATGAGTGTTCCCATCCGCAGACAGGGCTCGTGAAAGACCGCAGCCTGGTGGATCGAAATGATGACCGGGAAATTGCCAGCATTGCCGCGACCGGGTTCGGACTCACAGCGCTATGTATCGCCGAAAACCGGGGTTGGATTTCGCCGCAGGCGGCCCGCGACCGCGTACGGTTAGCATTGCGTTACCTGCGCGACCAATTGCCGCATGAACACGGCTTTTTTTTCCATTTTATCAATTGGCGCACCGGTGAGCGCCTCTGGAAATGTGAACTGTCCTCGATTGATACCGCCCTCCTGCTGGCCGGGGTGCTGACCTGCCGCACTTACTTCGATGACCCGGAAATCGAAGCGTTGGCGAAGGGACTCTACGACCGGGTGGACTGGCGCTGGATGACGAACGGCGGCCTGCGCTTGCGGCATGGTTGGAAACCGGAATGCGGTTTCCTCGACGCTTCCTGGAGTGCCTATTCCGAGCACATGTTGCTTTATCTACTGGCCCTCGGTGCCGACCACCAGGCGTTGGCGTCGGAATCATGGTCGGCCTGGGAACGACCTTGGGTGGAATATGGCGGCCGCCGTTTTGTCAGCGTCGAGGCCCCGCTGTTCATTCATCAATACTCGCACGCCTGGTTCGATTTTCGCGGGGTGCGCGACGAGTTTTTGGATTATTTCGAGAATTCCATCAATGCCACCCGGGCCCACCAGCAGTTTTGTTCCGACCTGCGCCGGGAGTTTCCGCACTTCGGCGGGGATATCTGGGGCATCACCGCCTCCGATTCGGCGCATGGGTATGTGGCCTGGGGCGGCCCGCCGCGGCACGGGCCGTTGGATGGGACGATTGTGCCGGCTGCGGCAGCCGGTTCACTACCGTTTTTGCCGGCGGAATGTCTCCGCAGTCTTCGCTGCATGCGAAGTCAGTTTGGGGATCGGATATGGGGTCGCTATGGTTTCCGGGATGCCTTCAATCCTGCGACCGGTTGGTATGGGCGGGATGTTATTGGCATTGACGTGGGTATCACCCTGTTAATGGCGGAGAATCTACGCACGGGCTTTGTCTGGCGCACGTTCATGGCGAACCCGGAAGCCCGTCGCGGAATGCGGTTGGCTGGTTTTCGCCCTGCAACGAATTACTTTTAGCGCCACTTGAGGATGAGAAGCAGACCGTCTGCGGATCGGGCAAATTTAAAATAACCAATTGACACCCAAACATGAAGATCATATAAGTAAATATAACTATCACCCGAAACGCAGAGCACCTCCCAAGTCATCAAAGTGATAGAAAAACGAACCAAAAGAATGCGAGAGAAACCGCTATGAAACCATCCACAACAAATACCGAAATGACCAACTCGATCCAGCTTCACCATGCAAGAGCGCCGCTGGCTTTGATTGCAACTCTAGGCCTCATGGCTTGGGGCAATTGTGCTGCGAGCGCCAATGATCTGTTTAATGGCGAGTTAGACCTCACCGCAATTAGCAGCCAAAACGGTCCGACGCCAGTCGGTTGGACCGTGGAAGCCAACAAGACAATCTCTGGCGCGTTCTTTGACGGCTGCTCGTCTGAGCCGTGGTGCAACGTCGCACCGCCGTCGGATCCCAGCGGTTTCGGCGTCTTCTTTAAGCCGTTCCAGGGAAACCTGGCCGAAGGCGATCTTCTGACGGTGGATTTTTATCAAGACAACGCGACTACGCCGGGCACAAAGTTCACTCTTTCTGGCTACGCCGCCGGCGAGGCTAATTACAGTGGCTTTTTCGCCACCAACACTCCAGCGCCAGAGACCCTGTTTATCATCTACTTCCTTAACAGTTCCAGCACCATCATTGGCAGCAATGTTTTCAACTTGGTGAGTGCTGGCTTGCCGTCGGGTGGCCCGGGCAGCATGACATCTTTCCGCTATACTACCACGCCCGAAGTGACCGCTCCCGCCGGCACCGCTATCGTGCGGGCCGGAGTTTCCATACGCAACGTATACGGCACTACGGGCGGACAGTCGTTCTTTGTGGATAACCTTGAACTAACTTCGTTGCCTCCGGCTGGCTCGCCGGTCATCACCGCTCAACCGGCTCAAACCACGATTGCGCCGGGGGGATCCACGAATCTCACCGTGACTGCAGTGGGGGCAACTTCCTATCAGTGGCAACTCTACAATACCAACCTTGCCAACGGCGGCCACTTTTCGGGTGTAACCACTCCGACGCTCACGATTGCTAACGCTTCCGCCAGCGAGGTCGGACACTACCGGGTTTTGGTTTCCAACGGCTCAGGCTCGGTTTATAGCAAAGATGCCACGCTCGCGCTCGTGGGGCTAAACTTCTACCCGGTGGTGACGATTACGGGCAAGATTGGCGACACGTACCGCGTGGATTACTCCACCTCACTGTCCCCGACCACTTGGATTCCCTACAGTACCAACAAGCTGACGGTCTCACCGCAACTGGTGGTTGACACCGCTTCACCTGGCTCCAACACCCGGTTCTATCGGGCAGTGTTTTTGTATTGAGGTTTTTGCTTCCTTCGCAATTCATTGGCGAGAAATGCTTCGTCTGGCATCCCGGACACTGGTCACGAGTGGCCAGTGTCCGGTACTTTAGGCGCAATGGTTGCAGTCAAGACGGATCCTTTCTGAAACGAGCAATCTCACCTCCAATGCCGAGCTCGCATTCCAGTTGCTGCCTGAAGATTTCATGCCAGCCAGGTCGCTGGTTCGGGAGAACGGAATATACTCCGGAATATTTGAGGCAGGCATGAAATGATTCCAGGCGTCGCAAGAATTCTTCCCAGCGTTCTAAGCGTTGGCCTCCTGACCGCTTGCATTGAGTTTGCTCTTGCCTCCCCTGTCATTTCCCCTTGGCCGGTCGGGGGTAATGGTGATTTCGCGGCGGTTGGAGCTGCTCGTTTGAGTGGGATTTACGCCGTTGGCAATGTAGACCAAAACACTGTTGAGGTTCGGGATATCCGGAAGAAACTGCTACGCACCATTTCCGCCTCCGAAATTCAAGCCTTGTTGCCATGGATGAGCTTGGATGGCGGTCCCGATGGTCCGGCAGCGATTGCGGTGTCGGATTCGGGGCGGCAGGTGTTTATTTTGATTCAGGACGATTCGTCCGCCCCCGATGGCGGTCCCTCCGACGGCGTGATTCTCTACGATTCGTATGATGATGTGCTGCGGCTGTTTGCACGGGTGAACCTGTTTGATCGCGCCGATAGTTTTCCGCTGCTTGCCGCCAAACATTTCAAGGGAAGACTCTACGTGGGCACTGCCTCGGACGGCATTCGAGTTTTCAGTGCCGGCCTCAATGACCTGACGGGCGCGCTCCTCCAAACCGCGCTGCTCCCGGGCGGATCACCCATTCGGGGGCTCGCGATCGATTCTGATCAAAACTTAATATTCGCCGCCGGCACAAATGCCATCTTTCGGGCCATTGTCACGAACTCGCCCCTGGTCTGGACGGAGATGGGCAACATCGCTGACATTCGCTCCATCGCATTCAGTTTGAACTACGGGGGGGTAACCAACGCGGGATTGTACGTCCTGACGGGCGCGGCGACTACGGGCCTATTCCATTTGCCGGTGAATCAAGCCCGTGGTTTGCAGCCGTTCAGCCCGTCGCTTTATATCGCGAACCTTGGCGGTGCTTTTGACATGGCGACAACC
>CAZIJO010000234.1:0-9605 GCA_964539515.1 uncultured Bifidobacterium sp. | reverse complement strand
CGTGGCGTGGGGCGATTATGACAACGACGGACGCCTCGATTTCCTCCTCACGGGACATGGCAGCGGTAACAGCCGCATTTCCCAACTCTGGCGGAACAACACCCCCGTCACCAACACGCCACCCACCGCGCCCACCGGCCTGGCCATGACCGCCACCACCAACGCCGTCATGCTCTCCTGGAACTCCGCCACCGACGGCCAGACCCCCGCCACCGGCCTCACCTACAACGTCCGCGCCGGCAGCACGCCCGGCGGCATGGATCTCTTTTCCGGTCATGTGGACGCCGCCAACGGCTTCCGCCGCGTGCCCGCCATGGGCAACGCCCTGTTGCGCCACAGCCTCCCGCTCACCAGCCTCACCAACGGCCAGACGGTTTATTGGAGCGTGCAAGCCGTGGACACGTCCTTCGCCGGCGGCCCATTCGCCACCGAGACCAGCGTGGTGACGATCCCCACGCTCGCCATCAACTCTCAACCATCAACCATCAACCTCTCTTGGACACCGCCGACATGGGGCTGGTTCTTGCAAGAAACGCCGAGTCTCGCGCCGTCCACGTGGAGCAACGCGCCGAGTGGTGAGTCGAATCCCGCGACAATTCCTGGAACGAACAGCGCCAAATTTTTCCGGCTGAAAAACCAGTAGGCAGGTCGTCGCGCTGCGACGACCGGACATCGCAGCGCGATGTCTCTATCAGCGGTTGGGTGAACGATTCCGAAACCGACACTGAGTTTTCGAAATGCTGACAACCCCTCCCCGCCGCCCGCAGCCCGCAGCGGGGTGGCGGTATCCCGCAATCAACCGTTGAAAAATTGCGCCCGTCGGCTAAACTCCGCGCGTTCAACTCCATCGTTTCCCGCTGCGGAGACATTATTGTCAGAAGCAAATTTGTATTTATGAAAATGGAATCGTCACTTTGGCCGTGTCGCCATTTCAATCGCCCGCTCGTCGCCCTGCTGCTCACGTGCCTGCTCACGCTTACCGCACGCGCCACCGTTACCACCGTTTCCTACTGGCGAGGGGGCGAGAACGATCCCGGGGCCTTTGGGGGAGTTAGTTGCAGCAGCACCACGGATGTGATTGGCGGACGCACGCTGCAATTTTCGACGTCTGTGTTCTGGGATTCGATGAACGTGAGCGCCAGCGCGGCCGCCCGGGTCGGAAGCACCCTCTGTCTGCGGGCTTACGGCGCCGAATCCGCCGGCACGAACGCTGCGATCCCTTCGCTCACCGACAACTTCGGCCTCGAACTCTGGGTGAACCCGACCACGCTCACGGGCAACCAATGCCTCGCCTACAATGGCAATACCAACAGCAGTGGCTGGGGACTTTATCTGATTGGCAATCAATATCGCGGTCTGTTCGGCGGAGTGGGTTTTGTCGGTACCGCCACGGCCACCGCCAACGCCTGGACGCATCTGGCGCTCGTGCGCGACAACGGCGTCGCCACACTTTATGTGAACGGCGTGGCCGCCGGCACGGTGGGCAGCGCCCCGGTTTCGCCGGCCGGGCGGTTCGCGGTCCTGGGCCAACCGCAGAACCCGGCGCTGGACCGGCTCTTTGGTTTTCTGGACGAAGTGAGGGTGTTCACGTTCGTGCCCGGAACTTTCTCCACGAACGATCTGCTGGTGTTCAATTCCGGCTACTCCGGCCTGGTGACCACCAAGGCCAATGCCGGGCCGGGATCGCTGCGCTGGGCGATCACGAACTTGAATGCGTCAGGAGTCGCGGGAAACATCACGTTCGCCGTCAATGGCACGATCACCCTCGCCTCCGATCTGCCCGCGTGCACGGTGCCGGTGACCATCACCGGTCCGGGAACGAACCTGCTCACCATCAGCGGCAGTAATTCTTTCCGACTCTTCCAACTGGCCGCGAACACGACGAACACGATCAGCAGCCTGACGTTGGCCAACGGCTACACGGCCAACAACACTTCCGGCGCGGCGATTTACAATCTCGGCAATACTCTCCTTCAAAGTTGCACGCTGGTGAGCAACACGGTGGTGGGCGGATTTGGCGGCGCGGTGGCGAACCTCGGCACGGGCGCGTTGCGGGCGACAAATTGCAGTTTTGCATACAACACCGTTCGAGGTGGGAATGGAGACAGTGTGGGGTCGGACCAAGGCGGCGGTGGTGGCGGTGGCGCGGGGCTGGGCGGAGCAATCTTCACCGAGGGCGCGGAATTGACGCTGTCCGGTTGCGCGTTGCAGGCCAATGTGGCGGCCGGCGGCCACGGCGGAAACGGCTTTACTGGCGTCGGCAATGACGTCTATGCAGGTGGTAACGGTGGGTATCCGAATCGCGGCGGCGGCGGAGCAAACCGCCAGAACGGCGGGGGTGGAGGCTTTGGCGGGGGTGGGGGTGGCAGCGGATTATTCGCTTCCGGCGGTGCCGGTGGGTTCGGGGCGGGAGGCGGGGGTGGGGCTTTTGGTCTTGGCGTTGGTGGCCCGGGCGGGAGTTACGGCGGCCAGGGTGGCAAATATTTCTCCCGCGGCGCGAGCGGTGGTGGAGGTGGTGGAGCGGGTTTGGGTGCTGGCATTTTTGCGCGCACGGGGGCGGTTTCCCTCGTCAATTGCGCCTTTACCGCTAATGTTGCAACCAATGGTCTCACAGGTTCTGGCACCGCTGGTGTCAATGGTCAGGGTGTAGGCGGCGCGGTTTTCGTGCTGGATGCTTCGCTGAATCAATCCGGCAATACTTTCACCGGCAACACTGCGTCCACGACGCAACCCAATCTTGGCGGGCCAACCATCGTTTTGAACACCAGCGATTCCGGCGCTGGCTCCCTCCGGCAGGCGGTGCTCATCGCCAACAACGCGGGCAGTGCGGCCACCATCACCTTCGCTCCCGCGCTCTCCGGCCAGACCATCACGCTCACCAGCGGCCAGCTCACGCTTTCCAGCACGGTGACGATCAATGGTTCAACTCTGCCAGGAGGGATTCATCTCAACGGCAACGCGAGCAGCCGGATTTTTGAAGTGTTGAGCGGCAGCACCGTTGCGTTGGAATCGCTCACCTTGAAAAACGGCTTTGTGACTGGCAACGGCGCCGGAATCCTCGTGGAAGACGGCGCGGTGCTCACGGTGAACCGTTCGACAATCCTGGGCAACACCGCGTGGGCCGGCGGTGGCATCTATTGCCAAGGGGGAACGCTGAACGTGAACAACTCGACGCTCACCGGCAACTCCGCCACCGGATTCGGTCTCGGCGGCTACGGCGGGGCGATCTATGTTCTGAATTCATCCGCCTCGGTCAATCAATCCACGATCGCGGGGAATGCGTTCACGGCCGGTGGCTTCTCTGGTGGTGGCGGCCTCGCGCTCTATGACAGCACCGTGAACATCGTGAACTCCATCGTTGCCGGCAACTCTGCGCCCGACATCACAGCCGTCAGCGGCGGCGGTCCCACCGGTCAGAACAATCTCGTCGGCGGCACGCCGCTGCTCGCGCCACTCGGCAATTACGGCGGGCCCGCGCAAACCATGCCGCCGTTGCCCGGCTCACCCGCGATTGACGGCGCCACCAACGGCACGAGCTTCGTGACCGATCAACGCGGCTTGCCGCGCATCGTCGGCGCGTTCGCCGATCTCGGCGCGGTGGAAGGCGTGTTCAACCCGAACTACCCCCTCGTGAACGTGACCCAACTCGGCAGCGGCAACGTGCGGTTCGCCTTCACCAACCTGAGCGGTCCGAGCTATCGCGTGTTCGCAAGCACCAACGTCGCCGCGCCCATCAACACGTGGAGCAACCTTGGCGCGCCGACTGAATCGCCGGCGGGTGTATTCACCTTCACCGACCTGCAAGCGACGAATTATCCGAGCCGGTTTTATCGCGTAACAACCCCTTGATCTGACCGCCTCAAAAACAAAACGGCCCGTCGGAGCAATCCAGCGGGCCGTTTGCCTTTCAGAAGTGGATCACGCCCGCCGCTCTTTGATGTCCGCCAGAATTTTCGCCGCGACTTCCGCCTTCGGCTTCGCGCCTTGCGGGCCGCCGTGGTGGAGGCGCACGCTCACCGCACCAGCTTCCATGTCGCGACCTCCGATGACCAGCATCGTGTGGACGCGCGATTGTTCGGCGTCGGCGATCTTGGCTTTGATGGGGGTGGCGCTGAAGTCGGCTTCCACGCGGACGATCTTTGCGCAAGAGTTTGTTCACCATCGCCTAAGGCTTGACGGTCCCGCCACACGCATTAGAGTCGGGCCATGCGGCAAGATCGAGGGTTAGGACAGTCATTTTTCCACATTCGCTGGAGCTTCGTTGTTTTACTTTTTCTCAACATAATGGGAGCAGCGGATTCGTGGGCCGCTAATCCAACCACGCATCTGGTCAAGTGGAGTTACGTAACCAATTCTCCCAGCGAGTTGACCAACGTCACCAAGATCGCTTCCGGTCGCTTTTACGATGTCGTCGTGCGGGCGGATGGCACGGTCGCACAATTGGGAGGTCCCGGATCACCTCCGACTGGTTTGACCAATGCGATTGCAGTCGCGGTCGGATGGGACCACAGCCTGGCCGCAACGGCTGATGGCTTGGTGTTCGCTTGGGGAAGCGGCTACTCTGGAGCAACCAACGTTCCGCCGGGATTGACGAACGTGGTGGACGTAGGATGCGGGTGGTATAACAGCGCCGCTCTTCGTGCTGATGGCACCGTGGTCGCATGGGGGAATAACGAGCATGGTCAAACCAACGTTCCTCCCGGCTTAAGCGACGTCGTAGCGATCACAATCGGCTACTCATGGGGTCTGGCCTTGCGAGACGATGGAACAGTAGCGGGTTGGGGAACGCATTATCATGGCGGTTCGCCCCTAGAGATCCCTGCCGGATTGAGCAACGTCGTCAGTATCACTGGCGGGATCGGGCATTTCATCGCGTTGCACGCAAACGGGTCATTGACAGTGTGGGGTGAGAACTGGGCGGGACAAACCAATATTCCGCCCGGTCTGACAAATGCCGTTGCCGTTGCCGCCCCTGCCTCCACTGGAGGTGATCACAACCTGGTTTTATCTGACAATGGAACGCTGTTCGCGTGGGGGTGCGATTGTGGCGGGGCAACCAAAATTCCCCCGGGCCTAACCAACGTGGTGGCGATTTCAGCTGGCAGCAACGGGGACGGTTCGGGTTACAACGTCGTTCTTATTGCAGATGGACCGTTTTTTACTTCGCCTCGTCTTCACATCAGCTCGACCAACGGCATCGCTACGATCGCGCTTCAAGGCGAAGCCCACCGACGTTACGTAATCGAATCGACGTCCACACTGAACGCCGCAGCCAACTGGACCTTCGAAAGAAACGTTCGACTGACTAGCGGCCTTCAAATCGTCCGCCAGTTGCCGATCAGTCAAACGCGGTTTTACCGCGCACGACAGCTATACTGATCGTTTCTGCCGCGGCTCTTACGCCTTCCGCTCTTTAATATCTGCCAGAATCTTCGCAATAACTTCCGCCTTCGGCTTCGCGCCTTGCGGGCCGCCGTGGTGGAGGCGGACGCTCACCGCGCCGGCTTCCATTCTGCAACTGCGGTTGACGAGTTGCTGAAGTGCTACATCCGCAATCTCAGTCTTTGCTAATTTCGCTCTTGCCGAGCCAGTAACAAGCGAGCGGGGCTGGAATCTTTAGCACCATAGCTTCCGAACTGCCTGGTTTGAGCGGCATGATGGAGAAATCATCCGTCGCTTTGGTAATGGCATATCCGCGCGAGACATTCTTTGACGCGCAGAATTCGGCCATACCTTTCATCTCACCTGCGCCCGTGGCTTTGGAACGATACTTCACTTCAAACGGGACAAGGCGTTCTTCCACGTTCGCAATGACGTCCACCTCGCAATTTGTTTTTTTTGAGCGCCAGTAGGAGAAGGAAAAACTCTGACCGTAATAGCGCGTATAGACGTGCTTGAAGAAGGCGGTTTCCACTGCCAGCCCAAGCGCCGCGTCATCTTCCAACAGCGATTTGCCCTTCAACAGCACGCTGGGAGCAATGGCGGCATCAGCCAGATAGACCTTACTTTTGGCGCGGAGGATTTCTTTGCCGTAGCCGAACGGTTGTAAGCGGTGGATTAAATGAGCGGCCTCCAGTAACGCGATGAAATTGTTCACCGTTGGTTTGTTCAATTGCAGGCTGCTGCACAGCGACCCGATGTCCAGCAACGCACCGTCGTGCATACAGAGATAAAGAAATACCTGCTCCAGTTCCAAAACGAGCCGCACGCCAAACAAGGCGGTCATGTCGCGTTTCAACACCTTGTCCACGATGTCCTCGCGCAAAAGCTTCTGCGCTGCCGGAATGCTCTCCATCAAGGCCGCCTGCGGAAACCCACCCCGCAGCAGATATTCATGGAAGTGCCCGACCAACGGCGCGGCTTTGGCGGCGGTCCGCGCAAACTCCGTTGGCGGCCATTCAAACAACTTTGCCAGCGTGGGAACTTCCGGAAGTTCCGGCTCGGGAATTTTTTTAATCTGTAGATATTCGTAAAAGGAAAGGGTCGCGAGCCGGATGGTGTGCCAACGGCCCACGCCCGATTCCTGACCTTCCGTCACCAGCGGCGTCGCCGAACCCGTCACGAAAATGCGCCGGTGCTTCGCGAAATCCACCTGATGCTTGAGCCACGTCTGCCAGTTCTTGTCGTTTTGGATTTCGTCCAGGAACAGGAATTCCATCCCATCGCCCGCCGGTTCAAACTCACGCCAGAGTTCCAAGAGCTTCTCCGCCCCGGTCAACTTCAACAGCGGATGATCGAATGTGGCGTATAGAATTCGAGCGGGTTTAACTCCTTTTGCGATTAGCGAGTCAATCGCCTGAAGTAACAGGGTTGTTTTACCCACCTGACGTGCGCCGCTCAAAAGCACGGCCCGATGGGTTGGCGGCTCATTCAGCCACAAACTGGCCTCGCGGAACGCCGCCCGCCGCCAGGTGGGAAGGTCCGGAATACGTTTCCCATCCCACCAAGGGTTATACTGGCGTAATACCCCAAAAAGCTCCGATTTGGAGGCTAACATGCGGAAAAATTACCTTAAAATGCATTTTAAGACAACTACACTTTACTTAAATATCCTACTTAAGAATTTGCCGCCAGTTTTACGCCTTCCGCTCTTTGATATCGGCCAGAATGTTCGCCACGACCTCGGCCTTCGGCTTCGCGCCTTGCGGGCCGCCGTGGTGGAGGCGAACGGAAATTTGTCCGGCTTCCATGGTGTGGACGCGCGTTGGTCCGAGAAGGGCAATTACTTGAAAAAGCTTCCAAATACCGGGGGTATTTCCCGGGCCACACAGCGCAGGCTGGTCTGACGCTGGCGCAAGGCTGCGTCCAACTGTTCTGCTGACTCTTCCGAGGCGAGGACTTCCTCAATCCAATGGCGGTGCGCTTCAAACCGTTCGCGATACGGATGCCGCGGGTCGCTCCAATGCGCGAGTAACCGGGCTCGCATCGCCGGCTGACGCCATAGGCGGCGTCCATAAACAAAACGGCTCACGTCATCCCAGTTGGGGTAGTCGCCCCAGACGTTTTCGGTGTGATCCATTTGTGCCCGCATGGCTTCCACTATAGCAGCGCGAGGCGTTCCGCCCAAACGGCATGTGCGCGATCCCTCGGCTCGTTGCGTTTGCGCTTGGGTACCAGCAAGTCAGCCACGCCTGGGACAACCACCGTGAGCGGACCGTAAGTCTTGGTGGCGGCGCGCTTCTCCCAGTCGGCAGGAAACTCCCGCAAGACAAGTTCCGGCATCAGATTCACATGCCATCCGTGGCGTTGTTCAAATTCGCTGCCAATCAGCGCCTCATAGCAGAGGCGCGCGATTTCGTCGGAATCCGTGATCGGGTCCACGTCCATGCTGTTCTCCGGCAGCGGTTCGGTGATGCCGCGCTGAAAAGCATGCCACAGCATTGCACCCGAGCCGATCAGAATCATTCGAGCAGGTTGAAAGAGTTGCCGGCTCAGTTCGACGAGCCAGTCTTCGACCTGGTGCGGATCCTTAAGCTCGCGACGTGGCATGCGTAATCAAAGGTTGCTCAAGCCTTCCGCTCTTTGATGTCCGCCAGAATCTTCGCCACGACTTCCGCCTTCGGCTTCGCCCCTTGCGGGCCGCCATGATGGAGGCGCACGCTCACCGCACCAGCTTCCATGTCGCGACCTCCGATGACCAGCATCGTGTGGACGCGCGATTGTTCGGCGTCGGCGATCTTGGCTTTGATGGGGGTGGCGCTGAAGTCGGCTTCCACGCGGACGATCTTTGCGCAAGAGTTTGTTCACCATCGCCTAAGGCTTGACGGTCCCGCCACACGCATTAGAGTCGGGCCATGCGGCAAGATCGAGGGTTAGGACAGTCATTTTTCCACATTCGCTGGAGCTTCGTTGTTTTACTTTTTCTCAACATAATGGGAGCAGCGGATTCGTGGGCCGCTAATCCAACCACGCATCTGGTCAAGTGGAGTTACGTAACCAATTCTCCCAGCGAGTTGACCAACGTCACCAAGATCGCTTCCGGTCGCTTTTACGATGTCGTCGTGCGGGCGGATGGCACGGTCGCACAATTGGGAGGTCCCGGATCACCTCCGACTGGTTTGACCAATGCGATTGCAGTCGCGGTCGGATGGGACCACAGCCTGGCCGCAACGGCTGATGGCTTGGTGTTCGCTTGGGGAAGCGGCTACTCTGGAGCAACCAACGTTCCGCCGGGATTGACGAACGTGGTGGACGTAGGATGCGGGTGGTATAACAGCGCCGCTCTTCGTGCTGATGGCACCGTGGTCGCATGGGGGAATAACGAGCATGGTCAAACCAACGTTCCTCCCGGCTTAAGCGACGTCGTAGCGATCACAATCGGCTACTCATGGGGTCTGGCCTTGCGAGACGATGGAACAGTAGCGGGTTGGGGAACGCATTATCATGGCGGTTCGCCCCTAGAGATCCCTGCCGGATTGAGCAACGTCGTCAGTATCACTGGCGGGATCGGGCATTTCATCGCGTTGCACGCAAACGGGTCATTGACAGTGTGGGGTGAGAACTGGGCGGGACAAACCAATATTCCGCCCGGTCTGACAAATGCCGTTGCCGTTGCCGCCCCTGCCTCCACTGGAGGTGATCACAACCTGGTTTTATCTGACAATGGAACGCTGTTCGCGTGGGGGTGCGATTGTGGCGGGGCAACCAAAATTCCCCCGGGCCTAACCAACGTGGTGGCGATTTCAGCTGGCAGCAACGGGGACGGTTCGGGTTACAACGTCGTTCTTATTGCAGATGGACCGTTTTTTACTTCGCCTCGTCTTCACATCAGCTCGACCAACGGCATCGCTACGATCGCGCTTCAAGGCGAAGCCCACCGACGTTACGTAATCGAATCGACGTCCACACTGAACGCCGCAGCCAACTGGACCTTCGAAAGAAACGTTCGACTGACTAGCGGCCTTCAAATCGTCCGCCAGTTGCCGATCAGTCAAACGCGGTTTTACCGCGCACGACAGCTATACTGATCGTTTCTGCCGCGGCTCTTACGCCTTCCGCTCTTTAATATCTGCCAGAATCTTCGCAATAACTTCCGCCTTCGGCTTCGCGCCTTGCGGGCCGCCGTGGTGGAGGCGGACGCTCACCGCGCCGGCTTCCATGTCGCG
>CAZIJO010000233.1:0-9606 GCA_964539515.1 uncultured Bifidobacterium sp. | reverse complement strand
CGTTGACGGTGATCTTGCCGCTGCCGGTCGCGAGCCGGACGCGCGCCACGGCGGTTTTCCGCCGGCCGGTGCCCAGGAATTCAGGAGTCTTGATTTCTGCCATCGGTTAAACGGGGTTGAGAGTTAATTGGCGGCTTTGAGCGCGGTGGGGGTTTGCGCCGCGTGCGGATGCTTATCGCCCTTGTAAACTTTGAGCTTGGTCAACAGGACGCGGCCAAGGCGGTTTTTCGGAATCATGCCCTTGACGGCCCGGTGAATCAGCATGTCGGGCTGTTTTTCCCGCAATTGCGCCACGGTGGTGTATTTCTCGCCGCCTTTCCAGCCGGAATAGGTCATGTATTCCTTGGCGGTCTCCTTCTTGCCGGTCACTTTGACTTTCTCGGCGTTGATGACGACCACGAAGTCGCCCGCGTCGAGATGCGCGGTATAGACCGGCTTGTTTTTCCCGCGCAACACGTCCGCGATCTGAACGGCCAGACGACCCAACACCGCACCGTCGGCATCAATGACATGCCACTTGCGGGCTTCCAAATTCACTTTCGGCAAAAAGGTTTTCATGCGATTCCCAACAAAGGGACGCAGACCTTATCAAATGAGCGATCGAAGTCAACAGCTGTTTCCGGACATTTTGGAGCGCCGGCCCGGTCCGGCCGGGGCTGTTTTGGGGTGCGAATGCGCGGCTGCGGCGCTCCGGTTGCCCATTCATCCCGCCCGGGAGGCCGGCGGGGTGGGGGAGATTTGGTGTCGGCCATGGTACGCACTGAGAAAGTAAACCAGCACGGCCGCCACCGTCACCGCCAGCCCGCCCCAGAAAATCGACCACTGGGTTCCGTTCGGACGCGTACAGGCGGCGAACCACCAGCCGGTGCCGAGGTAACCCACCAGGTTGCCTACCCCGCCGTTCATCAGCGCCATCAAGGCTTGCGCGCGCGCGCGCCAGGCCGCCTCCACCCGCTGGTCCAGATAGATCTGTGCGGTGATGAATACCAGCGTAAACGAACAACCGTGAAGCATCACCCCCGTCAGCAGCCACGCCTTGCCGTCGATTGCGCTGAACGCAAACCGAAGGACGCCAAAGCCCAGACCGCAGGCGAAAATCCACTTCAACCGCCACTTCAACAGGAGTCCGCCCAACATGAACATGGCGATGATCTCCGTCACCTGGCCCAGCGTCATCCAGGCGCTGGTGCGTTGCAGGCCGAGTTCCCGCAGGTGCGGCGGGGTGAACGGATAGAATCCGCACAAGGGAATGGCAAACAGGGCCACGGTGATGAACACCACGCGGTGGTCGTGGTTCTTCAAAAGCGTGAGCGCGTCCAGGCCCAGGCGTTGGTGCAACGTCAGATGCGTTGCGGACTTGGGTGTTTCCAGCTCCGGCAACAGAAAAGTAAACGCGGCCACGCCTACCCAGGTCACCGCCCCGCTGTAGCCGGCCAGCGCGGACGCGTCCGCATTGATCCAGCTCACCAGCCAGCAACCGGCCATCCAGCCCAGGGTGGCCATCGCGCGGATCGGGCCGAACTCCTTCTTCGCATCTTCCAGGCGCGCGAAAACAATCGTCGAGGAAATGCTCCAGGTCGGCGACGAACAGAGCGCATGGAGCTGGATCAGCGCCAGCACGAGCCACGGCTGCAGGCGGAAGCGGATGGCGGTGGTGGCCAGCGCCATCGCAACGGCCGTGGCCAGCGCCAGCCAGCGCAACACTTTCACCGGCGACGCGTGCCGGTCCGCCATGGCGCCGAAAACCAGCGGGGAGATGAACGCGGCGACGGCGGAAGTCGCGAAGGCATACGGCTTGATCGCGTGCAGTCCGTGCGCGTCGAGCACGCTGCTTAACGGTACGAACCACATCCCCAGCGCCGCTCCTTGAATGAAGAACAGCGCCGTCAATTCCACATACTCCGCCCGGCGTAGCGTCGTCAGCACCCGCATAGGACACACGGGCGACGTTCAAAAAGCAAAATCATTGCGGCCCGGCAGCTGATTTAACCTTCGTTGACCGGGACCGCCTGATTGGGTAGCGCTGCCACCGCTTTTTTACACAAATCGACGAAGGTTTCCTCCGCGAGCGTCAGGCGTTTCCTGCGCCAATGCAAGATGCCCCAGTGACGCCGGAGCTTGCGCCGCCCCAGCGGCAGGGCCACCAGCGAGCGTTCGTCCAGTTCCTGGCGGGCGATCCACGGGGCCAGCACGCTCACCCCCAGGCCGAGTTTCACCAGTTCCTTGGTTGCTTCCATGCTGCCAACCTCGATCACCGCATTCAGCCCCATGCCTTCCCGGCGAAAATATTCCTCGACCAGCCGGAAGGTCACACTGCTCTTGCTGTACAGGATGTAGTTTTGCCGGGGGATTTCCGCGCGTTCGACGCGTCCGGCCAGCGCCCAAGGATGTTGCGCGCCAACGAGGAACGAAAGTGCATCTGTGAAGAGCGGATGAAATTCCAGTTGCGGCTCGTGGTCTGGTTCGAGCGCGAGGGCGAGGTCAATCCGGTGCGCCAGCAACGCTCCGACCATTCCGCGGGTGTCCCCCGGTTCCAGGCTGATGGCGTGGTCGGGGAATTTCTCCTTGAACTCGCGCAGCACGGGCGGAATGAGGTGCTGGCACGCAGTGGTGCTTGCGCCCAGCCGCAGCCGGCCATGTCCCCATTTGCCCAATTTGCCGAGGGAACGGCGGGCGCTGGCCATCTCGCCCAGGATTTTTTGCGCGTGATGCAGCAGCTGTTCGCCCGCCTGGGTCAGGACGGCTTTCTTGCCCACTCTGTCAAAAAGGCGACAGCCCACCGCTTCTTCCAACGCCTTGATGGAGTGGCTCACCGCGGATTGCGAAAGGTGCAATGCCCGCGCCGCTCCCGTAAAACTGCCAATGTGGGCCAGCTGCGAGAAGGCGAGCAACTGCCGGCTGTCGAGCGGTTGATTCACCAATGAATCGGTTTCATGCATACGATGAAAACTTTGCCACGCACGAGTTGGGCCAGACGGGCCCGCTGGCATGACGCCCGCATACGGCTTCGGCATGACTCGATTGGTGCGGATATGTTTTCCCGCCGCCGCCCTGCGTTTGCTGGCGGGGCGACCAGGCGACAACCGACGTTCGCGCCACCCGGGCGGCGGCTCCTGAAATCCCCAACCCCCTGAATTCGCATGCACAAAACGGTTCCCTTGGAAATTTCCAGTTTGCGACGGCACCATCATCTGCGCGTTGGCTTCCTGCCGCACACCGATTGCGCGCCCATCGTGATGGCGCACGAGCTGGGCTATTTCACCCAATATGATCTGAGCGTGCAATTATGCCGCGAACGCGACTGGACGACGATTGGCAACAAACTGGTCAACGGCGAGCTGGACGCCATCCAGGCCCCCGCCAGTTTTCCCTTCACGATTTCCCTCGGCCTTCATTGCGAACCGTGTGCGTGTGTGACCGGTCTGCTGCTGAATCTCCAGGGCAACGCCATCACCCTCGCGCAGAACCTCAAAGCGGCCGGAGTCGTGGATGCTCCATCGTTGCGCGCGGAAATCTTCCGCTTGTCCGGGCGCAAGACGTTCACTTTTGGCGTGCCGCACGCCTTGTCCACCCATGCCATCCTCCTGCGGCAATGGCTGCGCCAGGGGGGGATCGATCCGGATGCCTGCGTGCGCATCATTCCCGTGGCGCCGACCGAAATGTATCCGCATCTCAAGCTGGGGTACCTGGATGGGTATTGCGTGGGCGAACCGTGGAATTCCGTCGCCATTGAGGCAGGCACCGGTTTCTGTGTTGCCACGAGCGTGGACCTGGCCCCCCTGCATCCGGAAAAAGTGCTCCTGGTGCGGCGCGAATTCGCGGAGCAACGACCGGAGGAACACCTGCGCCTCCTCGCCGCCCTGATCGAGAGCTGCCGCTTCTGCGATGTCCCCAAAAATTGGGAATTGATTCGCAGTGAACTGACCCACATGGCGTACGTAAACGCACCGCTGGAATGCCTGCTCACCGAGTCAGGCGTACCCTTCAATCTCGACTGCGCCACGATCCGGGTGTTCCACGACTTTGCCATTTTTCACCGGCATCGGGCCAATGCCCCCACCCGGGAGCGCGCCCGGTGGCTGCTGGATCAGATGGTGGATCATACGTTGATTCCGCCACCGGATCCGGTGGGTCGCAAGCGGTTGCTCGAAACCTTCAACAATGATTATTTCAGCCGGGCGCTGGCTTTGGTTGGGGAGCAGACCTGTTCCACCGCCACGGAAGCGCGGCGGATCTCTGCCAATTACGGCGGCGCAAGCTGACGGGATCGGGCCACGCCGCCCGACCGGCGAGCGTGCCCCGTTCCCAGGATTGCGGTGCTCGCCGGTCGCCGCTAGCATTTGGCTGCGATGGCCAACACGCCACAGATCGGTATCGAGCGGATCTTCATCTCGCCGGGGCATAATTTCTTTGGTCATCAGGATCAACCGCCCGGCGAACACCCGACCGTCGAACTCCAGGAGGTCGAGTGTTTGGCGGGGCAGGGGCTCTTCGGCGACCGCTTCTTCGGCTTCAAGGAGAATTACAAGGGCCAGGTCACCTTCTTCGCGGCGGAGGTATTCGCCGATGTCTGCCGCCAGCTGGCCGTTAGCGGCAAATCAGCCGGGGTCACGCGGCGCAATATCATCACGCGGGGCGTCGATTTGAACTCGCTCATCGGCCGGGAATTCGAGGTTCAGGGCGTGCGTTTCGCCGGCGTCGCCGAATGCAGCCCATGCCATTGGATGAACGAGGCCATCGCCCCTGGGGCGGAAGCGGCCCTGCACGGGCGCGGCGGTCTGCGGGCGCGCATTCTCACCGACGGCTGGCTGCGCGTGGACGCATGAAGCAATGCAAAATTAGGAATTCAAAATTAAGAATGAAAGACCAGTCTCATCCGGCTCCGAAATTTTAATTTTTCATTTTTAATTTCGCATTCCAATGACCTTCAGTGCCGTCATTCTCGCCGGCGGAAAATCCTCGCGGATGGGGCGTGACAAGGCGTGGCTGGAGGTGGACGGCCTGCGGTTGCTCGATCGGCAGATTGCCCTGGTGCGCGCGGCCGGGGCGGTCGAGGTCCTGATCTCGGGGCGGACCGACGCAGACTACGCCGGTTTTGGGGTTGCCGTGCTGCACGATCAATTTGCCGGCGCCGGTCCGCTCGCCGGCGTCGAGCGCGCGCTTGCCACCGCCAGGTCATCGCTGCTGCTGGTGCTGGCAGTGGATTTGGCGGCCATGACCGTGGGCATGCTGCGGCAGCTGGCGGCCGGTTGTGCAATGGGGATTGGCGTGATTCCGCGGGTGCAAGGGAACTTGGAGCCGCTCGCCGCGATTTATCCGAAATCCGCGCTGGCGCTGGCACGATCGCAACTGGCGGGCGAAGATTTTGCGGTGAAGAACTTTGCCGCCCGCGCGGTGGAAGGGGGACTTTGCCGGTACATGGAAGTCGGGGCGGGCGAATGGTTCAACTTCGCCAATTGGAATACCCCCGCGGACCTGGTGCGGGCGACCCAGCTGACTCCGCCGGCGACTTAATGTTTGGGGCGGAGCAGCATCGCCTTGCGGTCCGTGCCGTCCACTTCCACGCTGTGCGTCTCAATGTCCGGATCTTCCCGCAGTGCATGATGAACAATGCGCCGGTCGAAGGCGGACATCGGCTCCAGTTCCACCACTTCGCCCCAGCGCCGGACTTTTTCCGCGGCTTCCTTGGCTTTTTTGACCAGAGCGTCGCGGGCCTGGGCCCGGTAGCCGCCCACATCCACCATCACTTTCGGGGCGGTGCTGTCCTGCTGGAACAGCAGGCGGTTGGTGATGTATTGGAGATCGGAAAGCGTCTGGCCCTGCCGCCCAATCAGGCGGCCCGAGTCCTCGGTCTTCACGTCGAGCAAAAGGCCGTCTTCCATGGGGTGCTCCTCGACCGTGGCCGGGAAACCGAGGAGGGCGAGCAATTGTTCAAGCGTGGCTTTGGGTTGGGCGGGCATAACTTAAGTGCGGAGGGCGGAACGCAGAGCTCGAAATGCGGTGATTGAGTTCGATGTCATGCGCGTAACCACGGACTATTTTTTCTTTTTCGAAGCGGGCGTCAATACCGAAACCGTTGCCGGGGCGGCCGGCTTGGGCGTGGCGCCGCCGGCGGTTTTGGTCAATTTGGTCTGGAGGATCGTCAGCAGGTTGTTGACCGTCATGTAGAGCGCGAGGCCCCCGGAGAAATTGTAGAGAATGACCAGGAACATCAAGGGCATCCACCGCATCATCTTTTGCTGGGCCGGGTCCATGCCGGGTGACATGGGCGTGATATGCGTCTGCCAGATGGCCGTGGAGATGTAGAGGATGGGCAGCAGGTTGAACGGCAGCCCCTCCGGCGTGCTGAGGAACGGGATGAAACTCAGCCCGGGGATCATGAACAGCGTATCCGCTTTCGATAGATCCGTCGTCCACAGAAAATGGGCGCCGCGCAGTTCGATGGCCGTGCGCAACATGGAGAACAGGCCAAAGAATACCGGCAACTGCACCAGCATGGGCAGGCAGCCGCTCATGGGGTTGATTTTATTCTCGCGATAAAACTCCCACTGCTTGGCCGGCAGCTTCTGGGGGTCGTCCTTGTATTTTTCCTGGAGCGCCTTCAACTGCGGCGCGAGGTCGGCCATCCGTTTTGCCGAGCGCGTGCTCACGGCGGTCAGCGGCCAGAAAAGAATTTTCAGGAGCACCGTGATGGCGATGATGGCCATGCCGTAGGAGAGCCCGAGCGCGGAATAGAGCCAGTTCATGCCCAGCAGCAGCGCCTTGGAAATAAACCCAAAGAAACCGAAGTCCATCACCTGATCGACGGTGTTTTGCAACCGGCCCGCAATGCCGGCCAGGGTGCGGTACTCCTTCGGGCCGGCGTAGAGATTGAATTTCCGGTCCACGGATTTGCCCGGCTCGAGCGTGAGCCCCGGATATACCAGCGTGGTTTCAAACCCCTTGCGCGCCGGGCTGTTGGTGAAACTGAAACGGCCCGTGGTCGGCCGCGGCAGTTCCACCGGCCGGGCGACGACTTCCAGCGCCGGGTTGTCCGGCATCGCGATCAGGGCGAAGAATTGATTGTGGGGCGCGGCCCAAACGACGTTGCTGGCACCGCCCCGATACTCAGGCTTGGGGGTGCCCGGGAGGCAGCCGAAGCGTTTGTTCTCGAAATACGGCGAAAGGGTGTCCTGGCTTTTTGCGCCATCGCTCCACATCAGACCGGTGGCCGTGCCGTCGTCGTCCGGGCCCATTGGCGTGGCCGTGCCTACCACCCATTCCTGCGCCGGCAGGGTCACGGGCTGGCTGGAGGTGTTCTCCAGGCGGACGTTCGCATGGACCAGATAATTTGTTCCGGGCTGAAACTCCTTTACGATGCGCAAGCCGTTCGCGAGCGATTTCTCAGCGCGCACGGTGTTGCCCGTCTGGGTCAGGGTAAAGACTCCGTCGCCCTGCCACGCCTCGCTTCCCACCACCGCCAGTACGGGCAGTTGCGCATTGACGTTTAACGCGGCGAAACCGTTGGTGGCCGGCGAACCCTTGCGCTGGTGGGAGACCACTTCCGGATACTTGACCAGGGCAATCTCGCGGAGCCCGCCACCGAGCGCGGTGAAGGTGTAACGCGCATACTCGTTCGTCAGCACCACCAATTGCGCTTCGGTGTTGGTGTTAAAGGCGGGGCGGGTAAAGGTCGCCGGACTGGTTGCCGGGGGTGGCGATCCGGGGGCGGGGGCCTCGGGCTGGGCGGCGGCGGTCGTGTTCGTGGCGGTGGGGGGCGTCGGCTTGGCGGGAATGGGCGGATACAGCTTCGGCACCAGCACGCTCGACCACAGGAACATCAGCCCCATGCAGGCGACGATGACGATGATAGATTTACGATCCATGAAAGTTAGCGCGGGGTCACGGACTCCAGCGGCCGGCCGGCCGGCGGGCGACCCGGAACGGGATCATGCCCGCAGCCGCCCCACGGTTGACACCGGCAGAGACGTTTCGCCGCGAGCCAGCTGCCCATCAACGCGCCGTGCGACTGCACCGCTTCGGCGGCATAAACCGAACAGGTCGGGGTGAAACGGCAACCGGCACCCGGGCCGAACAAAGCCACCAAAGCCGGTGAAACCGTCCACCGATAGAGGCGCACTGCCAGCAGCAGGACCTTTTGGGCGGGGTTCACTTCAGGAGTCCCGCCGCCCGCAGGGTGTCGAGGAAATCGCGCTCCACGTCAGCCAGGCTGCGGCCCGCAATGGACGGCCGGGCCACGAGCACCAGCTCGAGCGGCTGGGCAAATTCATGTTGATGGAGGCGAAAAGTTTCACGTAACAGACGTTTGGCCCGGCTGCGCACCACGGCCCCGCCGACCTTCTTGCTGACCACCACCCCGAGGCGCGACCGGGCGGCGCCGGGGGCGGACAGCCAGTTGGTGATCAAGCAGCCGCGCACCAATCGCCGGCCCGCCGTGCGCAGTTTCCGGAAATCGCGGCCTTGCTTGATGCGCGACCCGCGGCCCAGGCGGCGCCGGGCTGGCGCGTCCGTGGCCATGCCCAACTCAAACCGGCGTCAGCCGTTTGCGGCCCTCGCGCCGGCGGTTGGCCAGCGTGGCCTTGCCCCGCTTGGTGGAATTGCGCTTCAGAAATCCGTGTTGCCGTTTGCGGCGGATTTTTGACGGTTGATACTGGCGTTTCATAAATTATTTCCCGGCGACCCCGGCTTTGCTTCCCGATTCAGGTTTACCGGGGGGAACTCCGGTTGACCGGAGCGGGGGAGGATAACAACGAAAGGAGTCGTGTCAAGCCACTCGCCGTGGCTGTGCGGCCGCCGGGCCATTTGACTCCGATCTTAATCCTAATCTTACTCTTACTCTTAATCGGGAGATTGAGATTACGATTAAGATTAAGATTAAGATTAGGATTCAGAACTGAAGCTTCCCCACCCGCTCCAATCACACTGCCGGTCCAGTTTTGGCGTAGCTTGGGTGGGGCGAGGCTGCTGACGAGCCGACAGCGGTGCAGCTCGGGCCGCCTGGGCCGGCTCGCGAGGACGCTCGCCCCACCGAAGTTTCCAAACGTAATCCGACGCCGACCTTATTCGCCGATGAAATGAAGCGCCACCCGGCGCGTGTGCGGGGCCTGGCGATGTTCCCACAGGTAAATGCCCTGCCACGTCCCCAGTGCCAGTCGTCCGCCGCGCAACGGCAGGCTGAGGTTCACCGTGGTGAGCGCGGTGCGGATGTGTGCCGGCATGTCGTCCGCGCCCTCGCAGGTGTGGGCAAACAGCGGATCGCCGTCCGGCACGAGGCGCTGGAAAAAGCGTTCGAGATCGGCGCGCACATCCGGGTCGGCGTTTTCCTGGATGAGCAGCGAGGCCGACGTATGCCGCAGGTGCAACGTCACGAGGCCATGCTGGAAACCGCCCTTGGTAATCCAGGCCGCGACCGCGTCCGTGAATTCATAAAGCCCGCGGCCGCGCGTGGCGAGCGTCAGTTCGTGGAAAGCTTGGTGGAGCATGAGAGTTGTGCGTGTTGGATGGAGCTCAAGGCGCCAGCACCCGTGTTGGGCGAGTCAATCTGGCATTCAGACTAGGGCGTGTTTTCAAAATCGAAAAGATTGAACATGAGCAGGTTCAGAACAG
>CAZIJO010000232.1:0-9652 GCA_964539515.1 uncultured Bifidobacterium sp. | reverse complement strand
GGGGGCTTTTTTCTGTTTTTTCTCAGGGTCTGGCGATTACGCGCGCCCCGCCGCCTGGCGCACCAAATGAAGGCTGCCGCGCCGCTCCTCATTCTTTCCGGCAGTCTGCCACGGGGCGCCCCCGTGTCTGCTTACACCCAATTCATCCGACTCGCCCACCTTAATGGCATTCGAACTTTACTCGATTGCGACGGACCGGTTCTCGCGGCCGCGGTCAAAGCCCGGCCCTTCCTGGTCAAGCCGAACGAGCACGAGCTCGCCCAGTGGTGGGGCAAACCGTTGCGAGGGAAGGGGGACATTCTCCGCGCTGCCCGGACTTTGTCCGGCCAGACGCGTGGTTGGGTATTGGTATCGCGCGGGGCCCAACCCAGCCTGCTCCTGAACGATGCGGAAGGTTTCGCCCAATTCGCTTCACCCCGCCGCGTGAAACCCCGCAATACCGTCGGTGCGGGTGACGCCTTGCTCGCCGGGGTCGCCCGGCAGATTCAATTGGGCCACGAGCCGGCCGAATGGCTGCAGCACGGACTGGAGGCGGGAACCCGGGCAACCGAAATGCCGGCGGGTCAGATGCCTTGATCAAGCGTCGGCAACCATGCGTCCGGCAAATCCGATTCGGTCCTGCGCATCATCTTACTATTGCTCGTAATCTGATCTTGAACGTTTATGCCTCCGCTTCGGAAGGCGACACAACGCTCGGGTATTCGCGCCATGGTAGGAGCGCAGGGCGTGCCGAGTCCCCTCGCTACCGCGCGCTGGCAAATCCACTTGTCGCCAGTGCGCTGCGTCGCTAGCTTGCGCGGCATGTGCAAGCGATTCCTCTTTGTTTCGGCGCTGGCCGCTCTGGCGGCCTCCTGTTCCAACCCATCCGTCAAGCCGCCGGGGCATCAGGATTCGCTCACCGAATTTCAGCAAGTCGGGGCCAAATTCAAGAACGTTCTGCGCCTGCCAACCTTTGAAACCACGCCCGCGGCGATTCGAGCTACCGCTGACCACACCATGGCCACGGCGGATGCCACCCTGGACCAGGTGGGAAAGCTTTCAGCCGGCCAGGTGACCTTTGCCAGCACCATCGGAGCGTTGGACAATGTTGGCTTTCAGGTCGGAGCGACGATGAATCGGCTGTACCTCATTAAAGAGACCAGTGCCGACGCGGCCATACGCGAGTCTGCCACGGCGGCGGTCAAGCGTCTGCAGGAGTGGGCGGTGGGCCTGGATTATCGGGAGGATGTTTACCGCGCGGTCAAAGTCTATGCCGACACGCAGCCCGCCCTCGCGGGCGAGGAGGCCAAGTTGCTGGCGGAGACGATGCGCGATTATCGCCGTGCCGGCCTCGGCCTGGCGAAGGCCGAGCGGGACGAGGTGGAGAAACTGCGCAAAGAACTCGCGGAAGTGGGGACGGATTTCCAGAGCAACATCGCCAAGACGCAACGCCCGATGAAGTTCACCCGGGCTGAACTCGAAGGCGTGCCCGACAGTTTGCTCGGCGCCCCCGGGGTGAAGACCGGCGACGACGAATACACCATCCATATCAACGTGACCTGGCAGTACCTTGCAATCATGGAACATGCGAAGCGCGAGGAAGTCCGCCGCCGCGTCGTGACCGAACAGCACCGCCTGGCGATGAAGGAGAATCTGCCGCTCGTGGAAAAAATGCTCCGTTTGCGCAATCAAATTGCCACGAAACTCGGCTACCAGAATTGGGCGGATTTTGTCATCGAAGTAAAGATGGCCCGGAAGGGGGCGTCCGCGCTGGAATTTGAAGAGAAATTGCGCGATGGACTGCAACCGAAGTTCGATGCCGAACTGGCGGAATTTCGCGCCATCAAGGTCGGGGAAACCGGCGAAGCGAATCCCCAGATTTTTCTATGGGACTGGCGGTATTACGCGAACCAGTTGAAAAAGCAAAAGTACGCCGTGGACGCGGAGCAGTTGCGCGTCTATTTCCCGATGCAGCGCGTTTTGGACGGCATGTTCACCATCTATCAGCGCATCTTCGGCCTGAAATTCGAACGCGTCGAGGCGCCGTACAAGTGGGTCGCGGACCTGCAGCTTTGGGCGGTGAGCGATGCGAAGACGGGCGAGCCACTGGGCTTCTTCTACCTCGACATGTTTCCGCGCGAAGGGAAGTTCAATCACTTCGCCGTGTTCCCGATCATTGACGGCAAACAACTCGCGGACGGAACTTACCAGCGGCCCGTATGCGCGTTGGTGTGCAACTTTCCGCCGCCGGGCGCCGACAAGCCGTCGCTCCTGACGCATGGCGATGTCGAAACGCTGTTTCACGAATTCGGTCATGCCATGCATTGCATCCTGACCCGGGCCCGGTTCACCCGCTTTGCCGGCTCCAACGTCCCCGGTGATTTTGTGGAAGCCCCCTCCCAGATGCTGGAGGCCTGGATTTGGGACAAGGGCGTGCTCGACAGCTTCGCAGCGGATTACCGAGACCCGGCAAAGAAAATCCCGCCGGCGATTCTCGGGCAGCTTAAGGCGGCGAAGTATGCGATTTACGGCAATCACTACCGGCGCCAGCTTGCCTTCGGCCTGATGGACCTCAAGCTGCACACGCAGATCACCGAGGCGAACCTCAAGGAAGCGATTCCGCTTGCGAACCAGACCCTGAATGAAACTTTCCTGCCCGTGCCTGAGGACAGCGCAATGATCGCCTACCTCGGCCACTTTGTTGGCTACGACGCGGGCTATTACGGCTATGCCTGGGCGGATGCCATCGCCGCGGACATGGCGACAGTGTTTGAGAACGCGCCGGATGGCTATCTCGATCGCGATGCCGGCCGGCGGTTGCGCGAGGAGATATATTCCCAAGGCAACGCACGGGATGTGAACATCTCGATTGAGAAGTTTCTGGGCCGCCCGCGTTCCGTCGAGCCGTTCCTGAAAAAGATCGGTGTGCAGCCGGCCAAATGAGCCGGGTCGTCGTCACCGAATGAAACCGTTGCCGCACACTCATTCCTGTTTCGTCTGCGGCGAATCCAACCCATTCGGCCTGCAACTGCGATTTGAAACCGACGGTCACATTGTCCGGACCCGCTTCGTGCCACGGGCCGAACACAACGGTTTTAAAGGCGTGGTGCATGGGGGGCTGATCGCGACGGTGTTGGACGAAATCATGGTCTGGGCCTGTGCGGTGCCGACCCGCAAGTTCGCGTATTGTGCCGAAATGACCGTCCGTTTTCTGGAGCCGCTCGCACCCGGCACGGAGGTGATCGTCACGGGCGAACTGGTGGTCAACCGCAAAGACCGGATTTACGAAGCAAAAGCCGCTGCGCGGGACGCCGTCAACCGCACGTTTGCCGAGGCCACCGGCAAATACCTGCCCATCAAATCCGCCAATGCTGCCGGGTTGGCCGAAGATCTGGTAGGCGACCCCGGCTGGCTGATGGCCAGGCCGGATTGACTCTCGCGCGTATCGCCAATCTTATTGGCTGACTTGAAGGCTGATCTGGCGGCGGTCCAGCGTGCTGCCTTCGTTTTGAGCGAGCCGGGCGAGTGCGATGTTGTAGTCGGCCAGCGCCCGAATCTCAGCCGACCGGGCCGAAGTGAGGTCGCGTTGCAATTGCAGCACGACGAACGAGGTGCTCTTGCCCTTTTCGAGTTTGGTCTGTTCGGCTTCGAGCGCAGCCTCCGCATATAGCCGGGCCTCGCGGGTGGCGGCGACCCGTTGAAAGCTCGTCTGCGCCACGGCCATGGCGTTCTCGATCTTGATCAGCGTGCCTTGTTGGAGTTGTTTCAACTGCAGTTCGCTCTGCTGCTTGGAAAGCTTGGCGACCTTGTAATTGTTCCGGGCGCCGGTGTTGCCGAGGGGAAACGTCAATGCGGCGCCCACCCCATAGAAGGGATTGTCCGCGCTGCTGATCTGACCAAAAGCGTCACTGAATTCCCGGCTGGCGCCGCCGGCGGCGTAGCCCCAGTTGCCGACCAGATCCAACTGCGGATACAACTGGTTCTTTTGGTAGCGCACCACGTAGCCCTGCTTCTCCAGGTTCAGTTTTGCCTGCAAGAGATCCGGTCGCAGGGCCAATCCGGCGCGCCAGCTATCCTGCAGGTTGAACTGTTGCGGGATGGCCAGCAGGGCGTCCGTTGGCTGCACGGTCACATTGGCCCATTCGTTGTAGTTATCGCTAAGCAGGTTCTTCAGAATCCGCTCCACCGTGTCGCGGCTGCTTTCGGCGGCCAGCAGATCCGCCCGGCTCGAGGCGGCCTGCGATTCCGCCTGGCGGGAGTCCAGTGGCGCCAAGGCCCCAACCTCCACTCGCCGCCGGTTCTCGGCCACCAGCCGCTCCGCGAGCTCCAGGGCCTGTTGCTGTACTTTGACACTTTGCTGCGCATGAATCAGGTCAAAGTACGCTGCCTCGACTTCCGTCACCGTGTTGATGATCTGCAGACGGAGATCCAGTTCGGAGATTTTTAGATTTTGCTTGTTGAGGAAGATCTGCAGCCGCGTTGAATCAATCCAAAAATTCTTCAGCAGGGGTTGGCGCAATGTTAATGCGCCCACCTGGGCGGACGTTGTTTCGAAGGGAATGCGAATGTCGGGCGTGCTGCCGGGTACCGTGCCGTAGCGGTCGGAAGCCCGGACGCCAATATCATAATTCAAGCCCCACGGCAGCAGACCGCTAATACCGCTGCCGAAGCTGTCGGATTCGCTTTCCGTTCCAAGGTAAAAACGACCCTGGTCGTCGAATCCACCCGGGGCCAGATTGTAGTCATGCGAGCCGGACAAGCGGAACAGCGGATCGTAACCGGCGTAGGTGCCTGACAGGGTGAATTGCGCGATCTGGGGATCCGTGCGCCGGATCTGCACGTCGAGGTTGTGCTCGATTGCGATTTTGATGCAGTCTTCCAGGGACAGGGGGCGGGCTTGCGGGGCTTCCGCCTGCGCCCCGGGCGCAAGCGCGGCCACCATCCCGGCGGCCATCAATCCTAAGAGTTTCATCAAGGGCAAAGGTTGGGGTATTGCGGCTGGTTCGTCAACTCGCCGCCCGATTCAGACGATCTGCGATGGCCCGCCATTCAACCGTCTGGGGCAGAGCTTCTACCACGATCAGCTCGGCGCCGGCTTCGTCACACCGATGTAACTCGGCGTAGATGGCGCGGGCGAACGCCTCGGCATCGTGCGGGATCACGCTCACGCCGCCGAGCTCCGCCCCACCCGGAATCCGGGTGTGGGCGATGACGTGGGTGCGGGATGCTTGTTGGGCAACGTGCGATTTCAATTCCGCTTCGTTGCGCCAACTCCGGATCACCAGCTTTGCCTTGGGCGAGTAATGTTTTCGCAATAAACCGGGGCTTCGCAGGGCGGTGGCTTCAAACTCGGCGGCAGCTGATTGCACGCGGCCCACGACCGCCGCCAACGATTCTTCGTGGATCATGCCGGGTCGCAGAACGCGGGGTGGCCGGGTCGTGAGATCGACCACCGTGGATTCGATGCCAACCTGCGATTGTCCGCCATCGATGATCAAGGCGAGCTGCTTGCCGAGATTTTTGAAAACATGTTCCGCATTGGTTGGGGAAACCGCGTTGGAGCGGTTTGCGCTGGGCGCGGCCAATGGAAATCCGCATTGGCTTATGACTGCCTGAATGAAGGGATGACTCGGCCACCGCACTCCGACCGTGGGGCCGCCGGCGGTGACGACGTCGGGCATCGCCTTGGCCTTGGGCAGCACCAGCGTGAGCGGGCCGGGCCAGAAACTCTTCGCAAACCGCTCGGCCGTCACCGGCCACCCGGTCACGCATTGCCCGGCCATTTCGACACTGGCAACATGCACGATGATGGGGTTGTGCGCCGGCCGGCCTTTGATCGCAAAGATTTTCGCGACCGCTTTGGCATCCAGTGCATTGGCGGCGAGGCCATACACGGTTTCCGTCGGCAAGGCGACGACTTCGCCGGCGCGCAACAATTCCGACGCCTGTTGGACGGCGTGCTGAAAAAGCTCACGCGTGTGGGTTGGCAGGATGGTGGCCCTCATGTTTGCCATAGCGTCAGAGGCATATAGACGCAGAAAACCGGAGAATCGTCAAAATAACTCGCGGCGCGGCCCGGGCTTGTGCTTTTTTGATTTCCGGGCATAGGCTTGGGCCGCTGAGCGCTTCGACCCAAACCAAACTCCACCATGAAACCCACCCCGTCGTTCCTCGCCCGCGGCGCGTTCCTGGTGGGCTTAGCGGTCGTTGTTGCTTTGCTTTGGGCCTCTGGCGCCAGAACGCCAACCCTAAATCCGCTTCATATTAATCGCCAGAAGCTTGGAGACGATGCAACCGCAGTTGCCCCAGCCACCAATGTCGTGCCTGATTGGTATGAACAAAAATATAGTCCGGTACAAAGAGCCAAGTTCCATGTAACCGCCAGCCAACCGATGGCGATTTTTGTTTTGGCCACGGGTGTCGAGGTCCGCACGGATTCAGGGTGGGCGCCTTTTTCCGAGGAGCGACGCAACGAGATCTGGCGACTGAAGCCTGGCCTTGCCGGAGAAATGTTTGTCGAAAGGCCCCAACGAGCGACCGGTCTGCCTTGGCGGGCTTACGTCCGTTACGGCACGGAAATGAAAGGTCCGCGGTTGTGGAAGTGGCAGTTACGGGCGGCCTGGCAGGATCGGAGTTTCACCAATTGGACGGGCCAAGCCTGGGGCGGTGGCCGGTTCAACAATGGCGGGAATGAGCTTCTCTCCGAGGAGTATTCAGAATGACGCTCAGTCCCGCTCGTTCATCCGGCCCAGTTTCATGGCCGACCTCCACGCTCGATCCAGGAAGGTTTGTGGCCCGCTAGAGGAGTTCGATTGTGTTGGGTCATCAACTCCCAAATCTCAACTCTCAACCTTCAACCATCCGCCCTCTGCTGCCTTTGCTCGCTCCTGTTCAAAATCAACTTGGGTATTAGGGCCCACGCCGCCACCATGTTCACAGCGTTCGTCCATTTCAATTGACCACGTTCTGCGCTTTCCCATTGAGAAAGGCCCGCACATTTTCAACCGCAATGTGCATGAGGCGGGCACGGGCCGCTCGTGTGGCCCACGCATTGTGCGGGGTGATAAGACAATTCCTGGCAGTCAACAAAGGGTTCTCCGCAGGCGGCGGTTCAACTGACAAAACATCCAGTCCGGCGCCCGCCAAGCGACCGGTATTGAGAGCCTCGGCGAGCGCCGCTTCGTCAATCAACGGACCGCGACTGGTGTTGAGCAAGTAGGCGGACGGTTTCATCCAGGCGAGGCGTTCGGCGTTCACAAGATTCTTCGTCAGCGGCGTGAGCGGACAGTGGAGGCTCAGGACATCGCTCGTGCGAAACAGGGTTTCCAGATCCACGAAGCGAACGAACGGGGGAGCGGATTTGGCCGCGGGATTGTGGGCGACGACCTGCATGCCAAACGCCCGGCCGATTTCGGCCACCGCAACGCCAATGCGACCCAGCCCCACAATGCCCAGCGCCAGACCGTCGAGTTCGACGAGGGTTGAATCCCAGAAGCACCAGTCCTTCGCCCGCGTCCAGCCGCCGTCGCGCACGCGTTGGGCATGGTGACCGGTGCGCAACGTCAGTTCGAGCAGCAACGCGAAGGTCGCCTGGGCCACCGAACGCGAGCCGTAGGCGGGAACGTTCGTGACCGGGATGCTGCTTTCGCGCGCCGCCCCGAGGTCCACCACGTTGGTGCCGGTCGCCAGCACGCCGATGTACTTTAATTTCGGCAGGGCGGCGAGCGTGGCACGGGTCAGCGGCGTCTTGTTGGTGAGAATTATTTCCGCCTTGGCAGCGCGGGCGATTATGTCCGTCGGCGGAGTCCGGTCGTGGATTTCGACCGGTCCGAGTTGCTGCAGTTCAGTCCAGCTCAGATCGCCCGGATTAAGGGTGTAGCCGTCGAGGACGCAAATATTCATGCCCGGAGCATAGTCGCCCCAGTTGCGACCCACCACCCTCATCTGGCCGGGTTGGCGTGTGTGAATTGCTTGGCGGCAGCGCGGGATGTTGTAAACTGCACCTATGAGCGTTGCGACACGACATTGCTGGAAATGCGGGGCGGAGTACAAAAACCGCAGCTCGCCCGGTCGCTCCGAAACGTGTGATTGCGGGGCGGACCTCAAGGTCTGTCTCAACTGCGCGAGCTATGATCGCACGGTGGCCTATCAGTGTCGCGATCGGCGCGCGGATCCGGTCGAAGAAAAACAGTTTGCCAACTACTGCGAATGGTTCGAATTGGCCAAGCGGGTGTTTGTCGCGCCCGCGGAGGAAAAATTTCGCGCCGACAAGGCGCGCGATCAGTTGAAAAACTTGCTGGGGGACTAGCTCCGGCCGCAACCCGGTACTCGCCGACGTAAGCACGCGGACAATCTACTCTGCGCCAATTCCGCTTCCTCACGTCGGCGGCTACTTGCCGCGACGATTGACACCGGACACTGATTTTGTGGAGATTACCGCCGCAACTGAATACCCGTACGCAATATGACGCAACCCGCCAATACCATTTCCACCCAATCGTTACAGCAAGAGGGCCGCACGTTTCCCCCGCCACCGGCGGCTGTGAAGCGCGCCCACCTCGATGCGGCCACCTACGCAAAAATGTACGCGCGCTCGGTGAACGACTCCGACGCGTTCTGGCTCGAGCAGTGCGACTCGCTTGAATGGTTCCAGAAGCCGACGGTCGGGCGGAAGCACACCTGGGACACGGTCGCCCGGAAGATTCAGCATACCTGGTTTGAGGACGGCCGGTTGAATGTGAGTTCCAACTGCCTGGACCGGCATCTCCTGACCGCGAACCGCCACAAGACCGCCATCATCTGGCAGGGTGAGGGTGAGGATGAGGTGCAGAAACTCACCTACGAGCAACTCCACCGCGAGACCTGCAAATTTGCCAACGTACTGAAATCCCTTGGCATCAAAAAAGGCGACCGCGTCTCGATTTACATGCCGATGGTGCCGGAAGCGGCCGTTGCGATGCTCGCCTGCACTCGCATTGGGGCGATCCACTCGATTGTCTTCGGCGGGTTCAGCGCGGACTCGCTCGCCGGACGCATCAATGATTCGACCTGCAAGCTCTTGATCACGGCCAATGCCGGTGTGCGGGCTGGCAAACCGATTCACCTCAAGGACATCGCGGATGCCGCCCTCAAACATTCACCCACCATCGAGAAAGTCGTGGTGTTTCGGCGCAACGCCACGCCGTGCAGCATGACCGCCGGCCGCGACCTCTGGTATCACGATCTGATGGCGGCGGCGTCTCCCGACTGTGCGGCTGAACCCATGCAGGCGGAGGATTATTTGTTCATGCTCTACACGAGTGGTTCGACCGGGAAGCCCAAGGGCGTCGTCCATTCCACGGCCGGCTACCTCCTGCACGCGGCCCTTACCCACAAATACGTTTTTGATGTGCACGACGACGATGTTTATTTCTGCACGGCCGACATCGGGTGGGTCACGGGTCACAGCTACCTCGTGTATGGCCCGCTCTGTAACGGTGCGACCACGCTCATGTTCGAAGGCGTGCCAACGTTCCCCGATGCCGGCCGTTTCTGGCAGATCGTGGAAAAATTCAAGGTCACGGCGTTCTACACTGCGCCCACCGCGATCCGCTCACTGATCCGGCTTGGAGAAGAGTGGCCGAACAAATACGACCTGAGTTCCCTCCGCACGCTTGGCTCCGTCGGCGAGCCG
>CAZIJO010000231.1:0-9681 GCA_964539515.1 uncultured Bifidobacterium sp. | reverse complement strand
GAAAAATCCACTGCGTCCACTTAAAATAATCCGGGTCGGTTGTGGCCAGTTCACGCGACCAATCGTAACTGAAGCCGAGGCTTTTGATCTGGCGTGTGAAATTGGCGATGTTCGCCTCGGTGGTGACGCGCGGATGCTGGCCGGTCTTGACGGCGTATTGTTCGGCGGGCAGGCCGAACGAATCCCAACCCATCGGATGCAGGACGTTGAATCCGCAGGCACGCCGATAGCGCGCCAGAATGTCCGTGGCGGTATAGCCCTCGGGATGGCCGACGTGCAAACCCGCGCCGGACGGGTAGGGGAACATGTCGAGAATGTAGAACTTAGGGGGTAACTGCGACGCGGTCACCGTGCCGGCCAGGTTGTGCCGCTGGGCGAACGGATGGTCCGCTGGGATTATCTCGCCGGGGTTGAAGGCCCGAAACGCTTGTTGTTCGTCCCAGGCCTGTTGCCACTTGGGTTCGATCAAATGAAATGGGTATTGCCGCCGGCTGCTTGCCATAGAGCGCGGGATGATGCGGAAAACTCGTGGCTCCGGCAATGGTGGAGTTGGCCGCCAGGAAACGCGGAAACCCGGTCCCCCGCCAGATTCGCTTCAAGAAAACGACTTTGGCGCTGATGAACTTAAGCCGTGATCGCGAGCAGGAATAAAAACTGGGAACCATTTGCGAGCTCAATCCTCCTAATGCAGTGAGCCCCGGCGTTTGCAGCTAACAGGATCAGATGAACGCTGCGGGGCGGAAGTCAGTTCAACCCAGAGCCAAACTTAGATTAGACGATAAACCAAATATGAAACGAACCCTTTTTGCAATTTTAACGGCCGGTAGTCTCCTGTCGGCACAGGCGGCCGTGTTTGATTATGTTGTTACTTTCAGCGATGCCGGCGAAGCGAACCCTTCTCCCACAGCAACTGGTTCTGGCACAGTGTCGTATGACAATGTTGCCCACTCGCTGACATTGTCGGCGTCTTTCAGCGGCCTGCTTGGTACGGTGACTCAATCGCATATCCACACTTCGGCCACCCCGTTCTCAGGGTCCGGAGGCATCGCGGTTACGAGTCCGTCCCTGCCGGGCTTTCCGACCGGCGTCACGAGCGGCACATACAACAACACCCTCGATTTGACGCTGGCTTCCAGCTTTAACGCAACGTTCCTGGCAAACAACGGCGGCACGCCTGCCTCGGCGGAAGCCGCGTTTGCGACCGCTCTGGCGCAAGGCCGGGCCTACTGGAACATCCACTCAACCTTCGGTGCCGGCGGCGAAATCCGCGGCTTTACTACCGTGGTACCGGAGCCCTCCGCATTGGCGATGTTGGGGCTGGGAGCGGCAGCCCTGGTGGTCAGGAGTCGGCGGTGCTTGCGGCGGTGATAATGGTTGCGCTGTTATTGAGTAGGTTGCTTGCCGGGTAGCGGAGAATTGGCGCGAAGTCTGGACGGCTTTGCGTCATTTCTTTATGCGGCGGCAGCGGAGGTGAGATTGTGTTAATGCGGCTGGCGATCTTATGGATGGTGCTGCTATTGGGGGGCGTTCGTCCGCTCGCGGCACCACCAAAAATTGATCACCTCGAGTTGTATTTGACCTCCCAGGTGTTGATCCATTTCGACACCGAGCCTAATCGCACCTATGAGTTGCAATATACGGAGATTTTCGTAAACGGCGTTCCGGGCGGAACGTGGACCAATCTTTTTACCGCGCCCAATATTCCGTTTGCGAATCATTACATTGTGGTGGACACACGATTGCGCCCCCAGCGGTTTTACCGACTTCGCGTTGTTCCTTGAGCACCCGCATGAAGTTCAGCCTGTGCTTGTGGTTGGTGGGCGCGTGGATTTCGGCGCGGGCGTGTGATCTTTGTGCGGTTTACCGGGCGGTTGATGCGGGCGGCGCCAGTCCGCCGGGTCTGGTCCTCAGTATTGCCGAACAGTACATTCCCTATCGTACGAGCCAGGTGGACGGCGAGGTGGTTCACCCGGTCAATCCGGATTATGTGGACAGCTCCATCACCCATCTGGTCGTGGGATACAACTTCGCGTCCCGCTTTGGCGTCAGCCTGAATGTGCCTCTGTCCCACCTGAATTATCGGCGAACGGATTTGAACTATTCGTTGACGGCGCCGCCGGCGATTTACACCGACCAGGGGACGGAAGCGGGGCTGGGGGATGTCTCGATGATCGGTCGGATCGCGATCTTCCAGAAAGTGGAAATGGAATATGGCCTCGTTGTCAACGTGCTCACGGGAGTGAAATTCCCCACTGGCGACGATGAGCGGCTGGACAAGGAGATGGAGCAGGTGAGAATATTCAACGCCCTCCTGCCCCCGGGAACTCCGCATGATCCTTTGGGACATTCCATTAGCAGTGTGCACCAACACAACCTGGCGCTGGGGTCCGGTTCCTACGACGGCATTTTTGGTTTGACGGCCAGCGGGAACTGGCAGCGTCTGTTCTTCAACGCGCAGTTTCAGTACTATCTGCGCAGCGAGGGCGTTTCCGGTTTTGAATATGGCGATGAGCTGATGGTGTCCGGCGGGCCGGGAGTGTTTGTGCTGTTGAACAAGTCCTGCACGCTCAGTCTGCAGGCCTTCGCCCTCTACGACACCCTGGCGCGTGACGAGCTGCTCGGCACGCCCTCGGATCGCACCGGCTCGACCGCCTGGTACCTGGGGCCGCTGGTAAATTTCACCTGGGGCCGAAACCTCAGTGCCAACCTTGGCGTGGACCTGCCGTTGCACCTCGCCAACAATGGGTATCAGAGCGTTCCCGATTACCGATTGCATGGCGGCCTTTCCTGGAGGTTTTGACCCCCCTGACTCACAACCGCCGGCGTAATTTCGCTGCAACCGAGGTTTGACAATCGGCTGGCACTTGTGAAGATTCATAAGTGCTCAACTGAAACGTGATGGAGTAATATGGCTTCGATCAGGCAACCTCGAAAGCAAGGTAGCAGGCGCGGGGCGGCGCCGCAGGGGTTCACGTTGATAGAACTGCTGGTGGTTATCGCACTCATTGCGATTCTGGCGGCGTTGCTGCTCCCGGCGCTGAACCGGGCCCGGGCCCGGGCCCAAGGATTCCAATCCGTCAACAACACCCGCCAACTGGCACTGGCGTGGATGCTTTACTCCGATGACCATGCGGGCCGGCTGGCGTACAATCTGGGCGGTCCAGCCGGCGGCAAGGCGGCGGCCCCCAAGACCAAGTTGAACTGGGTGAACAACAATCTGGATTGGGAGGCCAATAACAGTGACAACACCAACACCGCGAGTCTGACCGAGGCCGCCTTGGGGCCGTACGCCAGCCGGGTCACCTCAATCTATCGTTGCCCGGCGGACCGTGTCCTGAGCCAGGTCCAGCAGCAAGCGGGTTGGACGGCGCGGGTACGCAGCTACTCGATGAATGCCATGATTGGCGATGCGGGCGAATTGACGGAGTACGGCTTCAACCAGAACAACCCCAATTACGTCCAGTTTTTCCGGATTACCGATATTCCCTTGCCTTCGGAGATTTTTGTTTTTGTCGAAGAGCATCCCGACAGCATCAATGATGGCTATTTCATCAACCAGTTTTACGTGCACCATTGGATCGATCTGCCGGCTTCTGATCACAACGGCGCCGCGCCGTTCGCGTTTGCCGACGGGCATGCCCAGTTGCGACGCTGGGTCGACGCCAGTACCAAACAACCGCCCCGCCCGGGTGCCGTCGAATTTCCTCTGGCCGTCGGTCCTCAAGAGACGACGGACCTCAATTGGGTAATGCAGCGCACGAGTGTAAAACCCAAGAAATAGCGGCTTCCGCAAGTGCGGTCCGCCCCCCGCCGGTTACAACTGCTTTTTCAGCTCCGACTCGTCCGGGGCCGCCAGCACGTAGACCTTACCCCCTTCGCTCCAGCTGGCCGTTGCCATGGTGCTGACATTGGCGAATTCGGGTTGTGCGAGGCGGGGCAGTGCCTTTAGGTCCTTCTGGTCAATTACGAACAGGAACAGATCGCTCTTGGTTCCCGGCGCAAGGGGTTTGCCGGTCCGGAAACAGACCATCGTCACCGGTTTGCCCTGCCAACTCAGAACGCCACAGCCGACACTTGCAGCCGGGTCGAGGTTTCGCGGCAGTGCGAAGTCGGCTGGGGCCCGATTTTGGGCGAGGTACGCCCGGATCTGGGTGACGTCGTTCGTTTCCAAATCCATGCCGTAGGCCTTGACCGCCGTGCGAATCATGCGGCTGCGGTATGCGGCGTAGCTGACATCCTCTTTGGGTTGGGTGGTGGAAAGCCATAGGGATCCCAGGCTGACCAAAATCGCGAGCGAGGCGGCCGCCGCGAGCACCACGGGGCGTTGCCACCAGAGTACCACCTTGCGAGCTCTCCATTCCGAAAGGATCTGTTCCTTCAGACCCTCCGGGACGGCGATCTGGTTGAATCGTCCGTGAATCGCAGTTTGGACTGCGCAATGATTGGCGAACCAATGAGCCAGTTCAGCATCCTGCCGGCATAACGCCAACGCGGCGGCCTCGTCCGGGGCGGGCGACTCTTTGGCCCACGGCCGGTAGTTAAACAGAATTCGTCTGGCTTGTTGCGGTGTCACAATCGGGGTTTGCTGTTGGGTGCGGGCAGATCTTTGGCCAGCAGCTTTTGCAGCTGGCCGATACCGCGGGAAATCCTCGACTTCACCGTGCCCAGCGGCAGTTCAAGAATCTCGGCAATTTCGTTGTAGGAATGGTCGTGCAGATAGAAGAGCGATACTGGCGCCTGAAAAACCTCGTCGACGCGCCCCAACGTCGCCAGTACCAGCGCGGTGTCCAACTGGCTGACCGCGCCGGGCAGGATCACGGGCAACTCAACTTCAGCGGCTTCCAGTTCCTGATGGGGAAAGCGGATCTGGCGGCGCCGCGATTCTAGGAATTGACGGTGCAGGGTCGTGAACAGCCACGTCTTCACTTTTTCCGGGTCGCGTAACTGATGGCCCTTGGTGGCCCACACGTAAAACGTCTGCTGCGTCAGATCACATGCGTCGGCCTCGGCGCGGGTCAGGCTGAAGGCGAATTGATACAGTGGCTCGTAGAAACGGGCCACTAGTCCTTCAAAATCCCAGACGGAAGCCATATTGCGACATCACCGTTAAGAGCAGTCAGCTTGGAGAATGTTCCCGCGCTCCACGCACCGTTTCACTCTGAAGCATGCGGCATGGACATTCGAGCGGAAAAAACTCTGCCACGGGGAACCAATTCCCGAGTTGTGCCCTCTTAACCGTATGAACCGACCGGTGCGAGCGAAATGGGTGTTGCGGGCTTTTCGGGCCCGACCGAATTGCGCCAGGGCCCGGTGGGCATGGCAGCGGGTCCGAAGGTGGCGAATCACACTGCGCCGCTCTGTTTGTGCTCGGACCCCGCAGCCGGTCAGGCGCAAGCTCAACCTGAGTTCCTGGCAGTACCAGTCCTGGACGAAGGAAGTGGTCAGTCCGCGGTGAAAGTCTATCGGGCGGGAAATCTTGGTTCGCGCGCGGATCGAGGATTTACCCACACTTTCCCGGTGCGGGAAAAGGTGCCGTGGGGTGGTGGTTTTCCCGGATGCGCCCCGCTCGCCCGCCGATCGGTCGTCGCCGGTTCACCTGCCAGGGCATGAGGCCGGAGCATTTCGCGACGGAAAGCGAATCTCAGGAACAACTCGCTCAATTGTCCTTCTTACCAGCGCGCTCGTGGTGGGTTCATGTGGGCAGGGAAGGCAATGTGGCTGCCCGCAAAGCTGGGACGCTAACGCATAAAATTCGTAGAACCAGAAAGCGCAGGAAGCAAAACACAAAATGAAAACACGCATCAATTACCTGCTTTTGGGCCTTGGTTTGGCCGTCATTTCCGGCGTCCAAAACAGCCCAGCAGACACCGCCACCTTTACCTCGGTGGCAGACACCTTTATCAACAGCGGGAATCCCGCCAACAATGCCGGTGGCCACGCCTGGTTCGACGCCGGTACCGACGGGCAGTTGACCCCGGGTGTGCGGCGGGGTTTGCTGCGCTTCGATTTGTCGAGCCTGCCTTCGGGGGCCGTCATCACCTCCGCGGTGGTCCGGTTGACGGTGATCCAGGTGCCGGGCGCCAGTCCGGCGGACTCGACGTTTGACTTGCGACGGCTGATGGCGTCTTGGGGCGAAGGCACCAACACGGGCAACAACGGCGCCCCCGCCCTCACGGGCAACGCAAATTGGACGGCGCGCATTCTGGGTACCGCTACCTGGACGTCGCCCGGGGCGCTGGGCGACGCGGCGGCAACTGCCAGCGCCTCAACCCCGGTGGGTTCGGCTTTCAATACGACCTACCAATGGAGCGGGGCCGCGCTGGTCAATGACGTCCAGCTTTGGGTGAACAACTCCAGCCTGAATTTTGGCTGGCTGCTGCAGTCGCAGAGCGAAGGGACCAGTCGCTCCGTTCGCGGGTTTGCCGCCCGCGAGAGTGGGGTCAATATGCCATCCTTGCAAATCGGTTACACGCCGCCCGTCAATGTGCCGCCAAGCGTCAGCATCACCAACCCGCTGGACAACGTCACCTTGAGCAGTTCCGCCAACGTGACCATCAATGCCTCCGCCACCGATTCCGACGGTAGTATTACCAACGTGCAGTTCTTCGACGGGGCCGTGTTGCTGGGAAGCGATACCAACAGCCCCTACAGCATCTCGACCCGGCTCGCGATTGGTTCGCACACGCTCACGGCTGTGGCCGCGGACAATCTCGGCGCGACGACGACTTCATTGCCCATCCACATCCTTACTACCAACTATTTGCCGCCGATTCCCATCGGCGACATCGCGATCGTCTTGCAACCTGTGGCCACCGGCATGGCCGCGCCCGATTACGCGATCAGCCCGCCGGGGGATACCAACCGGCTGTTTGTAGTCGAACAGAGCGGGTTGTTGCGCATCATCGAAAACGGGGTGTTGCTACCTGGGGCGGCTCTCGACATTTCCGCCTTGATTTCAACCTCGCTGAACCCGGCGAGCCCGAACGACGAGCGCGGTTTTCTTGGGCTGGCTTTCCATCCCGGCTTTAATACCCCGGCCAGCCCCGGCTTCCATACCCTCTACACGTTCAATAGCCAGTTGCTGGGAACGGGGCCAACTTATGCGGCTCCGAATGGGGCCACGCAGGGTTTCAAGACCGCGGTCAATGAATGGAAAATCTCCGCCACCAACGACAATGTGGTGGACCCCGCCTCGCTCCGGGAAATCATCTCCTTTGGCAAGAACGCGAATAATCACAATGGCGGGACGATCACCTTCGGGCCCGACGGCTACCTGTATCTCGCTTTGGGCGACGGTGGCAACGCCAACGATGTGGGCGCCAGCCATATCGAACCCGGCGGCAACGCTCAAAACCTGACCACGCCGCTCGGCAAGATGTTGCGGTTTGATCCGCTCAATCCAGCCCTGACCCCGACGAGCCCGGATCCCATCAGCGGTAACGGCCAGTACCGCATTCCCACCACCAACCCGTTCCAGGGGGTGGGCCAGGTGCCGGAGATCTACGCCTACGGACTGCGCAACCCTTATCGCTTCGCCTTTGATCGCGCCAATGGCGATTTGATTCTGGCGGACGTGGGCCAGAACAACATCGAAGAGATTGACCGTATCACTCTGGGCGGCAACTACGGCTGGGCGGTCAAGGAAGGAGACTTCCTCTTCAATCGTACCAACGGGCCGGCTGGTAACGCGGGCACCATCGGGGCGCCCCCGGGAAATCGCAGCCCGGGCGTTCCGGCGGGCTTGATCGATCCCATTGTCGGTACCTTGGGCACTTTGGAATACGATCACAACGACGGCATTTCCATTACCGGCGGCTTTGTTTACCGGGGCACCAAGATCCCGGAATTGTTTGGGAAGTATATCTTTGGCGACCTGGCCCTGAAAACACAGCCGGTACGGGCGGACGGTCGTCTCTTTTACGCCGATCTTCAGACCGGTTTGATCAAGGCGTTTCCCCTGCCGCAGTTTGGCGGCACGGCAATTCTGCCGAATGGCCTCACCGTGCATGGCTTTGGCGAAGATGCCGAAGGTGAACTTTACGCGCTGGTGACCAACACCTCGGCGAATGGGAACGGCGGGATCGTTTACAAGTTGTTCCCCGCGGTACGCCTGAACGCCCAGGTGTCGGGCAACGTGCTGGACATCTCGTGGTCGGTCGCCGGCGGTCGATTGGAGACGCAGACCAACAGCCCCGGGGTGGGCATTGGTCCGAACTGGGTCACCTTCCCCGGTTCGACGACCACTAATCGGGTCTTCGTTCCCATTGACAGCGCCAACGGCAGCGTGCTCTACCGGCTGGTTTTGCCGTGATTGCACGGTAGGTACGATCGGCTTGCAGAGTTTGCCCGATATGCGATCCGCGCCGGCCACAGGCTTGTGGCTGGACTCCGCCCCGGGTATGCTAACGCGCCGTTCACGGAATCATTGGGGAAAGGCTCGAGGTAAACCATGAAGACGAGATTTGGTACGACCATGATTGTTCGTCAGCGGCTGGCGATGTGGTTGTTGTTGCTGACCGGAATCATCTTGCCGCTTGTGGTCGAGGCGCAGACCAACAGTGTGACCGGTGGCAATAACATCAACTACACCATCAACGGGCAGTCCGACCCGCCGTTCACGTTCCAGCGCGGCGTGACGTATGTCTTCGTCTTGAGCGGAGTCACTTTTCACCCCTTCTGGATAAAATCAGCCCTGGGGTTCGGCTCGGTGGGGGAGTTCAATACCGGCGTGATTAACAACGGTGCCACCTCCGGCAGCCTGACGTTCACCGTGCCCGCCGCGGCGCCGGACACGCTCTATTATCAGTGTGGCAATCACCCCAACATGAGCGGTGAGCTCACGATCGTCACGCCGCCGTCGCCTCCCACCGTCAGAATCGTGTTTATTAACGTGGCCGATTTCATCACGCTCAGGTCCACAGGCACCAACGGATGGGATGCCATTCCTGAGTTCCTCTGTGGTTTCGACAATCTGAATTGGACCGCCGTGACGGGTTTCACCAACCAGCTGGCCAACGGCACGAACACCACGACGTTTCCCCGGCTGGAGGCGGTTTGTGGCTCGACCAGCGTTTTGCTCCGCGTTCGGAATCAAAAGCAACCCTAGCCCAAGTTCGTTCAGTTCCACGAGTGACGAACTTGGGTTGCCCCTCCTCCCCCTTGCGTGCATGACCGCGCCGGCACTCAGGCTCGGCGTGGCGACCCCTGTGGTAATTGCCGGAGTTGATCGATGGGCGGAATCGCAGTGTTGGAGAGCAAGATGGTTTTACTTCCTCAGTGTAGAAACCGCTGGCCATTACGTGGTACTTTCAGAAGGACATTGTCATCTCTTTCCAATGGCAGACGGGAAAGGCCAGGCCAGTGTTGCCTTTGCAACGAGGTGCTCAAGTGGAATTCAACCGGGTGTCTCAGGCGAAGCGCAGATTCAGTGTCCATCGCACGCGCACTTTGCCATGCCTCCGGACGTGCTTGCGTTGTTGTGGACAACTGGCAACTCCGATTCTCGAATTGTATAGCGGTCTGCCTCACTCATTTTATTTACCCGATTACTGGTAGGTACAAATCGCCTGATTTTACAGAGTCGAAACCCATCAAAAAAAATTTTAAGAAAACGCTTGCGTGGTTTTCCGCCCTTGATAGTTTGTTGCTGCTTCACGAAAAATGAAGCAAGACTGAAAAAAC
>CAZIJO010000230.1:0-9762 GCA_964539515.1 uncultured Bifidobacterium sp. | reverse complement strand
GATTCCTCGAATGGGCAGGACATTCTCCGCGTCGGTTGGCCGCACGGTCAGCACCGAGCACGGCAACTCGCGCAGCAACCGCTCGGCGGTTGACCCTAGCAAGACATAGCGCAGGCTCGTGTGGCCACGCGTGCCCAGGATGACGAGGTCGGCTTTGACTTCTTTGGCGTATTGCGCGATGCCCTGGCCGTAACTGGACCAGGGGAACGCCACACAGCGTAGGTTGAAGCCCTCGTGCTGATCCACGAATTCCTTCAGCCGCCCCTCAAGCGCATCGGCGAATTGCTTCTGAAAGTCCGGCGAGGCTTCGGGCGTGGGTGCGCCGTAATGCAGCCGTCGCCACGGCCGATCGAACACATGCAGACAGTGGATTCCGCCGTTCTCGCGATCGGCCACACGTGTGGCTTGCTCGACGGCCAGGCCCGAGGTGGGAGAGAAATCCACACAGGCCACGACTTTGTGAAAAATACCAGCGCCGCCTTCGCTGACCAGCAGCACCTTGGTGGGCGCTTTGCGTGCGAGCTTCGTGGCCAGGGTGCCAGCTCCATAAATCGGAGGAGAGGAGCCGCGCGCTCCGGCCACCAGCAAGTCGGCCGAGACCGCCCGCACCTGGGTCAGCACTTCATGAAGGGGATTGCCCACCACGACACTGACTTCCGCCTGGCCGCCGGCTTCCGCAACCCAGGCGGTGAGCTTGGCGTGAGTCTGGCGATACACCAGGTCGTTCGCATCGGAATTGTTCGCGTGCATGGACCACGCCACATTCGAGATGACGAGCGGTTCGATGACGTGCAGCGCGTGGAGCTTGGCTCCGTTCCAACCGGCGAGGCGGACGGCTTGCGCCAGCGCGGCTTTCGAGCAGTCCGAGAAATCCACCGCGACAAGGATGTTTTTCAATTGGTTCATAAAATGCCTTTCATAACGGGTTGGTTTCACTCCGGCAGCGCCTGCACGACCAGCAGTGGACGCGGGCTGCGCCGCATCACGGTTTGCGTCACGGAATCGCTTACCGCCACCGAGAGTCGCGAGCGTCCGTGGGTGCCCAGGCAAACCAGGTCCGCGCCAAAACGCTCCGCCGCCTGCGCGATCGCCAAGGCGGGTTTCCGGTGTTCGAGCACTTCCACCTCGGTGACAATTCCGCGCGCTTCGGAGTCGGCAGGCACGAGGGAGCGCAGTTGATCGGCGCAGCGGCGCACGTATTCCGCATGTTGGCCGTGGGAACGTCGGTCACCGACGCCCTGCTCGTATTCGCCGTTCCGGACCGCCTGTGGATGGAGCACATGCACCATGAGCACCGTGCCGCCAAGGCCCAACAGGGAATAACCTTGGCGCACGGCTTTATTGCCCAAGTCGGAAAAATCCGTCGCCACCAGCACCCGGTGAGGGACTGCCGGAGGCGTTTTCATCGGCTCTCTGGCCACCGGCACGACCAGCACATTCATTGGCGCATGCCGCAGCAAGGCCCGCGACACCGACAGGTGGAAGAGCCGCTCCATTCCATGCCGTTGATGCGCGCCGGTAACGATGAGATCGGCCTGTTCCTGGTTCGCCATTTCAATGAGGCCGTAGTCAGGACGGCCCCAATCACCTTGAACCCAGATGCGGGCCCCGGTATCACCGAGCATCGCCTCCACCTTTTCCTTCAAATCGCGCTCGAGGAGGCGCTGCACTTCCGGTTCGTTGCCGGCGCAGGCCGCCGGGCCGGGAAATCCGAGCCGCGCTTTTTGTTCCGGTGGAGAATCCACTTGCGCCACGACGAGATCGCACGGTCCCCAACGGCGAAGTTCGTTCACGTAAGCGAGGGCCGCATCCGCCGTGGCCGTGAAATCGTAGGTGCAAAGCACTTTGAGCGGGCGTTCACCGCGCGCCCATTGCACAAACGGCTCGGCCTGCCGGACAACCAGCGTTGGGACGGGAGAGCGCTCACCCACGCGCTCGCCCACGCCGCCGACCAGCCGGCGGTTTGAAACCAGTCGCCCCTGCGAGCCAACCACAACCAGCCGTGTCGCCGTTGGCCCGACTTTGCTCAGGATGGCTTGCTCAGGATAACCCGTGATCAGGTGCGGCTCGATTTCTGCGTCGAATTGGCCGAGCCGCGCCGCTTCTTCCGCCAGCATCCCGTGAAGACTGGCGAAGAGTGAGTTCATGACCTCGGGGGAGGACGCGCTCAGGCCGCCTCCGGGCAACGCGTGAACCAGTAACATGCGGTCGTGGAGTTTGCCCGCGAAAACGCCGGCCACGGTGGCTCCCGCTTTTGCGGTGTCGCTGAAGTCGGTGCCACAGATGATGTTCATAACGACGTCCGCGCGTTGGAAGTTATCGGATCGGGGGCAAGCCGCGCGCTTCCCCGGGCCGTGGCCCAGCGGCCGCGAATCCACTTCTCAACGCCGACCACCGCGTAGCCGACGACCCCCACCGCCAGGATGTGCAGCCAGGCCGCGCCGCTGATCGGCGCGGTGTGGAACAGGCGGTTCATGACCGGCGCGTAGGTGAACAGGATTTGGGCGGCGATCATGGCCACAATGCCGGCGATGATCCACCAGTTGGAAAAGACCCCCACGGCGAACATCGAGCGCGTGAGCGAGCGGCAGTTCAACAAATAAAACGCCAGCACCAGGACAATCACGTTCACGGCAATCGTGCGGGCTTCCGCCACGCTCGCGCCCTGAGCGGACTGTTCCCAGACAAACAGGCCGAACGCGCCGGCCAGCATCATGGCCGAAACCAAACCGATCCGCATGATCATGGGAAACGTCATGATGGGCGTCCTGGGGCCGCGCGGCGGGCGTCGCATCAAATCCAGTTCCCGCGGTTCGAAGACGAGCATAAGGCCGAGGAGCAGGACGGTGGTCATGTTGACCCAGAGGAGTTGCACCGGGAGAATGGGCAGCGCGACGCCGGCCAACACCGCGGCCAGAATGATCAGTCCCTGGCCGAAGTTGGTGGGCAGCGTCCAGAGGATGAATTTGGTGAGGTTGTCAAAAACGTTGCGGCCTTCCTCGACGGCGGCCTCGATGGTCGCGAAGTTGTCATCGGTCAACAGCATGTCCGCGGCGCCCTTGGCCACGTCCGTGCCCGCGATGCCCATGGCCACGCCGATGTCCGCTTGTTTGAGCGCGGGCGCGTCATTGACACCGTCACCAGTCATGGCCACGAAGTGGCCGCGCGCCTGAAGCGCCGTGACCAGCCGCAACTTCTGCTCGGGCGCGACGCGGGCAAATACGGCGGCCTCCTCGGCCACCTCCCGCAGTTCCGGGTCGGTAAGTTCTTCCAGATCTTTGCCCGTGACCGTCAGCAACTCACCCGCCGCGCCGCGCAGCCCGATCTGATGCGCGATGGCTTTGGCCGTCAACGCGTGGTCGCCGGTGATCATTTTCACGGTGATGCCGGCGCCCTGGCATTTGCGGATGGCGGCGATGGCCTCGGCGCGCGGCGGGTCCATCATGCCTTGCAGGCCGAGGAACGTGAGGTGGCCAGCAACCTGAGAGGGGTCCAACTGGCTGCTTTCAAACGGCAGGCGGCGCCCGGCGAAAGCCAGCACACGCAAGCCCCGAACCGCCATGGCATCGGCGGCGTATCGGATTTGCTTCTCATCCAGCGTGGTCTCGGTCCCGTCGGCTTCCAATGCGGTGGCGCACCGCTCCAACACCCGCTCCACCGCGCCTTTCAGGTAGAGAACCTGGCCGGCGTGCTCCGCGTCCGCATGCAGCGTGGCCATGAATTGATGCTCGGACTCAAAGGGAATGACATCGAGCCGGGGATGGCTGGCTTGCACTTTCGCTTCCGTCCAACCGCCCTTGTGAGCGGCGGCGATCAACGCGCCCTCGGTGGGATCGCCCTGCACCTTGACCCGGCCTTCAGTCTCGACGAGCAGCGAATCGTTGCAGAGCAAACCGGCCTTCAAGGTCTCATGCAAAGCGGCGTCGCTGGCGACGAAGACCGGCTCGCCCTGCCGGCAGATTTCACCATGGGCTTCATACCCGCTGCCGGTGACATCGAAGCGCTGGCCGCCGGCAAAAATCTGCTGCACGGTCATCTGGTTCTCCGTGAGCGTGCCGGTTTTATCCGAGCAAATCACCGTGGTGCTGCCGAGCGTTTCCACGGCCGGGAGCTTGCGGATGATGGCGCGGCGCCGGGCCATGCGGGCAACGCCGATGGCCAGGACGATGGTGACGGCGGCGGGCAGGCCCTCGGGAATCGCCCCCACCGCCAGCGCCACGGCCGCCATGAAAACCTGCACCAGCGATTCCCCGCGCGCTACGCCCACGGCCAAGGTCACCGCCGCAAGCGCGAGAATGGCGACGAGCAGCACTTTGCTGAACTGGGCGATCTTCCGCGTCAGCGGCGTAGCCAGATCGTTCACGTCGGCAATCAGCGTGGCAATGCGTCCGGTTTCGGTCCGGTCGCCGATGGCCCACACCGCGCCCTCGGCCTGGCCGTAGGTGACCAGCGTGCCGGCGAACGCCTGGTTTTTGCGCTCGGCCAGAATGGTATCTACGGCGAGCGGGTCGGCGTGCTTTTCCACCGGCGAGGACTCGCCGGTGAGCGTGGACTCGTCCACTTGCAGGTTGCGCACGCGGAACAGCCGGAGGTCGGCAGGCACCTTGTCGCCGGATTGAAGCAGCACCACGTCGCCGGGCACGAGGTCCTCGGAAGAGATACGCCGTTTGACGCCGTCGCGCCGCACGGTGGCCTCGGTGATGACCATTTTGGCAAGCGCCTCGATCGCTTTTTCGGCCTTGGCTTCCTGCAAATAACCCACGATGGCGTTGACCAGGATAACGCCGAAGATGACGGAGGCGTCCACCCATTCGCCGAGGACGGCGGTGATGACCGAGGCGGCCAGCAGCAGATAGATGAGCGGCTGATGGAATTGCAGGATGAAGCGGAGCAACTCACTCCGGCGCCGGCACGGGGTAAGGCGGTTCGGGCCGTATTTCTTGCGGCGGTGCTGCACCTCGGCGGCGGACAGACCGGTGGGCAGATCCACTTCGAGGAAGCGCGCCACCTCGCCGGCAGGGAGTTGGTGCCAGTTCATGGGATTGGTTGCCAGCGCCGCTTTCATTGGAGTGGATCAAGATAATGGTTCCGGTTCGTGGTGTGGGTTAATCGAGGGTGACCGGGCTGACAAAGCCATCGGGCTTGACGGTCAGAACGGAGCACGCCACGCGTTGCAGCACCGTTTCGGCGGTGTTGCCGATGAAATAGCCCTCCAGACCGGCGCGGGCCAGCGTGCCCATGACGATTAAATCAATCCTCTCTTTGGCGGCCAGTCGCGGAATCACGATGCCGGCCTCGCCTTCGACCAGATGCAACCGGGTCGACAGATCCTCCGTGGTGATTTTGCCCAACAGTTCGTCAAAGCGATGCTGGTTCGCCGCGCGGCTTTGTTCCACCCAGTCATCCGCCTGGGCTTTGGGCACGCGCTCCCGCCAGTTCCGCCAACTGGACGGCTCGCAGATTTGCCAGGCATGAACGACATGCAGTTCAGCCTCCTCCAACGCCGCCAGCGAGGTGGCCAGCTCCATGATTTTGGTGTTCACCCCGTCGCGCACGACATCCAACGGGTCCGGGTCCACCGCCGCCAGGATGCGCCGGAAGCGTTGACGGCGCGACGGTTTGATCACCCACACGGGACAGGGACACTTGCGCATCAGGTGCAGACTGGTGCTGCCGAAGAGCCTTTCTCGCAACCCGCTTCGGCCTTCAGCGGTCGTCACGACCAGGTCGTGCTGCTGGCCTAGCACCGCGCGGATGATTTTGATGAACGGTTTGCCGCAGAGCACCTCGAGTTCCATGGGCGGGCCTCCCTTTTGGAACGGCGCCACGAATGTTTCCAGCCGTTCGCGCACCTCCTGCATGGCCACGTTTTGGAGGTTCCCCGAAGGTATCGTGGCGGCGAGCCGCAACAAGTCCCGCGGCAGATCCTCAAGCACGTTAACGACCGTCAACCGCCCCTGATTGTGCTTGGCCAACTCTACAGCCCGGTGAAGGGCCAACCGGCTGCCCGCCTGGCTGTCGGTGTGGAAGAGGATTTTTTTGAATCGTTTCATAAATCATGTCTCCTTTCCCACCGGCTCGACTGTTCTCGCGTCGCGCTCGTGCACGGCGACCGGGCCGCACACTCAGCCCGGGGCTGCCACGCGGAGAACAGAGTTCAAACCGCCAAAAGGATTGGGCACGCTTTCCTGGGCCAGCGGATCGGCCATCCATGCGCCATCCACGACCATGCAGTATTCGTAAGCGCCCGGCGGCAGAGCCAGTTCCTTGGCCCAACGGCCATCGCCCAGAGAAATCATCGGCGTGGCCTCGGGCCGCCATTCGTTGAAACTCCCCGCCACCTGAACGCTCGCAGCCGTGGGATTGGTGAATTCGATGTGAACCGGCTTGGCGCAAAGTCCCGCCGTCGGTTGGTTGTTCGTCTTTTGGTTCGTTTTGTTTTTCGTCATAGACTCGCCTTTCGTGGAACTTGGTATTGGTTGTTGTTTTTTCAGCTTGCGCAAGCGGAGCGCATCGGCGGCACATAACGCGCATCGCGGGTCTGGCCGGCCAGCCTTTTGAGATGAACGGCCAGCGGTTCCGTCATCAGCGCCCGTACAGTTTCGATTAGTCGGGGCACATCCAGCGGTTTCTCGATCAAAGCGCCGACCCCCGCTCCTACGGCCAGGTCGTATTGTTTGTCGCACCCGGTGATGATGATGATCGGCAGGCAGGGATTGCGGGCGGTCAGCGTCTCGAACACATCCCAACCGTTGTGGTCCGGCAGGTTGAGATCCAGCAGCATGAGATCAAAGCGTTCCGTGTTAAATCTTGTGATGGCCTCCTGGCCGGTGGCCGCGAGCGCGACTTCGTATCCTTCCGCGCGCAGCAGCTTGCGCAACGCTTCGCGAATTTGCCGGTCATCATCCACCACCAGCAATTTCCTTTTCCTGGCGTCGGTGGTGGCTCCCGGCCCCGGCAGGTCGTGGTTCAGCTTCGCGACCGGATCAGGCTTGGTTTTTGAATTTTTTGTCATGGCATCAGGGGCTCAGGTTTTCTTTGGTTCGGGACACGGGTACGGCGTGGTGAAACGTGCATTCAAGTCTTCGCGGAACAGCGCCTGGTCGCACGGTACGTAGCGAAAGCCCGGGACACGGTTGCGTGCGCGCTGGAGCCGGCGGTCCACCGGCTCATTCAGGAGCTCACGAATCACCTGGAGCAAGCGCGGCACGTTGAGAGGCTTCTCCATTAAGGCATCCACGCCCGCTTGCTCCGCCAGTTCCCGCTGCGCGTACCGGCCCGTGATGATGATGACGGGCAGGAGCGGGTTGACCCGGTCCAGCCATGCCAAAGTGCCCCAGCCGTCGTTCACCGGCAGGCCGAGGTCCAGGAGCAGGAGGTCGATCTTCTCCGCTCCGAATTTTTTAATAGCTTGCTGGCCGTCTTCGGCGGAAACGACCTCGTAATCCTCCGCGTGCAGGACCTTGCGCAGAGCCTCGCGGATCGAACTCTCATCGTCCACCACCAGAATTTTCTTGGTCATAAGTCACCGCTTTCAAACCGCCAGTGCCTGGTCGAACACGGGCTGGACCTGGTTTTAGTAACCTGCAAGCCCGAGCCGGTTTGCCTCGGTCCTCCCGACCGTCGCGCTTGCCTTCCGGCCGTTGCAGGTTGATGATTCCCGACGTGAGGTTGCCCCTTGGGCTGATCGCGCCGCGGGATCAGGCAATGGCTAAACTCACCGTTGTTTTCATTCGCGTCGCGCTGGCATTCAATTTGCCTTAATCTCGGCGAATGATTTACCTGTTCACAATTCCCCTTAGCCGGTGCTATGCCAGCGAGGGCTGGCGCTGGCGCGGCTTAAAGGGCAAGCAGTTATGAGCGCGAAAGGTCAAGCCGTGAGCCGCAGCGGTGGCGGGTGGGAATCCACCACTGGTCAGTGGCTGGTCACTTTATGAAGGTTCAAGCGCGCACTTACCGCTATGCGCTCGCCGTCGTCTTGCTGGTGCTGGTCGTGGGCTGGGCGGGACGCATAACCTGGCAGGATCTTCGGCAGTTGCACCGGAGCTTCGCCTCCGTGCAAGCGGATGCCTTTCACCGCGCCGAACACATCGAAGCGTGGGTGCGCGATTTGAATGCGACCGTCCAACGCTTCGATCTGCGCCGCAATCCGGAGGACCGAGACGCCTTTCAAACGGAGAGCCAGGAATTGCAGACGTGGATGAGGACGAACCAAGCCACTGTCACCACGGCGAAAGAGGGCGCATTGCTGGCCCGGCTCCAGTCCGCTTTCGACTTATACGTGGTGCTGGCAACCCAGTTGATGGAAGAGCGAGTGCAAGCCGGGGTCACCCCCTCGCCGACGCCCGTTCAGGAACGGGTGGAGAACGGGGCGGCGCCCGTGCTGGGCCTCTGTGAGGAGCTGAAGATCGCCGAGCGTACCGCGCAAATGCAGTTTATCAAAAATTCGCACCGCGCGCTGGGCTCGTTGCAGCAATTGCTGATCGTGCAATTGGGGCTGCTGATCATTCTGGTGGGCACTGCGATCGTTGCCATTTATCGCGGCGTGATTGGTCCGCTGCGCGTCGAACTGGGCGAAAGCCGCGCCCACGCGGCGCGGCACGAGAAGCTGGCCTCGCTCGGCACGCTGGCCGCCGGTGTGGCCCACGAAATCCGCAATCCGCTCACGGCCATCAACGTCCGCCTGCACAGTTTGAAGAAGAGTCTGGTCGCGAACTCGTCCGAACAGGAGGACGCGCTGGTGATCGGCCACGAAATCCAGCGCCTCGAACGCATCGTGCAGGAGTTTTTGCAGTTTGCCCGCCCCACCGAACCCAAGCTCCACGCCGTTTCCGCCGACAGTTTGCTCGCCCACATGCAAGCGCTCTTCGGTCCGCAGTTGGAAAAGACTTCCATCCGGCTGAACCTGGAATCCTTGCCGGACCTTTGGGTGCAAGTTGACCCGCATCAGATGGAACAGGTGTTGATCAACCTGATTCAAAACGCCGTCGAGAGCATGGAGGGCGGTGGCACGCTCACGCTCCGTTCCCGCCCCGGCCGGGAACGCCAGGCGGGCCGCGCCCGCCGTGTGGTCATTCTGGAGGTCAGCGACACGGGCAAGGGCATTCCGCCCGAAGTGCAGAAGCGGATGTTCGATCCGTTCTTCACCACCAAGGAGGCAGGCACTGGTTTGGGCCTAGCCATCGCATCGCGCATTGTCGAAAAACACGGCGGCGCGCTGGAGTGCCGCTCCGAGGTGAATCGCGGCACGACCTTCGCCATCCTGCTGCCCAACTCGCAACCTGAAGCCAGTGATGAACCCGCACCCTAGAATTCTGCTCATTGAAGACGACCCCGGCATTATGGCGGGGTTGAGGAAAGAATTACAGTCCGATGGCTATCACGTCGCCACGGCCACGCGCGGCGATGAGGGGCTGGCCCGCGCCAAAAAGGAACCCTGCGACGTGGTGCTCACCGATTTGAAGATGCCGGGCTTGTCCGGTCTCGAATTGATCGAGCAACTGCACGCCGCCAAGCCGAAGCTGCCCATCATCATGATGACCGCCTTCGGCACGACCGAAACCGCCATCGAAGCCACCAAGCTCGGGGCTTACGATTACCTCCTCAAACCGTTCGAGATGGGCGAACTGCTCGACTTGATTGCCAAGGCCGTGGCCAGCAGCCGGCTCATGTCTGAACCGTTGGAAATGGGACAGGCCCGGTCGGCCCAATCCGCCATCATCGGCAACAGCCGCGCCATGCAGGCCATCTACAAGGAAATCG
>CAZIJO010000229.1:0-9788 GCA_964539515.1 uncultured Bifidobacterium sp. | reverse complement strand
TTTACGGCCAGCAGATCGCGATGGTCAGTGATTACCTCCGCCTTGGATTGATCAAGCTGGCGCTGCTGGCCGACCGGCAGATCGAGCGACTGGTCAACTGGCGTTACAGTCGTGGGTTGCCGCCGTTGCTGGCGGCAGGGGCGCCGGGACTCAACACCGGCTTCGGGGGCGCGCAGCTTTTGGCCACGTCCTTGGCCGCGGAGGCGCGGCTGCTGGGCACTCCCGCGTCGATTCAAACCATTTCCACCAACGCGAACAATCAAGACGTGGTCAGCATGGGTTGCATTGCCGCCCGGATGACCCGCGCCACCCTGCCGCTGGTGTGGAAGCTCCTGGCCATCGAGACCCTGGCGCTGGCGCAGGCGGCCGACGCCCGTGGACGCGACCGGGCGTTGGGCGGGGACTTTCGCCGGCTCTATGAACTCGTGCGGGGCATCTCGCCGGTGATGGAATGTGACCGCCCCCTGGCCGGAGACATCCATCGGGTGGCGGAGTTGCTTCAATCCGAAAGTGCGCAGCGGCAATGTCTGGCGGCGATGGGAGAATCTGATGAAAACTGACGTGGACGTCCTGATCATTGGCGCAGGTCCGGCCGGCGCCACCGCCGCGGCGCTGTTGCACGAGGCCGGCTTCCGGTTGCTGATCGTGGAGCGGGAGCGATTTCCGCGCTTCGTGATTGGCGAGAGCCTGCTGCCGCATTGCATGGATTTGCTGCAGGAGGCCGGGATGTTGGCGCCAGTGGCGGCGCAAGGGTTCATGCAAAAGAATGGGGCGGTGTTCTTCCGCGATGGTCGATCGTGCAACTTTGATTTTTCCGCCCAATTTACGGCGGGCTGGAAATACACGTATCAGGTCCCGCGCGCGGATTTCGACAAGACGCTCGCGGACGCCGTTGCCGCGCGCGGGGTGGAAATTCTCTATGGACACAGCGTAACGGCCGCCGCCTTCGCGTCGTCCCACGCCGCGGTAACCCTCGCGCAGCCCGGAGGCGAGTCGCGGACGGTGAAAGCGAAGTTTGTCCTGGATTGCAGCGGTTACGGACGCGTGCTGCCACGGTTGTTGGACTTGGAATTGCCGTCCCACTTTCCGCCCCGGGAAGCGCTCCTGGCGCATGTCACGGGTGACCAACGTCCGTCCGGGCGGGAGGAAGGCAAGATCTGGGCGTGTGTCCATCCGGAAGGGGCCTGGATCTGGATCATCCCGTTTACCAACGGGCGGACCAGTGTCGGGGTCGTGGCGGAGCCGGCATTTTTCACCCGCTATCCGGCGGATCCGGAACAACGACTCCGCGCAATCCTGGCGTCGGATCCGTGCGCCGGCCCCCGGCTCGCGGAAATGAAGATCGTGTTCGGTCCGCAGTGCATCTCCGGTTATGCCTGTGCGGTGAAGCAATTGTTCGGTCCGCGCTTCGCCCTGGTTGGCAACGCCACGGAATTCTTGGACCCGATTTTCAGTTCCGGCGTGACGTTGGCGCTGGCATCGGCCAATCGCGCGGCGCGGGTGCTGACCTCGCATTTGCGGGGTGAGCCCGTCGACTGGCAGACGGACTACGCGGATCATGTCATGCAGGGGATCAACACATTCCGGACTTATGTTACGGCCTGGTACGACGGCACCCTGCACCAGATATTCTTCGCCGCCGGAGGAAACCCGGATATCATGCGGCAGATTTGCTCGGTGCTGGCAGGTTACGTGTGGGACCGATCCAACCCGTACGTCACGCAACCGGGGCGCGCCTTGTCGCTCCTGTCCAGAATCCTCCAAACCAATGCCACGCACGCCGGGTGATGAACTATTTCAAGTGCGATTCCAAGTCCGCCTACGAAGCAAAATCCGAGGCCCAGCGGATCGCGTTCGCCCCGGTTGTGTTTCAAGCCTGCCGGTTGCTGCGCAAATACGGGCTCCTCGAACAGGTGCAGCGTGGCGGTGCGACTGGACGGACGCTGGATGAAATCGTGGCGGACGCGCCGGTGCCCCGGTACGGCGTGAAGGTCTTGATGGAGGCCGGTCTCGGTATCGGTGTGTTTTGTCTCAACGACGGCCGGTTTACCCTGACCAAGCTGGGTTATTTCATTCTGCGCGATGCCATGACGCACGCCAACATGGACATGGCGCATGAGATTTGTTACCGGGGATTGTTTTACCTGGATGAAGCGATTGAGCACGGCCGGCCGGCGGGGTTGGAGACGCTGGGACAATGGAAGACTTTCTACGAAGGATTAAGTTCGCTGCCCGCCCGGGCCCGGGAAAGCTGGCTGGACTTTGATCACTACTACTCGGATCGGGCATTTCCTGCGGCCCTGCCATTGGTGTTCGCGGACAAGCCGAAGCGGGTGCTCGATGTGGGCGGCAACACGGGCCGCTGGGCGGTCGAATGCGTCAAACACAATCCCGAGATCCGTGTCACCATTGCGGATCTGCCGCGCCAACTGGAACTGGCGCGCGAGAATATCCGCGCTCACAGCCTGGAGGAGCGCGTGGATTTTTTCGCGATCGACATCCTGGATGAATCGCAATCGTTGCCCGGCGGGTATGATGTCATCTGGATGAGCCAGTTCCTGGATTGCTTTTCCGAGCAGCAGATCGTTTCCATTTTGCGGCGGGCGGCGCTCGCGTTGTCGCCGGATGCCACGCTGCACATCCTTGAGTTATTCTGGGATCGGCAGCCGAACGAGATTGCCGCCTTCTGCCTGCAACAGACCTCGCTGTATTTTACCGCCATCGCCAATGGCAACAGCCAGATGTACCATTCCTCCGACTTGCTGCGTTGTCTGACCGACAGCGGTCTCCGGGTCGTGGAAGAGCGCGATCAGGTCGGCCAGTATCATACGTGGCTGAAATGCCGGAAGGCGTGACCGGCTTCCTGGCGATTCCTGGGTGTGGATCCGTTGGCCGGCGACGGATCTTGCCGGACCGGGTTCACCGCCGCCGCACCCCTTGGTTCTCATGCGAACTTCGGGAGATCTCCTGCCATGTATCGAATCGTGAGTTGGCCGCCCGGTCGCTGGCACGGCTGATGCCCTCTGGTTACCTTGAAAGCCATAAATCCAGGAAACCGGGTTTCAACCGCCGAGCCGAACTGGCAGATGGCTTTGCGAAAGGTACCAAATCGTATGCAAGCAACGGCCATAAATCCAGCGCCCCTAAGGCTTTTGCCACCGGCAGAGGTGATTTTGCTCCTTCCACCGATGAACGAACTCCTCGTCCCACCTCAGGTCAAATCCTCGGATTGGTCTCCTTTCTCCGGTGAATGGGATGAAACCCCGCCGTTGCGCTGTACCGCGCTGGATGATTTTTAGCCAATAGGCGGCGAGGTGCAAAACATGGCCCTGGCCTTGGCCCCTTGCAGACCAGCCATAAAGTCTACCGGATGGCCATTTTGCCCGGGTCTTCGCCTTTGAGTCCGTATTCCATCAGGAAACGCATCACTCCCATGCTGTATGTGGCTTTCGCCGCCGAACCCATGAAGATGCGCCCCATGTGCTTGTTTATGTGCGGGTAAACGAGGCGGATCAACGGGTTGGACCGCATCATTTCGCCCACGCGGAACGACGTGAACATCCGGCCATCGTAGTAGTAGTTCACGATTTCGTGCCACGTGCGGAGATGATGGATGACTTCCGTCTCGTAACGTTGGAAGGCGGGAGCGTCGCCGGCGCGAATGGCGTCAAACAGCGATGTCGCGCTGGAGATGCCGATGAGCAGACCGCTCGAGAAGACCGGATCGATGAAGCCCGCCGTATCCCCCACGAGCACCCAACCGTCACCGCAAAGCCGTTCGGAAACCAGCTGGTAATTGGTGTATTCCATCACGGGGGTGAGGCGTTGCGCGCCAGCAGTGACCACGCGCAGGACGGAGTCATGCTTCAGCAGATTGTCATAACGTTCCTCGGCGGTCGCGCCGAACTTCGGCGGATGCTCGGAGCTGATGACGATGCCCAAGGACACCCGACCCGGCAAAGGAATGCGCCAGCTCCAGCCATGGTCGAGCCGCGAGGAATGAACGTATCCGTCCTTGTATAATTCCGTGCGGTCAAGATGGGCAAACAGGGCCGTGTCTTTCCGTCCGCCTTCACGGCTTGGGATACCCAACAATTTGGGCAGCACCCGGGCCCGACCAGTTGCATCCACGATCAAGTCCGGTTGGCCCTCAAAAAAATGGCCCGTCGCTGCGAGCGTCGCGCTGGTGAGGCGAATCCGGTCGGTGTTGCTGATCCGTTCGACTCCGGCTTCCGTCTCAAAAACCCGGGCGCCAGCTTTCTGGGCCGCAGCGAGCAACGTGGTTTCAAATTTGAGGCGAGGCACGTTGTAGGCGTAGTCCGGCAGTGCTCCGCAAAAATCCTTGAACGTAAATGGAAAGTCCCCGAACTCGTTCATGTTGAAAATCGCGCCCGGCTTGTATTTGGCGAAGGCGCGAACCTCTTCTTCAACACCAAGCCGCCGCAAAAGCGGGATGATGGCAGGTACGAGCGACTCCCCCACGAGCAACGGTGCATTGCGGGGGCGGTGCAGGATTGCCACCCGTATGCCCTCGCGGGCCAACAGCGTGGCCAGCGTGCTGGCCGCTGGCCCGCCACCCAGAATTGCCACCGTCTTGATCGTTCGGTTTTGTTGGTTCTTCATGATCCGATTGCCGCTGGAAAAATCCCGCGGGAGGGGATGGTGCGGTTTACCGGGGGTATTTTTCAAGCCCGGGGTGGTGTCGCGGAAATTCCGCGGGTCCGGGCGAGGCACCGAATTCTTGTCGCCCGGCGACGGCGGAAGTGCTATGGCTGGTGGGCAGGCGATGAATTCCCGGAGCCAGCCAACAAATGCCAGCCGCGCAGCCGCCGGGCCCTGTTTTACCCGCGCGGTGACACGGGTGTTGGCGGAAGAGCCGGCGTTGGAAGCTGTGACGCTGGATCGCACACGCAAGACCATTTCCGTGGCCACGCTGGGGCGCACCGACGTCACCAGACTCACCGCGCGGGTGAGCACCACGATTCAAGCCGCGGAGGACGACCACGTCTCCTGTCAACTGCTCCGGGGAACGGGCGATTGCTCCACGTGCGAATCGCCGTTGACGGAGCCGGAACGGCGAAACATCACCATCAAACACGAACAAGGAACAACCACCATCGCACGGGTGACTTGCCCTACGGCGCCCAAGTTCTGGCGCTGGCGCGATCTGCCGTTCCCCAAGGTCGTCCAGCGCGATGTTGAGTTTCTCGAGGACCCGCACCACGAAGACGAGTGGAAGCCGCAACTGGTGCTGGCGCTGCTTTGCGGCGCGCTGGGGTTGTTGGCAGCCTACGTGGCGCCGCCGGCCTGGCGTCTCCCGCTGTTCGTGTTGAGTTACCTGGCCGGGGCGTTCTTTCCGGCGGAAGAGGTTTGGGAACGCATCCGTCAGCGCAGCATTGACGTTCATTTCCTTATGATCGCCGTCGCGGTCGGCAGCGCGAGCATCGGAGCCTGGGGGGAAGGGGCCACTTTGTTGTTCCTGTTCTCGCTTTCCGGGGCCCTCGAACATTATGCGCTCGGCCGGACGCAAAAGGAAATCCGCTCGCTGTTTCGGGAAGCGCCCAAAGTGGCCACGGTGCTGGAGGCGGCTGGCGGGGAAAGGGAATTGCCCGTCGAACAGCTCCAGACCGGCATGCGCCTCCTGGTCAAGCCCGGCTCCCAGTTTCCCGTGGACGGGGAAGTCCTGCGGGGCGACACCGCGACCGACGAATCCAATCTTACCGGCGAAGCCACGCCCGTCGAAAAAACTGTCGGGGACAACGTGCTGGCCGGCACCATCAATCTTTGGGGCGCCGTGGAAGTCGGTGTGCTGCGGCCCGCCGCCCAAAGTTCGCTGTGCAAGATCATCCAACTGATCAAGGAAGCGCAGCAGCAAAAGGCGCCGTCGCAACAGTTCGCCGACAAATTCGGCACAATTTACACCTACCTCGTGCTGATCCTGTCAGCGGTGATGTTCTTCGTGTGGTGGCTGGGTTTTCAGCTGCCGCCGTTCACGTCCACGGCCGTGGCGCAGAGTGCGTTCTACCACACCATGACGCTCCTGGTCGTCGCCTCGCCCTGCGCGCTCGTGCTTTCAATCCCCTCGGCGGTGCTGGCGGCCATCGCATGGGGCGCGCGGCACGGCGTTTTGATTCGCGGCGGGGCAGCGGTCGAAAAACTGGCGGATGTCTCGGTGGTCGCGCTCGACAAGACCGGCACGCTCACGACCGGCGAATTGCGCGTCGAAAAAGTGGAGAGCTTCCCGTCCGGCTGCGAAGCCGAAGTGACGCAACTGGCTTACTCGCTCGACCGGCTTTCGACCCATCCCCTCGCCCGGGCGGTCACCCGGCATGGCAAACAAAAGGGCCTGGCGGCCATTGAATTCGCCCATTTTGAATCGGTAACCGGCCACGGCGTGCGCGGCCGTTGCGAGCGGGGAGAATACCTGCTGGGCCGCCGGGAATGGATTGCGTCGGCGCGCGGCGATCACGCCGTGGCTGAGGTGCCTCCCATAGCGGCTGGCTTCTCGGAAATCTGGCTCAGCGGCCCGGCGCTGCTGGGCCGGATCATTTTGCGCGACGACATTCGCCCCCAGGCGCAAGGCGTGATGGACGAGTTGAAAGCGGGCGGCTTGCGGACGGTGGTCCTGACCGGTGACCGGCGGGCGACGGCGGAGCACTTAAAGGCCGAATTACATTTGGATGAAGTGCGCGCGGAATTGAAGCCGGAGGAAAAGGTGACGGCGATCAAACAGTTGAGCGAGGGCGGCCAGCGGGTGGCCATGGTGGGCGACGGCGTGAACGATGCGCCGAGCCTGGCGGTCGCGCACGTGGGCGTTGCGATGGGGGCGCGCGGATCCGATGCGGCGTTGGAACAGGCCGACATTGTGTTGATGCACGACCGCCTGGAAAACTTTCTCGCCGCGTTCCGGCTGAGCCAGCGGGCCCGGCGTATCATCCGACAAAATCTGGTGATCTCCATGGGCACCGTGGTGGTGCTGGTGGGGTTTGCTTTGATGGGAAAGATACCCCTGCCCGTTGGCGTGGTCGGCCACGAAGGCAGCACGGTAATTGTGGTGATGAACAGTCTCCGCCTGTTATTCGGCGCCACGACCAAGACCAGACAGTCGGAAACCAAGGTGTGACTTGGGGAGCTATTGTTCGAGCACCTGGCGGAACTCGGAGTGCGTTTGTTGCAGGATGCTGGTGATCCGGGCCCGTTCCTCGCCGCCCAGGTAGGCGTATTGCGGATCAGGATTCGTGGGATGGAGCGCACGCACGAGCCGGTCGTAGATTTTTCGTTTCAAGGGGTCGGGCAGGGCCAGGAAGCTGTCCGAGTAGATGAGATAACTGCAGCGGTTCTGGAAAAGCCGGCCCCGGAGATGAAAATCCTTCAGGGAACGGCCGTCGCGATCCCGGCGCGCGCCGGTCTGAAAGGCGCTTTGAAACGCCGCCGAACCTTCGAGGCCTTGGGGCAGCTGGGCCTCACCCTTGAACAAAAGATCGTCCACCACGTCCTTTGCCGTCCCTTCGAACACCCGCTTGACGCTGTCATAGGTGAGTTCCTCCGTGACCGGCTCCTTCAGGTCCTGCTGCAGATTTTTCTGGTACGCCAGCATGCGCCGGCAGTCCAGCGAAGCCCGCGTGAGGGTGTTCTGCATGGCCAATTGGTGTTCATACACGAGCAGCGCGATGATGTCGCTGCGCGGCGTGAGATACGCTCGCGTTTCAAAAAAGGCGGAGAGGTCCGTCACGTTCGCCCCGCGCTTCAAGTCCACCACCAACTCGCCATTCTTTTCCTGGGCCAGAACATTACCCCGGTGCAGGGCCGATCCGTGTTTGCCGGTGACGTACCATCCCGCCCAGCGATTCGTAAACGGGGTGCGAAAATCCACCACCTCCGAACCAAAGCGCAAGAGCGGCTCCCCCTGCTCGTCCGTGAAAACCGAACGCACGAATATGCCGGGAATCCCGCGCACAAACGTGCCCCCATGACAACTCAGGCATTCGTTGTCCCGCACAAATTTGGGCGCATCCGCATTGGGGTCGAAGCTGTAAAAGATCGGCCCCAGCTGGGGATCGATGGTGGTAACTTCGACCAGGCCGGACGGCACCCAGCCAATGTAACAGGTGTCGGAAAAGAAAAGCGCCCGGGGATGATCGGGCCGAATACGCTGGCGCTGCAGGCTGGTCTTGGAAAACACGAGCATCTGGCTTTCGACCGGAATGTGCAGTTCTTGCAGCAGGCTTTGCACAATTTCCCGCCCGCTCCCGGTCAATTTCAGCTGCCCCGCCGCCAACCGCTGCTGCACCGCCACGAGCGCATCGCGGGGGGCCGTGGCCGAGTAACTGATCGGGGGTTGTTCGTAGCTCTCGGTGCCCTGCGCGACGCCGGTGATGGCGGCCAGAACCACCACCATCGTCATCACCGCGAACTTCAATCGATGCATCATAACGTGGACGGCTGCGGGTGCGTGCAACCGCGCGCGGCCTGCGCCGCGGTCGCTGTCACTGGCAACCGGGTCAAATCATAAGGCAGCCGTCAATGGGCGGAATTGACTTCCGTCAATCATTTGAACGGGCAGCCGACCGGCCCTGCGGACCCCAGGTTCGGCCCATCAGAAGGCTGGCGGGTTTTCCATGAGATCTTCGGCTGCCGCCTTAAGCCGGGCGCCGGGCGGAAACGGCTCATGCGCCGGGGAGCTTTTCGCGGTAGCGGGTCGGGGACTCGCCGGCAATCCGGCGAAAGACACGGTTGAAGTGACTCAAGGATTGGAACCCGGCGGCAAAGGCAATTTCGCTGATGCGCAGGTTGGGATTGAGCAGGAGATTCCGGGCTTTCTCCACGCGGACGCGCGAAAGGTAATCCGTGAAGTTCAACCCCGTGGCCTTCTTGAACATTTTGCAGAAGTAAAACGTGCTGGTGTTCACCGCCTTGGCGACGTCGCCCAGGGAGATTTCGTCGGCCTGATGTTCCTTGATGAACTGCTTGGCGCGGGTGATGGCGGGCGGTTCGGCGTTGGCGTTGCGCACCAGCAGCTGGTTGCTGACGAGGGAAAGGTGCTGGGCGAAGATCGTGAGCAACCGCACGACGGACTCGTATTGCTTCGGCGAGATGACGCGGGTCTGAAAGTATGCTTCCTCGAGCCGGCGCAAGTCCACTTTCCAGCCCCAGTCAACCAGTTGTTTGGCCGCCCGGGCAAACTGAGCGCGGGTGGGTTTCTTGAGAAAAATCTGGCCCGTCTGGAGGAAGCCAAGCAATTCATCGCCGATGGAAACCGGCACGCCGGTATCGCACAACCCGGCAAAACATTTGACCGTGCGGGGGCCGACGCCGGCAACCTCGTTGATTTTCTGCTGGGTCTCGAGGCAAGCCGCGCAGGCGCGGTTGTTCTCGGCCATGAGCGTGCAGAAAGGATTCTCGGCCCGCTTCCCGTGCTGGGCCATGTGCCAGGATTCCACGGGCCGAAGCGTCAGCGGGAGACCGGTGGTCTTGCTGAAGGCGCGTTCGTAGTCCTGATAAATCTGCGAGCGCGTCAGGGCTTCGATGAATCGCTTGTTGGCTTCGTGTTCCACCCCGGTAAATTAACGACCCATCGGCTTTGCGACAAGCAGCAAAGGCAGGACTGAACGCCGCACGATTCACGGAGGGAAGCCAGGCTAATGCCGACGCCTTCGCGGTCCGAGGCTCCTTGCCGCCCCCAAAACAGAGCTTGCATTCCGGCGTGGTTTTCGTAGCTTGCCGCCAGTCGTTTGGAAGCGAGCGTAGCTCAGTCTGGTAGAGCGTCACGTTGCCAACGTGAATGTCGA
>CAZIJO010000228.1:0-9799 GCA_964539515.1 uncultured Bifidobacterium sp. | reverse complement strand
CGGTTCGTCGCGGCGATGATGATGATGCCCTCCTGCGTGTCGAAGCCGTCCATCTCCACCAGCAGCGCGTTCAACGTTTGTTCCCGTTCGTCGTTACCGCCACCAAGCCCGTGGCCTCGCGAGCGACCCACCGCGTCGATTTCGTCAATAAAGACCAGACACGGCGTCGCCTTGCGGGCCTGCTCAAACATGTCGCGCACGCGGCTTGCCCCCACGCCGACGAACATTTCAACGAAATCCGATCCGCTGATGCTGAAGAATGCCGCATCCGCCTCCCCGGCAATGGCCTTGGCCAGCAGCGTTTTACCGGTGCCCGGCGCGCCAATCATCAACACTCCCTTGGGAATCCGCCCTCCCAACCGCTGGAACTTTTTCGGGTCCTTCAAGAATTCAACCAGCTCCGAAACTTCCTCGATGGCTTCCTCCACGCCCGCCACGTCCTTGAACGTGGTCTTGTTCCGCTCCTTGGCCAATAGCCGGGCCTTGCTCTTGCCGAAACTCAGCGCGCCCTTGCCCGCCATGCGGATCTGCCGAATGAAGAAAAACCAAAGGAACAGGCCGATGATGGCGAGGAACAGAATCTGAATGCCCAGGCTGTACAGAATGGCACTCACCTCGTGGGGCTCAATCTTCTCAACCGCCAAAAGTTTGTTTTCCAAAGCTTCGGTCAAACGGGCCTTCGTCCGGAAGGGGACTTCCTCCGCCTTGCCATCCTTCATCACCTTTTCGCCCTCCGGCGTGCTCCGGTAGTAGGTGCCCACGATTTCGGTGAGGGCGGACTGGGCGCCGTAATTGATGCTGGCGCTGGCGAGGAGGTTGGAATCCACCTTTTGGAAAAACTCGTATTGGGAAAGGGTGGCGCGCGGCACGTCCAGGCGGTCCTTCATCGTCACCAGCAGGACAATGCCACCGATGATGATGACCCAAACCAGCCAGGTACGCGGCGGCAGGCGAAATTCACCGTTCTTCTTCCCGCTCTTGTCGTTGTCTTGAATCTTGTTGTCGTCAGCCATGATAGGATAGCGTAATCGAGGGCAAGCTAGCATGGGGCCCGCAGCCCCGCAATAAGGGAGTTTTTCCGCAATCGCCCACAGCGCGGGCCCAACCCGGCCCCCGGGCCCTTCTCGCCTCCCCCAGTGCCACCCACCGGCCCGCGGTCATTTGCGCGGGGTTAGCATTCGGCGGGCAGCTTCCTGGATGGCCGTTGCGAGTTCCTTGGGTCTCACCACGACCACGTCTGCCCCCCAACTCAACACCCAGCGTTCAATCTCGACGAGGCTGGAGAGCTGCAAGCGCAACTCCACTCCCCCGCCCTTCAACTCCCGTTGCTGTTGCGAGGCGTGCCATTTCTTTTCCCGGATGTAATCGGCGACGCGCGCGTTGAAACGGAGCACGACTTCAAACTCGCCCGCGCCTGAGTGGACGCCAAAGCTGTGACGCAATCGCTGTTCGAGCGAGAACTTCTGCGGTCGGGGAAAAGTCCTGCCCGTTGGCTTCACAGCCTGCACGCGTGCCGGCACGAAAGTGCGGATGTCCTTCCGCGCATGATCCCAGGCGAAGAGATACCATTCGCCGTTGATGTTCGCGAGGTGGTAGGGATCAATGAGGCGCGCCTCCCCCTGGCGACTGCCGGCCTTGCGATAAGTCAGTTCCAACTGCCGCCGATGCGCCGTGGCCTTGGCGAGCGTGTCGAAGATCTCCAGATTCAACACCGGCTCGGCACGGGTCCGGAACGAAATGGTCTGCTCAATGTCCGCGAGATTGAGCGAAATCGTGTCCGGCAGGGATTGCTCGATCTTGCGAATGGCGCTCAGCAGCGGCTTCTCGAATTGCGTGCCGCGATACTGTTCGAGGGCCTTTTCGGCAATGACCAACGCGACAAGTTCGCCTTCGGTAATGTGCAGCGTCGGGAATGCGGTTACCTCGGCTGTGTAATGATAGCCAAAGCGCCGTGAGTGATAGTCAATCGGCAGCTCCAGCCGGTCACGCATGAACTCGATGTCGCGGTGGACGGATTTGGGGCTGACTTCGAGTTCCGCGGCCAGCTGGGTGGCGTTGGGGAATTTACCAGATTGAACTGCCTGGTGAATGTGCAGCATGCGCGCCAGTGGCGGGCGAGAATGCGGCACCCCACTGTTTGCTTTGGCACTCGATTTCATGGCTGCTCACCATGTCAAAGTCAAGGGAGTGCCGTCGAGTCTGGAACTGAATCCCCGTGGATCAAAAACCACCAAAAGCCAGTTGCGGAAGTCGGAATCCAGCAGCCGCCGAGGTAACGAGGCGGATCATTCTCTCGGTATTTCAATCAACAATCGACCTCTTCATGTCGGTGGCTCCGCTTCTCGAACCCTCCTCAAGCTAAGTTTCCATCAGGGACTTCTATTAACCGGTCACCTTCTGCAGCCTGGCCAATTCTTTCTTCACCAGCCGCGCGACCCGGTGCTTGGCCATGTATACTGAGGCCACACTCGCCTGCAACGTCCGCGCCGTTTCGGCGACCGACAACTCCTGCCGCACGTGCAGATCGAACATTTGGAACTGCCGCGGGCTGACCTCTCGCTTGACCCGCTCCAACGCCGCGTTCATCAAATGCTTCTCCCATTCTTCCTCCCATACCGCATCGAGCGGAATACCCGCCGGGTCCGGGACACGCTCGATCGCATCGGTAGTGCCAGTGTCATCCGAGTGTCGGCCAGTCGCCCCGCCTGCGCCAGACAGGCAGGACGCCTGTCCCACGTCGCCGCGCTTCCGCCACTGATCGGCAATGCGCCAGCGTGTCAATTGCATCAGCCACGCACTGAAGGAGCCGTGGGTTGGATCAGTTTTGAACTCCCCGATCTTTCGTGCGACCCCGATGATGGTCTCCTGCACCACCTCCTGTGCTTCCGTGTCCGATAACCCGGCCTTGACCGCCACATTGTAGATCAATCTCCCGTAGGTATCGAAAAAGTCCTGCCAACTCGTCTGGTCGCCCCAGTCTTTGAGTCGGTTGAGCAAGCTGTGCCGCGTGGCGATTAGATCGAACGATTGGTCCGGCATACGCGGCGGTGCTGGTGGTGAAACGGCCTGCACAAGCTATACACGAAAAGGCGGGTGGATTTCTAACAAAGATAATCCACTCGGAGAAACTCTGAGCCTCGCTAGCTGCTTTAGTATTCAGTCAGGCCAGCTTCGTTCAACGCACAGCGCAGGAGATCGGTGACGCCCAATTCGCCGGCCCAGTGGACGAGGTAAGCCCGGTCCAGAGCGTCAGCTTGAATCTTGAGAACGCCGAGCAGGTCGCGCCATTGGCGATCCGAGACCCCGCCCCCCTTACGATACCAATCAAGTTTCGCTTACGGTGTCTTCCGCCGATGCAAAGAACAATTCCAATGGCACTACCTGGCCTACGGACTTCTTCTGACGCCGGGCAAATTGGGATCGGGCGAACGGGTCGCGCCAGCGAACGAAAACGTCCACCTTCGTCATGGTTTCCAAGTGAATCAGGTTGAAACAGCCTTGCGTTTGGATGGCTGTGACAATGGCCGGCAGATCGGAGTAAAAGTCACCGGCAAGTCTGGCCACCAGTGGTTCCGCGTGCCGCCCCAGCAGCCGCGCGACCAAATCGGCATCCACAGTCTGACGCGGTTCGCCAAAAACGCTGCTGGCAACCGAGCCGCCCACGAGATAATCCACGCCAAGCGCCTCAAACGCCGCCACAACGCGGGCAACCGCCCCCAGCAGTTCTGTATCGGCTTCACTCATGCTCCGGCAACGGACCGTAAGCCTTGGCGGCGAGTTCGGGACCGAACCATAAGTCTGCCAAACGCCGCCGCAACCGTGCCGGCGAATCGTACGGATGGCGCTCGCGCAGGCCCGTCATCGCCAGGGCGCGCCCGGTGCGGTTGGCATCAAGCAGCATGGCCAGCTTGCGGGCGGGCGCGGCGCGACGCAGCAATTCAATGAGCACCCGCTCCGCGCCGGGATGGGTGTCTTCAGCCAGTGTTCGCATGGATTTAGTTTACGCCAAAGCGCTCGACATGGGAAGGATGGCTGCACGCGACCGTTGGCCAGCCGGCAGTGAATTACCGTCAGCGGCCGATTGATAACCGACCGCGAATAAAAAACCACATTTTCTTTGTTAAACCGGGCCGGTGGCTCGCGTGAATAGCTTGAAGGCATGAGAATATTATGAAAACAAGGACTTTTCTTTTGTTTGCTGGCGTGCTGATGTCCTCGATGCTCGGCAGTTTCAGCCAGTCTACCGTCCAATTCTCCACGAACATCTACATGGTAGCCGAAACCGCCGGCAGCGTCCTCCTCACCGTGGAACGGAGTGGCGACACGGCCACGGCGGTGAGTGTGGATTTCGCCACCGCTAACGGGACGGCGACGGCGGGTCTGGATTACATCGCGACCAACGGGACGCTCCACTTTGCTGCCGGTGAAACCAATCAGACCATTACGGTACCGATCCTGAACGATGGCGTGGTTGAGGCGGCTGCTTACGAGGCATTCACGGTGACGCTGAGCAACCCAACCAACGCCATACTGGGCACGCGCGCGATTGCCAACGTGCGCATCACGGACAACGACAAGGCGCTGGCATTGGAGTTCGCCAACTACTGGGCCCGCGAAGATGAAGGCTCGGTCTTGATCGGGGTCGTGAGGAATGACGACGGAAACTTCCCGGTGACTGTGGACTATGCGACGAGCGACCTGGCGGCTACTAACGGTCTGGACTTCACTGGCGCCACCAACACGTTGTCCTTCGCTGCCGGGGAGAAAATCAAACTGTTTACCGTCCCGATCCTCAACGATGGTCTCAAGGAGTCGAGTGAAACGTTCCGCGTGACCCTGAGCAATCCGACGAATCAAGTCCTTGGCACACCGAGGATCGCCACGATCACCATTCTGGACAACGACCCCGGCGTCCAGTTCACGCAGAATCAACTCTGGGTTCATGAAAGCGAGGGGGACATCCGATTAACCGTGACCCGTGGCAACGACGGCTTGCTGGGAGCGTTCACCGTGGACTATGCCACCAGCAACCTCACAGCCGTGGCCGGCCAAGATTATGCCGGCACCAACGGCACGCTGGAGTTCGCGGCCGGAGAAATGACCAAGTCCTTCCCGGTGCCCGTGTTTGATGAGGGGGTCGCGGAACTGGACGAGAAGTTCAAAGTGCTGCTCAGCAATCCCTCGGGTGGCATGGCGCTCGGCACAGCCACAAATCTCACCGCCACCGTTACCCTCTGCGACCTCACCGAAATGGAGCCCCACCGATTCGACGGCATTCAGGTCTCTCCCGAAGGCATCGTGTCGTTGACCCTGGGAGGTGGCTATACGCCTGGTGTGGGGCTGGTGAACCGGTTTCAGCCGGACTTCGACATATACCCGTTGGAAGTCTCTACGAATTTGGTGGACTGGGCTCCGTTGAAATGGTTGGTTCGCACCAATGCTTCTACGAATGTACTGACGTTCGTTGATTCACAGGCGGCTGGGCACGCAGTTCGATACTATCGTACGCCGACTAAAATATTCGTAGCCCCGCAACGCGCTCCCACAGGGCCTTACGCAGTCGGATTCACCGATCGAACCCTTATCGACGACAGACGGCGAAATCGTTACCGCATCTCGACCAATAATTCCTTCCCCATCACCATCTGGTATCCTGCGGAACGTGTGGCGGGACAATGGCCTGGGATTTACGAGCGGGAGCCCATTGCCCGCGACGTGCGCTACGGGGGTTGGGGTTCGTTTGGCTACGCCGACCGCGCTGCTTATTGGTGCAGCTATTCGGCGAGCAATGCCCCCTTCGCCGCTGGTTTGAACGGACTGCCGATAGTCCTTTGGTCTCACGGACACCCAGACTACCGCAATGACGGAGAGGAGTGGGCGGAGCACCTGGCCAGCCATGGCTACGTCGTCGTGGGCATCGACCACGGGGACGCCAGCTTGGTTGTCTATCCGGATGGGACGTATCTCTACACGAACCCCTCGGACCTCTTAGGCCGGGAGTTAAGTGTCCAACGAATACAGGACCGGCTACGCGATTTCGCCGTTGTGCTGGACGTGCTCGCGCAATGGAACGTGGATGATGCTCTGTTCGCTGGCAAGATGGACGCTCGGAACGTAGCTGTCGGTGGATGGTCATATGGAGGCCCGGCTGGCGGAGAATTCTGTCGGACCGACGGTCGCTGCAAAGCGGCAATCAGTCTGGATGGGGGACGTGGGCAGGACGTCCCTTTGTTGGTTGCCAACGGACTCCAGAAACCTTCACTGACTATGGGCAGACTGGACAACGGCAACCAAACCCTATTCGGCAACGCCACAACGAACGCTTACTGGTTTCAGGTCCAGAATACTGAGCACCTCAGTTTCTGCACCTCGTATTGGATGGTGACTTCCACCAGCCTGACCAACGGGCGCGAGACCGCGCGCACAATCACGGACTGGAGTCTGTGGTTCTTGAACAAGTATCTGAAGGGAAGTGCGGACCCCATGCCTCAGCCGGCAAACTATCCCCAGATCTATGACTTCCAGCAAAAATAGCAGCTCGCTCAACCAGACCCATCAATTATCCGACTTGCGGCGATCGCCTTTCTAAACATGAAACCAAACTGAGCGCTCTTGATCTCGGGGACATGCCGATTGCCGTAACCCCTGCCGGTGGTGGCCTGAGAGAACAGATTTAAGTCCGGAAACCAAATTGGATTCCGCTCTTAAAAACAAAACAAACAACAAACAAACAAGTCCAGGCAATGGCCTGAAATGAAAGGAATAGTATGAACACAATCCGTTACCCTATTAAAACGAGCACACTGGCGATCCTCGCGGTGCTGCTGCCGGCCAGCCTTATGGCCGAGCCCGTCATTGTGCGCGTTAACGACACCCCAAGCGACCAGGCGGTCATTCAAGTGATCGGCGCGCCAGAGGGCTGGAGTGTGGTGCCCGATGAGGTGGACCCTGCACTGGTGGAAAGCGGAATCATCACCCTCCATGGAGTGGACCAAGTTGGCCTGGTCCCCGAACTGGGTTGGCGCTTCGTAGTTCCAAACGCGCCAAATCCAATCAGATCTGCCGTCGATATCGTTTGGATCCAGCACGAATGGTGGGGCGATAACAGCCTCCAAATCGCATTCAACAGCAACAAAACTGGCTACTATAGGAACCCCGAGATAGCAGGCGACCTCAACGCTGGAGTCGTAACTGACAATTGGGTCACGCTTTACGCGGATGATGTCGTCGTCGTGCAATACAAACCGCACACGTACCGTTTGCGGAACTGAACCACGCGCCTGGCTCGATCGGTGATAGCATCAGATCCGGCTCCGCAACCTATTGCCGGGCGTGAGGCTGGAGGACATCCCGGTGCAGTGTCGCTGGCACCGGGGTTTCCTGTACTGAACAGCAAGTCGCAGAATATAAAGTGTTACTTGGATTTCGGTTTACCAACATCGGCACGATGAACTATCGATAGTTCGTTGGAACTGCGAGCGGTGGCGGGGCGCGCCATTCCGAGCGCACCCCCAGAACCGGCAGAGGCAAAAGCCGGGGCAGCGAGGTAGGAACAAACCGACAAATTAGTTGTCGCCATGCCACAGACGACTTAAGGTGATAAACGAAATTCCAAACTGAGCCCAAGCTCGCGCATGACTCCGAGTGATCATTGGCTTGTTTTCAACCGCCCTGAAATCCGCTTGCGACAACGTAAAGGAGCCTCGGCATGTCCACGCCCAAAGTGCCGCCCCGCCGAGGGAGGCTTTACCCTCATCGAACTCTTCGTGGTCATTGCGATTATCGCGATCCTGGCGAGCCTGCTCCTGCCAGCGTTGACCAAGGCCAGGACGAAAGCCCGAGCCGTGCATTGCTTTTCCAACCTGAAGCAATGGGGGATTACGTGGAGCCTTTATTGCGATGACTACAACGGATCGTTCCCCGAGGGTACGAGTGTCAATTGGCAGCGAGGTGAATGGGTTTACGTACTCCGAAACGCCTATGCGAAAAAACCTGATCTCCTGCTCTGTCCCAACGCCACGATGCGGCGCAAGCTAGGTTCCATCCGGGAAGTAAGCACCTACCCAGAGGATCCAAGGGTGGAGGATCATGGGGGGCCGACCACCGCCACAAAGTTTCCGATGGCAGACCCGACCTCCACCGCCATACCTCCGAGGCCCCTCATCGCGAGCTATGGCGAGAATTGTTACGTTTACAACCCACGCGCGAACGTAGCGGACATGCAGGGCCGACCGACCTTGCGGAACTGGCGCAGGTTAGAGGATGCCCGGCGACCGACTGAGACGCCGATCATGGGGGATTGCATGTGGCGGGGTGGCGGCCCGCACCATCTATTACCACCCCCACGCTTCCACGGCGAATGGATTGACAGCAGTGCCGAGTTTAATCATTTCGCCATCATGCGTCACGGGCAAGGCATCCAAATCCTCTTCTTCGATGGCGGCGCCCGTTACGTAAGAACTCGGAATTTGTGGCACCTGGCTTGGAACAAGGAGTTCGACCCAAATTATCCACACCCCGCCAACTTCTTTCCGTCCTGGATGCCGTGAAAGGAAGATGCAGACATTGCCGGCTGTTACACGGACCCTGTCATTTCTTCCAAACCGGTAGTTTCAATCGCATCTTTTCGAGCAGGGCTGCAAAGCGCGGGTCGGAGTGCAAACTGGAAAGCCGGTTTTCAACGGCCACCGCGCCCATATACTGGAATCGCTCCTCGTAGGCACGATCCAGCCATTCAAAGGCCTTGTCCTTCTGTCCGGTTTCCGCGAAGCCAACTGCGATCCAAAAAGTATCCACAAATCTTCCACTGTTCGCCTGCTCTATCAAACGTTCTAGTTCCTTTTGATGATAACCTCGCATGCCACCTGTTTTGTACGCTTGAACCAGTTCAACGATCTTTTCTGGCGACCAACGCGAAAGTTGGTGAGCCTTTTCCCAGGCAGCTACGGCTTCGTCATACTTTCCCTTGGCCTCAAAGCACCACCCCACTCCGTCCCAGCCATTGCCATAGTTCGCGTCCAACTTGAGCAGTTCCTCGAATTCCTTCTTTGCCTCCTCATACTTGCGCGCATTAAGAAAGATCCACCCCAGGGTGCTTCTCGCCCGTCGTGACCAAGGATCCAATTGCTTGGCTCGTTTACCTGCCGCAATGGCTTCATCGAATCGGCCCAGCTTCATGAGCAGATTCGCGTAGTTGTGGTGGGCACGCGCATGCGCGGGATCTAGTGTGATCGCGTACGCGAATCCTTTCTCCGCGTCTTCCCATTCAAAACGTCGAGAGTTGCCTCTAGCCAACGCGATGTGCGCTTCGGCAGATCTGCCGTCCAATCTTACGGCCTGCTCCGCCAGCGCCAGGGCGTTGGAAAGGGTTACTTGAGGCGAAAGCCGAAAGGCCCAACAGGCGCCCGCGTGGCCGTAAACGTCTGAGAGTCCCGCGTAGGCCAGGGCGAAATTTGGATCCAGACGACTTGCTTCTTGAAAAGCCACAGACGCCTTGACTACCGATTCCCGATTCAGCCAGTCACGGCCTTCCAGGTACAGGCGATAGGCTTCGAGATTCTGGGTTGGTTTCCTGGCAAGACTGGCTTGCACTGAATCCGTGATCTTGATTCCCAGTTTTCCAGCGACCTTCTCGGCAATCTCGATCTGAATGCCGAAGAAATCATTGAAATCCCGGTCGTAAATCTCCGACCAGAGCAACGCGTCCTCGTCAGCATTGCTGAGCTGGGTCGTGAGGCGAAGCTGATTGCCGGCCTTGCGAACCACGCCGGTGAGCAAGGCACTGACATTGAGTTTTTGA
>CAZIJO010000227.1:0-9860 GCA_964539515.1 uncultured Bifidobacterium sp. | reverse complement strand
CCGACTCGATCGAAACCGTCGTCGGTGCGGAAGGCATGGACGGCTTTGTGGCCATCGGCGGGTGTGATAAGAACATGCCCGGCGCGATGATGGCCATCGCGCGCATGAACCGGGCGGCGGTGTTTGTCTATGGCGGAACCATTTTGCCCGGCTGTCTCACAATGGACAACGACCGCAAGGTGGACATCGTCTCGGTCTTTGAAACTTTTGCCAAGTTCACGAACCACCAGGCGAGTGCGGAAGAGTTGCTCGCCGTCGAGCAATGCGCCATTCCCGGTCCGGGTTCCTGCGGCGGCATGTACACCGCCAATACCATGGCCAGTGCGATTGAAGCGCTCGGCATGAGTCTGCCGAACAGCTCGGCGCAAAATGCCGTTTCGCCCGCGAAGAAGGACGATTGCCGCCGTGCCGGCGCTTGCGTCGTGGAAATGCTCAAGACCGGCCTGCGCCCGCTCGATATTCTCACCAAAAAGGCGTTTGAGAACGCCATCACCGTCGTGATCGCGCTCGGCGGCTCGACCAACGCCGTATTGCACCTGCTCGCCATCGCGCATGCTGCGAAAGTGAAGCTGACCATCGACGATTTCACCCGCATCGGCAAACGCGTGCCCGTTCTCGCCGACCTCAAGCCCAGCGGCAAACATCTCATGTCCGAGCTTGTCGCCATCGGCGGCATTCGCGCGCTGATGAAGACATTGCTCGATGCCGGTCTGCTGCACGGCGATGCCCTCACCGTAACCGGTGAAACGATGGCGGAAACGTTGCGCGACGTACCGCCGTACCCTGCCGGGCAGACCATTATCCGTCCCCTGAACGATCCCATCAAAAAGGACAGCCACCTCGTCATCCTGCGTGGCAACCTCGCTCCGGAAGGCGCGGTTGCAAAAATCTCCGGCAAGGAAGGACTCAAGTTCAGCGGCCGGGCCATCGTCTTCGAGTCGGAAGAAAAAGCGCTCTCGGCCATCCTCAACGGCACGGTGAAGAAGGGTCACGTCATCGTCATCCGTAGCGAAGGACCGAAAGGCGGGCCAGGCATGCGCGAAATGCTGTCCCCGACCAGTGCGATCATGGGCAAGGGTCTCGGCAAGGATGTCGCGCTCATCACCGACGGACGATTCAGCGGCGGCAGCCACGGCTTCGTGGTTGGTCACGTGACGCCCGAAGCCTACGTCGGCGGCACCATCGCCCTCGTCAAAAACGGTGACCCCATCACCATTGACGCGGAGAAGCGGGAGTTGACGCTGGGAGTCGCAGCTGCCGGATTGAAAAAGCGCAAGCGGGCGTGGAAGCGACCCGCCCCCCGCTATACCCGCGGCGTGCTCGCCAAATACGCCGCGCACGTCACGAGCGCCTCGCTCGGCGCGGTGACGGATGCGGATTTGAAACTTTGACAACTATGCTGCCTGTTTTTCCAAAAGCACGAGCAGCAATGCAAAAGGTTAGCGGCGACGAGATGTTCGCTGGCATGTGGGGCGTTTGCCCATTGTTAAAGCAAATTCGCATCCGACCTCAAACGGAAGGACGTGAAGCTAGCTATCAGCGCGAAGACGGCAAAGTGATCAAAATGCAGTATAACCTTCGACGCGTTGAGCGAAGCTTGAAGCTCGATGATGCGAAAGGTCTCAGCCCTGAAGAATTCCTCGAATTCTATGCGAACGCGGGGCGGGAACTCGGGAACATGATGATGGCAGACTTGTTGAAGGGCGTTAGCGATGTGTCCGAAGAAGTTGGTAATGTCATTGGTCTCGAAGGTGGCGGCATCACGTTTGAAAAGTATCTCGAGATGACCGCCAAAGTTTACACTGAGTTCGATGATTTCGGTCGCCCACGGCCAAAGTCACTCGTGCTTCCGCCCGAAATACTCCAGAAATTTCAGAAGGACATCCGTGATTGGGAAGCCGACCCTGCTAAGCGCGCCGCAATCGAGGAAGTGCTCGAGCGACACCGTAGGACATTCAATGAAGGCGAAGCTCGTCGAACAATGGTTGATTAAAGCAAGAGAAAGGGGCGGCATCGACCTCGCGATAGGCCAGTGGCTTATTTCGCAAGGCCATGAGTTACTTTGGCTCGGGCACAGCCGCACGGAGTTTGGAAAAGATATCGTGTCAATTGATCCGAGCGGTATATTCCACGCTTATCAGGTTAAGGATGAAGATATCAATCTCGATGAACTGAGAAAGATCCGTGCACAGGTTAATGAGCTTGTTGAAATTCCGATCGTTCATCCCCGCGTCCCGCCCGGCTCGCCACATCGCGCACATTTGGTGACATCGGGATTATTTAACGAAATAGCAACAGCCCAAATCCGCGCGTCGAACGAAGGTTGGACGGCAAAAGGGTTGCCCACTGTTGAACCCATTGATCGGAACAGTTTGACACCACGTTTCGTTGCAATGTCAGATGAATTCTGGCCTGAGAAACCAGCTGATATTCGCGAGTTCTTCTCGTTTTTCCTCGCCGAAGGATGCGGGGATTTTGATTCAAGAAAATTTGGCGGGTTGTTGCGTGGCCTGCTACCTCTCACAGACGAATCGGAAAGGCGCAAAGCGCAGCGTCTCGCCGCAGTTGGCTTGCTGGGTAACTATTTGCTAAATGCGTTTGAGCGAGAAGCCGATCATTGGAGCCTTTTTCGGGGTTGGATAATGATCGCCTCCTACCAAGCTTGGTTTGCGGAGCGTTCAGAACTTCCAACTAAATGTTGGCGTGAGGGTTTTGATTTATCCCTCAAGGCAGCGACAGAGTGCCTAAGGTCACTATCAAATGAATGCTTGGCGGCTGACGGATTTAGACCGCAGGGCATAGAATTCGACGACTACACCCGTTCAAGAAATCTGATCCAAGGCTCTGTATTGGCCGCCTCCTATCTGGTGGGTGCAAATTGCTCCCCAGACGATACCGACCAAAGCAAAACGCGGCTGAAAATGTTAATCGAACAAAACCGTATGTTTACGTGGGGCGAAAGCGCCCTGCCTCATATTCTTTCGATTCAGTGGTTTGGGGAAAACCAACAACCGCCGATGAGCGCGCTTCCACTCATCCAAGAAGTTGTTGTGGCACTTTGTGAGAGAAATCATGTGGACTCAGATGATATCCCATTTCCTCCTCCACGAGTTTCGGCAGATGAAATCCTAGCCGAATTATTTAGCGCCGAGAAACCAAAGGAAAAGAGCCGACGTAGTCCTGACCCTTGGTCACTTGAAGTGCTTATCCACTTTATCGCGCGCAGGAATGGTCGACTGTTTCTCTCGAATAATTGGCGGGCGATTTCGAAGCTCGACATGGTATCGTTTCAACCATTGCCCAAAGTTGATGGACTGCTCTGGGACGCCTCAGATGGACACGAAGCAGGCCGAAAACCTGAAAAAGAGCAAAGCTGGACGAAGCTTCGCGACACAGCAATGGAGAACCGAGCGAATGAATTGCCTGATGTACTCCGCGAGAATCCAGAATTTGCTCTGATGTATTTTCTCGCCTATCCTCATCGAATCTCGCCAGCACTTGTTGGTTTCTTGGATCGTCATTTCGGCAGAATCGTGTGACTGGTTTGAATCCCGGCGGGATTCCATGTCTCAGCCCCGGGTTGGTCCGAGCCGGACTGGCGACGAGCTACCCTGGATCACCCGTCCAAAACAAACACCGGCGTAGCGGCGTCTCGGCAGAGCGCCGCATTTTGAGTCTTTCGAAAAATTACCGGCAGTCTGCCGACGTGCCGCTACGATGGAACGGTTTGCTTTCCCGTTCAATCGCCGCTTCCTGTTTCGCCGAGAGCTCATTTTAGAGTCTCGGCACGATATGGTATTCGTACGCATACCATACGGCGAACGTTAAGTCGGATTTGCGTTTGGCGCATTTTACGTCGGAATCCCAACGAGAGTCCATCCATCAGCCCAAGGTTGGCTGTCCGAACCAACCGGGCATCCATGCCGGATTGGTCACCACCGGCGTAGCGGCGCCTCGGCAGAGCGCCGCATTCTGAATTTCCCGGAACGTATGCGGCGCACTTCCGACCTGCCGGTACGAGGAAATGGTTTGCGGTGTTTTGCCGAGAGCCGCTACGTTCCGAACTTGAAACCCGCCCCGCTTACCGAGCAGCCAGACATGCATCATCTGCCGCGACTTGCACCGGAGTTTTATCGCGGGTTCGCCGTGGTGCAATGGACCATAACCGTGGAACGCCGCGCCACGGGTTGGCTGGACGACTTGTTCCATCTCCAGTTCCGTGAACTGCTACTCCACGCTGCCTTCCGCGAAAGACTGTTCTGTCCTGTCTATGTCCTGATGCCCGACCATCTGCATCTGGTTTGGATGGGCCTGCGCGTGAACAGCGACCAGCGCAACGCGATGAAGTTCTTCCGCAAGCATCTGGCCGTGGAACTCGCGCGGCGGTCGGCGGGTGGCGTGAAATTTGAACTGCAAAAGCAATCGCACGACAGCGTGCTGCGGGAGAAAGACCGGTTGCGCGGGGCGTTTGAAAAATCCTGTTTCTACGTGCTCGATAATCCGTATCGCAAGAAGCTGGTGAGTCAGCCGCAGGAATGGCCGCATTTGGGCGCGGTCGTGCCAGGCTATCCGTTTCTGCGTCCGCTGGCCGAAGACTTCTGGGAACAGTTTTGGAGGATCTATCAAGAGAAACGCGAGGCAAGGCCCGCTTAACGGCTTTCGGTTGAGCGCCGCAATAGACCCGGATTCATTCGATGGCGGCGCTCTGCCGAGGCGCCGCTACGCCTAAGGATTCACCCAAAACCACTCCAACCCCACCGAAGTAGCATCCCTGTTTGCAGCGGCGCGAAACCGCTACTTCAAATCCAACGCATCACGTCCTGGCAGGGCGGGGAATTTTCCATGCGGCTCGGTTTGATACCAAAACGCCACCGAGGCGATATCGTCCTCCAGTGGTAGATAGCGCCCCTCCGACTGCCAGCCGAGCGCCTGGATCGTGACATTTAGATCTTTCTCGAAGCGCACCGGGTCGGGGATGTGCCAGCGATAAAGTCCGAACCGCTGGCCAACTTCGTACACTTTCTCCGGCGGCAGCACCTGCGCCAGACCGCTATACGGCGTGGAGAAAATCGTGTAGCGATTTTTCCCGTCTGGCCCTTTGGTATCGAAATTGTAGGAGCCGCAGAAGTAATCCTCCGTTCCCGTGCCGGCGATCGTCGGAAATTCCTGGTCCCCATCCATGAAGAATTTGATTTCGCCTTCCCCCCACCAGCCCGGGCTGTGGACTTCCCAGGCGAGATAGGTGCCCACGTAATGGCCGCGTCCGGTGACGCCATCGAGGATGGTGTAAAGCCCCTTCCTTTTGAGCGGTGACTCGCGGCGGAATTGCGCGTGGAGATAGGCGGTGTTGCGCGGCACGGCGGTGAGTTCATAGTTAATCTGGTAATAGATTGTCATGACTTTTTCGTCGAGGTTTTCCAGCGTCACTCGTGCCCGCTTCCGGAACGGCATTGGCCAGTAGCAGTTGAGGGCGCTGCCGGGGTTCACGCAGACGGCGAGCGAGTTGATTTGCGCATACTTGCCCCAGCCGCAGGCAAAAAAGTCGCCGACCGGACACTCGATGGAAGGTGTGGCCTCGCCATCCCAATAGAACCGCAGGATCGAACGGCGGAAATTTCCCGTCGGCGTCATCCAGATTTGCTGGATGCGACCGGCGCCTTGGATGTCTGCGAGGGTAAAGGTGGATTGGGCAGCCACCCGCACATAGGGTGAGACCTTCCAACCCTGGCCGAGTTCCCTCGCAGCGTGCCAGGCGGAGCCGTTGGTGGTGGCCATGGCCGCGCGGCCTTTTTCGCCCGTAAAGTTCTCCGGGCTGACCGATCGGGTTTTGGCCGGGGAGAGCCGTTCCAAACCCGCCAGCCCCGCACCCAGTCCATCGGCGAATGCGGGGGCAACAAGGAAGCCAATCGCGATCAGGAGGGGAAAGGTTGCTTTCATAATCCAGTTCGGTTCGAAGCTGCAAAGTCTTCGTCATCATCCAAGCCTGCCAGAGGTGGGCGGGACTTTGCTGATCTTGGCAAAGAGTCGGCGGTTCTTGGCATTTCCCCGTACCACGATCAAGCGCTTGGCAGGCGGCTAGAGGATTATGCAGGCGGGCAAATGGGTGCGGGATGGGATTTGGACTTTGGCGGTTTTGCCGGCGGGCAAGCTTCACTCGTAGTCGATGCTTACGATTTCCAGCTGCTCTTCACCGGAGGGGAACTTGAAGCGCACGCGTTGGCCCCGTCGGCCATTGAGGAGCGCCCGCGCAATCGGCGAGAGCCAGCTGACCCAGCCACGATCCACGTCGGTTTCATCAATGCCCACAATGCGATAACGTGTTTCGCCGCTTCCGGCGCTGCGCACGGTGACGGTGGCGCCGAAGCGGACTTGTTCCCAGGGCGCGCTGGGTGGCGGGACGACAACCGCTGTGCTCAGGGTCTGGTGCAAGTGCTGGATTTGCTCGTCGAGGATTTGCAGCCGCCGCCGGGCATCTGCCGGGTCGTCAGTGCTCGCCGCGAGCTTGGGTCGTTCAATCTGGGCGATCCGATTCAACTCGGATTGCAGCCGGCGGGCGCCAGCGGCAGTGAGGTAATTTTTCACGCCGGGCGGCAACGCCGATGCAGGTCGGGGCCGGGTTGGGGCCTCGGGCGCGTCGTCTGATTCCCGCGTGAACGCCTTGCTCATCAGCAAGAAGGCTAACGAATTGGCTCGAGGTTCACAAGCGAACGGCAATCCGCCGCGGTCAAGAAATCTGGCGCTGCGCGCGGCCGGGGCTGTCGGCTGGCATCCGACACTTTGCTCTGTTTGCTCCGGGACTCAGCTGACTTGAGCTCGGCGCGACGCAGAGTCTTATTCAATTGGCAGTACGCCACCGCGAATCTCTGTGGCGGAGAGCTGCCGCCGTCGTCAGGTTCGGGCGCGCAGATTCTCAGGCGATTCCCGCCTCTGCCCACGCAACCGCACACGATCAGGAGAATGCGACCCATGGACTGTGACGGCGGCGGCGGTCGAGGGTTTTGCTGGCAAAGCGACATCCTTCAGCTATTTCAGCCCGGCCGGTTTCCCGGTTGATTTTGCCCGGGAGCAGAACTTTTTTGGGGGGTAGTGGTGGCGGCTAAACAAAGAAATAAGTTGCCATGACGGCGGAGAGCGGCTTAAGACTCTGGCCAACACATGGGCAAAAAGCTCATCATCGCGGAAAAACCGTCCGTCGCCAGCGATATAAGCAAGGCGTTGGGCAAGTTTCAGAAGCACGACGACTACTTCGAGAATGACGAATATGTCATCTCGTCGGCCGTCGGCCATTTGCTCACCATTGTGCCACCTGAGGGCGTTGAGGCGGCACGTGGCAAGTGGACGTTTAAGTGCCTGCCGGTCATCCCGCCACATTTTGATTTGCTGCCGATTGAAAAGAACGAAGCGCGGCTGAAAGCCCTGGCGCGACTTATCAAGCGCAAAGACGTGGATGGCCTGATCAATGCCTGCGATGCCGGGCGCGAGGGTGAGTTGATCTTCCGTAACATTGTCCGTTATACAAAAGCCAAGCAGCCGATCAAGCGCCTCTGGCTGCAATCCATGACCGCGGGCGCGATCCGCGAGGGTTTCGCCGCATTGCGCGACGATGCCTCCATGCAGCCGTTGTCCGATGCGGCCACGAGTCGTTCGGAAGCTGACTGGCTGGTCGGGATCAATGGCACGCGGGCGATGACGGCCTTCAACTCCAAGTCGGGCGGATTCCATCTTACGACGGTGGGCCGGGTCCAGACTCCGACCCTTGCCATTCTGGTGGATCGCGAGGAGAAGATTAAGCGGTTCGTGCCGCGCGATTACTGGGAAATTCACGGCACATTTGCGGCCGCGGCCGGGGAGTATCCCGGGCGCTGGTTTGACGAGAAATTCTCCAAGCAGGAAAGCGATGATCAGCTTCGGCCGGAGCGGGTTTGGGACCTCAAGCAGGCGGAATCCATACGCGACAAATGTCTGGGCAAGCCAGGCGTCGTTACCGAAGAAAGCAAACCCGCCACTTCGCTGTCACCGTTGCTCTACGATTTGACGAGCTTGCAGCGGGACGGCAATTCGCGGTTTGGTTTCAGCGCCAAGAACACCCTCGGTCTGGCCCAGGCGCTTTATGAGAAGCACAAGGTGTTGACGTATCCACGAACGGATTCGCGCGCCTTGCCGGAGGATTATCTGGAGACGGTGAAACAGACGCTGGGCATGTTGGGTGGAACGCATTACGGCAGTTTTGCCGGGCAAATCTTGCAGAACGGATGGGTGCGCCCGAACAAGCGCATCTTCAATAACGCGAAAGTTTCCGATCACTTTGCGATCATCCCCACCCTCGTCGCGCCCAAAGGACTGAGCGAGCCGGAGCAGAAGCTCTATGACCTGGTTACGAAGCGCTTCCTCGCGATTTTTTACCCACCGGCGGAATTCCAGGTGACCACGCGCATAACCCGGGTCGAAGGCGAACCGTTCAAGAGTGAAGGCAAGGTGATGGTGTATGCCGGCTGGCTCGCGGTTTACGGGAAGGAAGCGGAAACGGACGACACCCCGAGTCTTGTGCCGGTGAAGCCGAAGGAGACCGTCCTGACGGCGAAAATCGAAATTGAGCCGAATGCAACCAAACCGCCGCCGCGCTATTCGGAAGCGACCCTGCTTTCCGCCATGGAGGGGGCCGGCAAATTGGTCGAGGACGAAGAATTGCGTGAAGCAATGAGCGAAAAGGGTCTCGGGACGCCGGCAACCCGCTCCCAGATCATCGAAGGTTTGATCTGGGAAAAGTACGTCCATCGCAACGGCCGGGAATTGCAGCCGACGGCGAAGGCGTTTTCCATTATCACCCTCCTGCGCGGGCTGGACATACCCGAGCTCTGTTCCCCCGAGCTGACCGGCAACTGGGAATTCAAATTGCGCCAGATGTCCCGCGGTCAGTTGCAGCGCCAGGTGTTCATGATGGAAATTGCCGACGCGACCCGAGCGATTGTCGCCAAGGCCGCGCGGCACGAGAGCGACACGGTCCCCGGCGATTTCGGCACCCTGGAAGTTGCGTGTCCCAAGTGCGGCGGCGAGATTCACGAGAACTACAAAAAATTTCAGTGCCAAAAGTGCGATTATGCGCTGTGGAAGATTGTCGCCGGTCGTCAGTTTGAGATCGCCGAAATCGAAGAACTGATCCGCAAAGGTGTCGTCGGGCCGCTGCAAGGTTTTCGCAGCAAGCTGGGTCGGCCGTTCGCCGCGGTCATCAAAATGGGGGCCGATTTCAAGCCGGAGTTCGATTTTGGCAACGATCAGAATGTCGATGGCGCCACGGTGGAAGTGGATTTCACAAGCAAGGAGGCGCTGGGAAAATGTCCCAAGTGCGACGGACGCGTATTTGAGAACGGCATGAACTACGTTTGCGAAAAGGCGACCGGCGCGGCCAAAACCTGCGATTTTCGCACGGGCGCCGTCATCCTGCAGCAGCCGATTGACAAGGCGCAAATGGTAAAGCTGCTCGCAACCGGCAAAACCGATCTGCTGACAAAGTTCATCTCCAAGAAGAACAACCGCCCGTTCAAGGCCTACCTGGCCGTCGGCAAGGAAGGTAGAATTGGATTTGAATTTCCGCCCCGCGAGGCAAAAGCCGGCAAAGCGAATACGGCTGCTTCTCCGCGCGAGCCGCAGCCAAAAGTTGATTTCACCGGGCAAACGCCGCTGGGAAAGTGTCCGAAGTGCGGCGGCAAGGTTTTTGAAGGACCGCAAAGTTTTGTTTGCGAGAAATCGCAGTTGGACACCCGGCCTTGCAAATTCAATGTGGGGAAGACAATTCTGGAGCAACCAATCGAACGGGAGCAGGTGCAAAAACTTTTGGTTGGCGAGAAGACGGATCTGCTAAA
>CAZIJO010000226.1:0-9895 GCA_964539515.1 uncultured Bifidobacterium sp. | reverse complement strand
AAAGCGCGGGAAGAAAAGGAAATTAGAAGCAGAAGCGGAAGACGACACATTGCCGACGCGGAGCTTTGAACTTAATCCAAAACCATCCAGAAAGAGAAACAATGCCAAGCCAAAAGCTCGATGGTTCAGGCACAGAATTAGGTTGAAGAACGAAATTGTCGAGTTCCACACCTCCCGCCGAGAAAACGTCGCTTGATAAGAATTCAACATTTACAAATGACAGATTTTCCCACTGGACGCCGCTAAATGAAAGGGTGGTCCCCGGTGTCGTCCCAAATAGATCATGCGCACCACCTGCGGACGAAGTAACTCGGGCAAAATTGGTTGTCGAGTCAATGCCCGTTCCAATACTGAGAAGATCAAGAGACAGTAGATCAAAGGTCAAAAACGAATCGTTTGTGATCGTTACTGAACTGACGACCAATCCTCGGCTGGTCAAATAAAGCGTGCCAGGATAAGGAGGCAAGCCTCTTCCCGTGGCTCGAATGCCCACAGCGTCAGTCGCTCCACTAAGCCTGGCTGTCGTGAATCCGTCTTCATGCCAAGGCAAATGCCAGTTCACAGGAAAACTACCTGGCGGAATCAGATTGGGATAGTCAAAGCCAATACTTACAATGTGTCCCTGCGACGAAAACCCGCTGTTGAGGAACAAGAGGATTGCGACGCCCGCATTTCGCAGCACGCGAACGATAGAAATCACCAGCGCATTCATACCAACTCGCACCTGCCATTTCATCACACGACTTACGTATCTTATGTTCCACCGAATTCATTTGCGCGCAAGGACGATCTCCATAAACCGACAAGCAGGTTATGAAATCACGACCGCCGCCCTTCACCTCTCCGGTGACGACAAACCGCGGCTCTCTTCCCGTTGTTCCCGCGCCACAAAGTTTGATTTAAGCACTCCCTCACCTGATAGCAATGTCCCGGAATCAAGCCAGAAGCTTTTGTTTTCCACCAGCCCACTGCTACGCTTTCGACCGATGAGCAAAAACGATCAGTCGCCTCACCTGTTTCAACCACTGACCATCAAGTCGGTCACCTTGCGCAATCGCATTGGGGTTTCACCCATGTGCCAGTATTCGTCCAGCGATGGCGTCGCGACGGACTGGCATCTGGTGCACTTGGGTTCGCGCGCAGTCGGCGGGGCGGGATTGGTCATTGCCGAAGCCACCGCCGTTTCCCCCGAGGGCCGCATCACTCCCGGCGACGCCGGTCTCTGGGCAGATAAGCACATCGAACCCGTCGCGCGCATCAATCGTTTTATCAAGGAACAGGGCGCCGTGCCAGGAATCCAGATCGCCCACGCGGGGCGCAAAGCCTCCGCCGCGCGCCCCTGGGAGGGCGGCGACTCCTTGGCGGACGACGCCGGCGGCTGGCCAACCCTGGCCCCCAGCGCCCTGGCGTTTGGCGGTGAATTGACCAAAGTTCCCTCAGCAATGACCGAAGCGGACATCGCCCGGGTGCAAGGGGCATTTGCCGCCGCAGCGAAGCGTGCGCTCGCGGCGGGTTGTGAATGGCTGGAGTTGCACGCCGCCCATGGTTACCTCGCCCACGAATTCCTTTCGCCATTGACAAATCAGCGCACGGATCGCTACGGCGGAAGTTTCGAGAATCGCATCCGTTTTCTGATGGAAACAACGCGCGCTGTTCGCGCCGTCTGGCCGGATCAGTTCCCCCTGACGGTTCGAATTTCCTGCACCGACTGGGTGACCGGCGGCTGGGACATCGAGCAGAGCATCACGCTGGCGCGGCAATTGAAGGCGGAGGGCGTGGATTTGATGGATTGCAGTTCGGGCGCTGCCGTCCCGGGGGCAAAAATCCCCGTGGGTGCCGGCTACCAAGTGCCCTTCGCCGAACGCATCCGGCGCGAAACAGGTATCGCGACCGCAGCGGTCGGCGGCATCACCGAACCAACGCACGCGGATGAAATCATCCGCAACGGACGCGCTGACCTGGTTTTGTTGGCGCGGGAATTTTTGCGGGAGCCCTACTGGCCACGTATCGCGGCGCGGGCCTTGGGTCACCGGGATTTGCTGCCCACCCCGGTCCAATACGGTCGGGCGTGGTAGTCGGGGTTTTACCGACTTCGGTTCACTTTCCGCAGCACTGCTTGTATTTCTTCCCGCTGCCGCACGGGCAGGGGTCGTTGCGGCCGACTTTCGGGCCGGTGCGGACTGGCTTGGCCCGCTCGACCGCGGCGGCGGCCTCGCTCACCACATCGCTGGCCTTCTTGGCCGGGGCGCTGGTGCCAGTGGCCGTGGCGCCGCCCCCAAATGCGCTGGCGCTCTGATGCAGGGTTTGTTGCGGGACGTTGCGCAGGAAATTCTCAAACGCCATCAAGCTGGAGGCGCTGCGGAAGATGTTGTGACAAATCTCGGATTTGATGTTGACCATCAATTCGTCGAAAATCTTGAACGCCTCGGCCTTGTATTCGATGAGCGGATCGCGCTGGCCATGGGCGCGCAAGCCGATGCTGTAGCGCAGGCTGTCCATCTCGTAGAGGTGTTCCTGCCACAGCCGGTCAATGGCGCTGAGAATGGTAAAGCGTTCCACCGTGGCCAGCTTGTCGGGCTCCTCGAAACTGATCTTCAAATCGTACGCTTTGCGGATGCTCTCGCTGATGAAATTGCAAACCGCAAACTGCGCCGGACTGAGGCCGTCAAAGACCGAACCGGCCACCGGTGCTTCCTTGCCCGCCTCGGCGGCTTTGACAATCTCCGCTTCCGGGAGGCCGAGGGGAAAATTCAGATTCACCCAGTCGGCGAGGGGGCGCACCTGCCATTCCTCGGCCCGGTATTCGGCCTTGGTGTACTGCTCGACTTTCTGGATGACGATTTCCTCCATGATGTCCATGAGGCGGTCGCGTACGTCGTTGGAGTTGATGATCTCATTGCGGAAGCCGTAGATGACTTCCCGCTGCTTGTTCATCACGTCGTCGTATTCGAGCGTGCGTTTGCGTTGCTGAAAGTTGTGCTGTTCCACGCGTTTCTGCGCCTGACCAATCGAGCGGTTCAGCAACGGATGCTCCAGCTCCTGCCCTTCCTCCAGCCCCATCTTCTCCATGTATTTGACGATCTTGTCCGAGCCGAACAAGCGCATCAAATCGTCTTCCAGACCGATGAAGAAATGGGATGAACCCGGATCCCCCTGGCGCGCACATCGTCCGCGCAACTGGCGGTCGATGCGCCGCGCCTCGTGCCGCTCGGTGGCGAGCACGTGCAAACCGCCCAACTCGGCCACGCCCGGGCCGAGTTTGATGTCCGTGCCCCGGCCCGCCATGTTCGTCGCGATGGTAATGGCCCCGCGCTGGCCGGCCCGCGTCACGATTTCGGCTTCCTGCTGGTGATACTTGGCGTTCAGCACGGAGTGAATGAGCTTCTCCCGCTGCAGCATGCGCGAGAGCTGTTCGCTCACGTCCACCGATATGGTGCCCACGAGGATCGGCCGGCCCTGGGCGTGAACCGTTTTGATTTCGTTGAGAACGGCGTTGAACTTCTCCCGCTTGGTCTTGTACACCGAATCGTTGGCATCCTTGCGCGCAATCGGCCGGTTGGTGGGGATCACGAGCACACCCAGCTTGTAGATGTCGTAGAATTCGCTGGCTTCCGTCTCCGCGGTCCCGGTCATGCCGGCGAGCTTGTGGTAGAGCCGGAAATAATTTTGAATGGTGATCGTGGCAAGGGTTTGCGTTTCGCGCTCGATCTCGACCCCTTCCTTGGCTTCCACGGCCTGGTGCAATCCGTCACTCCACCGGCGCCCCGTCATCAGGCGGCCGGTGTTCTGGTCCACGATGATGACCTTGTTTTCCTGCACCACGTATTCGACGTCTTTCTGATAGAGGGAGTACGCCTTCAGCAATTGCGAGATTGCATGAATCTTCTGCGCTTTGGACTCGAACTCGGCCTGCAACTTCGTCTTTGCCTCCATGCGCTTGCGCGCGTCGGGCTCGGGACCGACGTCGATGTCGTGCATGGCCGTGCTCAAGTCGGGCAGAACGAAAGCGTCCGGGTCGCTCGGGCTCATGAAATTCCGGCCCTTCTCCGTCAAATCCGTTTCATGGCTTTTCTCGTCCATGGCGAAGAACAACTGCTCCTTCTCCGCGTAGAGCTCCACCTTCTTTTGATCCGCATGGAGCGACAGCTCCGCATCGTTCATCAGCTTCTGGTTCGCCGGTTCCTCCAGCAGCTTGAGCAACGCCTCGGAGCGCGGCTGCCCGATTTTCACGCGAAAGAGGAGCAGGCCGATCTCGCGCTCCAGCGCCTCGGGATTTTGCGGATTCGAGCCATCGGCGGGCCGGAGCTTTTTGAGCAGGCCCTCCGCCTCGGATAAAAACCGTGCACAGAGCCGTTCCTGGGCCCGGACGAGCGATTCGACGGCAGCTTTCCACTGGCCGTACTGCTCGTCGTGAGTGTGAACCGCCGGACCGCTGATGATGAGCGGCGTGCGGGCCTCATCAATCAGGATCGAGTCCACCTCGTCCACAATGGCGAAGTAATGCCCCCGCTGGACCTGTTCCTCCTTGCGCGTGGCCATGCCGTTGTCGCGCAAATAATCAAAGCCAAACTCCGCATTCGTGCCGTAGGTGATGTCGCAATTGTACTGTTCGCGCCGCAACGGAGGCGGCTGATCGTGCAAAATACATCCCACTGTCAGCCCCAGAAATTTGTAAACCGCCCCCATCCACTCGGAATCACGGGCGGCCAGGTAATCGTTGACGGTCACCACATGAACCCCCCGCCCCGTCAGTGCGTTCAGAAAAACCGGCAACGTGGCGACGAGCGTTTTGCCTTCGCCGGTCGCCATTTCCGCGATCTTGCCGCCGTGCAATCCCATCCCGCCAATGAGCTGCACATCAAACGGCACCATCTCCCACCGGATCGGATGTCCGCGCACAATAATATCCTGACCACAAAGGCGGCGGCAGGCATTCTTCACCACCGCAAAGGCTTCCGGCAGAATCTCGGTGAGCTTGGCCGCGAGTTCCGCATTGTCTGTGATTTGCGAAAGCTGCGCCTTCCAGTCCGCGGTCTTTTTGCGCAGATCTTCGGCGGACAGGTTCTGCAACCCGGCTTCGATCTCGTTGATGCGGGCAACGAGGGGGCGAAGCTTTTTGACTTCGCGCTCGTTTTTTGACCCGATGAGCTTCTTGAATATGAAACCAATCATGTTTGCCTTAGAAAAATAGCGGTGGCAACGCTAAGGCAATGCCGACGGTGCGTCAATTGATATGCAATCGGGCCAACCGGCCGGTCTTGAGGCTAATCATCGTTTCAATGCTCATCCTGCGGCGTCCCGCCCGGCCCACCACGGGAGGCCAACCAAGTAAAAGAAAAGATAGAGATTACGCTCATGCGCCCCATTGGTTAGGCTTCCGCCATGAGCGCTTTCCCGGTCAGTCTGGAAAAGGAAACTCAGCTCACCCAGCGCATGGCTGCGTTGGGCGTGCGTGAAGCCGACCTCGAGGAGACCTTTGTCCGATCCGGTGGCCACGGCGGCCAGAATGTCAACAAGACCTCCACCTGCGTGATGCTGTTGCACCGCCCGACCGGCCTCCAGGTCAAATGCCAGGCTACCCGCCAACAAGGACTCAACCGTTTCGTCGCCCGCCGCCTGCTGCTCGACAAGATCGAAGCTGCGAAAACCGGGTTTGTAGCCGCCGAACGCGCCCGGATCGAAAAGATCCGCCGCCAGAAGCGCAAGCGCTCCCGCCGCGCCAAAGACCGCATGCTGGCCAACAAGTCTCATCAGGCTGCCAAGAAGGCTTCCCGCCGGCCCGTCGGTGGCGCGGATTAACGCAAGGGGTGCCAAGGCCAAGGGGGGCGGGCAGTGAACGCAGACAATCCGGCATCCCTGGAAGAGCCGAAGGCCACCCGTAATTTGCTGCGCTTCGCCTGAAAATCGAGAACGCCGCGATCAAAACCGATGACGCAGACCGGAAGGCCACCACTCCGCTGTACCTCGTGAGCTCGGGCTAGCGACCCTGCCCTTTCGGCGGGGAGACGGGCTTGGCCGAGGTCGGCTCCGTGCCGCTTTCTTTAAGAAAACCATCGAGCACTTGCAAATACATGTCCAGCGAGTCGCCGGCTTCCGGGCCGAGCTCACGCTTGAACGCCCGCAATTGGTCCGCGGACGACTTCGCTTCGCGGCGCAGGTCGTTCAGGTTGAGCTTCCCGCTCATCAAACCACTGACCATCTCAGTGTATTTGTTGGCTGCCTCGGGACTGTCGCTGAGCATTTGCTCGCGAATTTGCCGGACGAAATTTGTGTCCGCTCCCAGATTGCGAAATGCTGCCGACAAATCGACGTTCGTTATCGCCGGCCTATTGGTGCGGGAGACCGCCGGTAGATTTGTCATCCCAGCGATTCGCGCCCCGTTGGCAGTCGCCCTCGGCAAGGCGGCGTTCGTCCCAAACGAAAGGCCAGCGACATGTCTTCGCGGTATGGTTAACTTCCCAAAGATGTCGCTCTCGAGCACCACCGTGTCCGTGGAAACCGACAACACCTTGCCATGGTAACGATCGCCGTTCTGCATTTCCAGCTGGTCAGCCTGCAACAAAGTCACGGCGAGGACTGTGAAAAGCACCCCGGACAGGGGGGGTAGCAGGTAGGTCTTCATGGCAGGAGGTTAATCGACAGCAGGACCTCGCGCAAACCAAGCGGAGTCATGGTTTCTCAGCAGTGCTGTGGCCGGTCAATCGAAGCAACAAATAGCTTGCCAAATAACTTAGCTAGAATACTATCCACGACAATCACATCCAGCGCACGGGTCCTTGGTCGGCCGCATTTGTTGGGCAAGCCAATCAAGGATTCGATAATCAGAACCAACTATGGATACTCCAATCAGATCCCTCCCGGGGATTGCGATTCGGCTGGGCAAAGGCGGCCTGCTGGCCTTTGTTGGCTTGGGCCTGTCGCTTTCCCTTTGCGCCCAAACCAACTTCACGCGGATTTCCGGTGGCAACTGGAGCTCAGCCGCCAGTTGGTCGCCCATCGGCGTGCCCGGCCCGGCGGACTCCGCCACCGTCGCCGGCGCCTTCGACATCAACCTGGATACCAGCGCGACGGTCAGCAATCTCACGGTCAGCCTCGGCGCCAACACGCTGTTCAGCGACGGCACGCGCGTGTTGACGGTGCTCCGTTCCGGCAGTTGGTCCGGGGGCATGATTTCGAACGTGAAGCTGAAACTTGAGCCCACCTGCGCTTTCACTTTTGGAGGTGGGACCAAGACGCTGGCCACCTGTATTTTCACCAACGCTGGCAATATCACCTGGACCGGCGGACAATTGAACCTGGAAAACAACTCCAGCTTCTATAACCAGTCCGGTGCGATCTTTGACGCGCAATTCGACGGCACGCTCATTCAAAACGCCGGGGGCACCTCGCTGTTTCGCAACGATGGCCTCTATCGCAAATCTGCCGGCCCAAACACGAATACGATCCAGATCGTCAGCTTTATCAATACCGGCACAGCCAGCGTATCGAACGGCGTGATTCGTTTCGGCACCACGGCGGTTACCGCCACCGGCGCAGGTAACACGTTTTTCGCCGAAAACGGCGCGAGCATGGTGTTCAATCAGGCCAACAACTTCACGAATTCAAGCTTCAGCGGCGCCGGTTTCAAATATCTGGCCACCGGAGTCGGCGAAGCCATCATCAGCGGTAACATTGCCGCCACCAACCTGGTCTTTACCGCCGGCACCTGCCGTGGGGCGGCCACGTTGAACGGCTCGCTCGAATGGACCGGCGGAACGCTGTCCCCGCAACTGACCATCGCGTCCGGCAGTACGCTGAAACTCAGTGGCGGCGGCACCAAGACCCTGGGCGGCGGCGGCGTGATCACCAATGTGGGGACGGTGACCTGGACCGGCGGACAGTTCAACTTGGACAACAACCAGACTTTCTACAATCAACCCGGCGCGCTCTTCGACGTGCAGTTCGATGGCACGATGATTCAAAACGTTGGCGGCACTTCGACGTTCAGGAACGATGGCATCTATCGCAAATCTGCCGGCCCGAACACGAATACGATCCAGATCGTCAGCTTTATCAACACCGGCACAGCCAGCGTATCGAACGGGGTGATTCGTTTCGGCACCACGGCGGTTACCGCCACCGGCGCAGGTAACACGTTTTTCGCCGAAAACGGCGCGAGCATGGTGTTCAATCAGGCCAACAACTTCACGAATTCAAGCTTCAGCGGCGCCGGTTTCAAATATCTGGCCACCGGAGTCGGCGAAGCCATCATCAGCGGTAACATTGCCGCCACCAACCTGGTCTTTACCGCCGGCACCTGCCGTGGGGCGGCCACGTTGAACGGCTCGCTCGAATGGACCGGCGGAACGCTGTCCCCGCAACTGACCATCGCGTCCGGCAGTACGCTGAAACTCAGTGGCGGCGGCACCAAGACCCTGGGCGGCGGCGGCGTGATCACCAATGTGGGGACGGTGACCTGGACCGGCGGACAGTTCAACTTGGACAACAACCAGACTTTCTACAATCAACCCGGCGCGCTCTTCGACGTGCAGTTCGATGGCACGATGATTCAAAACGTTGGCGGCATTTCGACGTTCAGGAACGAGGGCACCTATCGCAAGTCCGGCGGCACGGGCACCAACACCATCAACATCGTGAGCTTTGTCCAGTCCGCGGCGCTGGAGATCAACGTGGGCGTAATCCGCGTAATCGGCAATTACGCGCCCGGCGCGGGAAGTTCCCTTAAGACTCTGATTGGCGGCACAACGCCGGGAGCGCAATTCGGGCAATTGCAAGTAAGCGGTAGCGCCACGCTCACCGGCCCCCTGCTCCTCGGATTGACCAACAGCTTCACGCCGGCTACCAACCAGACTTTTCAAATCCTCACGGCGGCCTCCCGCAGCGGCTTCTTCAATGGCACTACAGGAAGCGCTTTGGGTAGCGGCCTCTACTTGACACCCGCCTATCTGGCGAATGGGGTTAGGCTCAATGTCGTGGATGGTCTGCCTGGCATCACCAACCTGGCCAAAGTCGCCGGCAAGTTTCAGTTTCAGCTATCCGGCACGGTTGGCGGGAACTATCGAATCGAGGCCACGACGAACTTTTCAAATTGGACGGCCATCTCTACCAATCAGGTTCCCGGCAGCGGCATCACCAACTTCATCGACGCCGACTCAGCGCTTCTCCCCTATCGTTTCTACCGCGCCTTGTTCCTGCCCTGACTGAAGCAATCATTAAGTCCGGGGCGCGACTGTGTCCGCAAGACCAGTCGCAGCGGGTGGGGCGAGGGTAGCTTGGTCCGGGCGGAACCGGCCAACCTCGCAACCCGGGGCTGAAAGATTTGAAGGCTTTTGGGGTTTGGCAGGGCGGTGGTGATCCACCGCCCAAATCGAAAAGGCGTTGCGGCAGCAAGGCCCTACCAGCCGGTAGCGCCGCCAGGCGTGGCACAGTCGTAGCATCCAAAATCAAACCACCTTTCAAGCCCCTTCATTCGAGGGCGGAATACGCCGCCCCGATGGGCTGGAGATCTATTGTGAAGGGTGATTCTACAAAGATTTCGTATCTCCGGCGCACAGCCGATTTCCAAAGAGTGCAGTCATGTTTGCATTGCTTCCTTGAACGTGCGGCCGATGGCCATCGCTTCGCCAACGCTTTTCATCTGCCTGGTCAGCGTGGGCTCGGCCTGCGGCAATTCCTCAGAGCCTGTTCGAAGACTCTACGGGTCGCATTCAACCGTAGCGGCGGGCGTCCCGCCGGCAGACAAAACGTTTGAATCGCCGGCCGGCATTGGAAATTCCTTGGTCCTTGGGAAACTTGAGCCGCGATTCCGGGCGGCAAGATGCCGCCCTCCACGGCAGGCGAGACGCCAATAGTGTTCGGCATGGGGCGTGTTTGAACGCGCCGCCGCCGCCGGGCG
>CAZIJO010000225.1:0-9955 GCA_964539515.1 uncultured Bifidobacterium sp. | reverse complement strand
CCGTCGCCGTCCCAACCGTCGTCGCCTGATCCACAATGTCGCTGATCGTCGGCGCCGCCGGACCGCTTGATGCCGTTGTCACCCCCAAACTCCAGCCGCCCCCCAGACTGCCCAGGTCCCCCGCCCCGTCATCCACCACATACAAGGACCACGTCCCGTTGGCAGTGCTTCCGTTGAACACGGACAAGGCGGAAGTGTAAGGCCCGGCGGGCGCCGGCGCCGCTAAATTATCCACCTGTCCATTTTCACCCGGCTCCACATCCGTCGGCCGGTAGGTCCCGGCAACGATCTGGCCGCCGGCCGTCAACGCTGTAAGCGCCGTATCCGACAACGTCAAAGTAACGTTGTTGACATCGCCTTCCCCACCCACGTCCGAGAGGATCATCGCCTTTTGCCCGCCGGGCCCCACCAGCAACACATCAACGTCCGCCGGCCAGGTGTGCGTCAAACTCCGCAATGTGACCGTCAACTGACTGATCGCGCCCCCCATTCCACTTACATTGATGGTTGAAGGATAAGGGGTGCCGTTCCCCACCCCCGGGATCGAGATCGCGGCAGAGTTAGTAAACGATTTGCTTACCAGGGTCGTCGCGGTCAAAACAAACGAATCGCTGGCACTCAGTGCCCCGTCGCTCACACTCACGGTGATGGTCGCCGTCCCGCCCTGCCCCGCCACCGGCGTCACCGTCACCGTCCGGTTGGCCCCGGAGCCGCCAAAAACAATATTGCCATCAGGCACCAGCGCCGGATTGGACGAACTCCCGCTCAAGGTCAGATTGCCGGCTCCCGTGTCGGGATCGTCAATTGTGAACGCGATCGCTGGCGTAGTCGCGCCTACAGCAGTGATCTGGTCGGTAATGTCCGAGATCGTTGGCGGATTGTTGACGGGGTTGACCGTCAGCACAAATGTGTCGCTGGCAGCATTGGGGCCATCGCTCACCGTAACCGTAATGGTTGCATTCCCCGCTTGCCCAGCCACCGGCGTCACCGTCGCCGTCCGGTTGGATCCTGATCCGCCAAAAACTACGTTCCCGGCTGGGACCAGAGTCGGGTTGGAAGAAGTGGCCGTAAGTTGAAGGTTTGCCGCGGCGGTCTCGCCGTCGCCAATTGTAAATCCAAGTCCCGTTGTGGAGGTGTTCCAGTTGATTGCCTGATCTGGAATGTCGGAAATCACCGGTGGCAGGTTAGGACCGCAGTCCGGGAACAACTGGACCTCGCTGGTGGTTGACAACCCGGTCGGGTCCGTGACGGTCAGAATAACCCGGTAGTAGTAAATATTGATACTGTCGCACGCCGTAGGCGAAATAACCGCCGAGGTGACATGATTGGTATCGGGTGGGCTGCCGTGATCGTGATCGTTGTGGCGAAACAAGGTCTGCCACTGGTAGCTCAACTGTGCATCGCTGGATTCGGCATCGCTCACCGTGGCAATCAAGCTGATGTTGGTCCCCAAATTGGGGGGGAACAAGGTGTCGTCCGCGGGGCTCACGATGGTCACGCTTGGCGGCGTATCGTTCACCGCCACTCTTAAGACAGCTTGCGAAGACAGTCCCCCACTATCCGTTACCGTCAAGGTCACATTGTAACCCGTCGGCACACCCGCTGAAGCGGAAAAGGTATGCGCCGGATTTTGCTGCGTGCTCAAAGGCGAGCCATCGCCAAAATCCCAGGAATAACTGATCGATTGACCGTCGGGATCGCCAGAACCATTGCTGGAGAGCTGCACGGTTAGCGGTCCCGGGCCGTAGTACCGATCGGCACTCGCAACCGCTACCGGAGTTCGATTGCCGACGTAAGCAAGTTTACGGACCACGCTGCTGGAGTAATCAAAGGTGCAGTAGTACACACTGCCATCCGTGGGATGCTGGGCCAGGCATGTGATGAAGCCACCATTGCTGAGAAAGTCGGCAATCGCGATGGGTTTATCGCTTGAGTCAAACGTGACCCGCTTGACAACGCCGACTCCCCAATCGCCAAGCAGGTAGGAATTCTGGTAAGGAACAGGAAAAGCCGTCCCGGTGTAAAAGATGCCACCGAGCGCACAATTGCCTCTGAACTGCACCCCAGTTACGGGCGATCCGGCGGCGCCCACGTTGGCCGTCTGCGCCTGGCCGCCCCCCCCATAGACCGGGGTGCGGGTGATCGCATTGGCATGGTTCCAATCAAGGACCGGCCGCGCGTGGAGAAATTGCGGTATCGAGCTCGGGATTCTCTGAGAGGTGTTGCAGGGGTTAACGAACGGCGGCTGATCCGCTGCCGCCAAACTGTCCTCTTTGAGCAGGTTTCGGAATGAAAAATACTGGTTGCAACCGGAACCAGGATAGAGCGGGTTCGGCGCATCACGATTCGCAATGTCAACATTGTAACTGACGACCACACTCAACCCTTCATAAATCGGCCAACCAAAATTCTGTCGCGGTCCGGTGACAACTTTCAACGACTCCCAGTCATTCCACCCCACTTCCCCAACGTACAAAACCCCGGGATTGCCATCTGCGGCAACGTGACTGCCGGATTCGGGCCGGAGTGACATACGGAAGGGATTTCGCATCCCGAGCGCCCATACCCGGGAACGAGCCGACCCTGGATTTGCCGCGTCATAAAATGGATTCGAAGGCAACCCCAGACCCGTTGCCGGGTCGATCCGCAAGATTTTGCCGTCGAGACAGTCCACCAACTGTGAACGAAACGCCCCAACATCCTCTTTCGGCAGGAGGATGCCATCGGCCAACGCTTGGGGGGCGTAGCTGCCGCCAACGTTCCCGCCGAGGTCGGTTGAATTCGGGCTGGCCGCATCGCCGGTAGAGATCAGCAAGGTTCCATCCTCGCCAAAGACCAGACTGCCAAGTCCGTGAGTATACGAAGCCATCGGGAATCCGGTGCTCTTGGTCGCCCCAATGAGGATCAAACGGCTGGCCGTATCCACGGAACGAAAGCCATCTGCGACGCGGCACGTGTAACGGGTCAACCGTCCGATTGTGGCATCATAATACTGGTTTACATTCGGATTGTAACTCCCCGTGCCAAAATTTAGCAAGTGGTGTCGGTCCACGATGTAAAGCAAATAGATATGACCATTGACCCTGAAATCGGGATCGAGAGCAAAGCCTGTCAAGCCGTGGTCTTCCCAGGCACCCACTTCGTCGCTGATATCGAGCAAGAGAGTAAATCCCTGGTCTCCTGGATCCTGGAACCAAACCCGACCAGCCCGTTCCCAAACATACATGCGCCCATTGGCCTCGAAGGTGATTCCCACCGCCTCGTTCCACCCCCCGCCGGAAGGGCCAGGAATCGTCGTTTCGGCAAAGCCGGGCGGCACCGTCGCCCCTGAAAGTCTCCCCGGGGTTGTCATGGTTAGACAACACGCCGCCAGAAGGAGCATCTTGTTTAAGAACGCGCGCATAAACGTTGAGTAAGGTTGACAGCCATCCAGATCAATTATACTGACCGAGAAATCTCCAGATTTCGAATTATGCAGTCATGTGCCGCAGCGGTACGAGCAGAAATTCGAAGCCTCAGCGCCATCGCAGCACCCAAGATGGGTGAGTTTAGTCCTGCCTTTGGCGCGGGTCAACGCCAGAGCTTCCGGCCACGCGTTCAAGCCATGCCTCCCGCCAATACGAGTAGATCGCCCGGCCACAAAACATTCGGCATTCACTATAGCGACCCTGACAGTACACATCATCCAGGATGAGGCATGGATTCTTCATCTTCATCATCTTGCCCGTCCGCTCGTTGATGATCTGCGTAACCCGGGTGCGGACGCGGTAGGTGCCGCCGCAATAGGGCACCTGCTCGGCGTCAAAGCCCATTCCCCGGTTCTTGTTGTCCACGTTGCAGGTGGCGAGAATCTCGGCATAGGGCTTCACCCGGACCCAGTCCCCTTCCTTCAAGTCCAGATTCACCGTCGGCGTCGGCTGGCCCATGGGAATTTTCCCGATGTGGCGGGGATAAGGCAAACCGCCCCACAGTTTTTGAAAGCGATCATAGATCCAGCGCATTGGGGCCCCCACACCGATACCCAAATTCATGATATTTTGATACGTAATGTAAATCAGTCCGGAAAGCCAACCACCCAAAGTCACATTCCCGGAGATAAGGTCGGTAATGTACTGGCGAACATCATAGGGGCTGAGGTGCCCTGAGGCTTCAGGCAATCGGGTGGCCTGACACACGTATGTCGGGTCGGGACTGCCTGCTTCTCCCGGAGAATAAATCGCTCGAGAAACCTGTTCTTCGGTGGTTCCTGAAACACTTGATTCCCGGGTGCCGGGGCGGTCACCTACCGGCTTAAGCCAGGCATCCTTCCAGAAGAGAAGACATTGGGCCTGGCAGTTTCCGTGGGCAGTCCCGCTGCAACGGGTCTCCAAGTGCACGGTCTGATTAAGTCTCCGCGAACGCACGGGATTGACTGTGTCGCAAGTCTTGTGAGCGCTCTTGTAAACCCTGAAACGCTGCCCGCAAAATGCGAACATCTCGGGCATGAAAGGCATGCCCTCCAGCCTGCCATCCTGGTCCAGTGTGCCGAGGATCTCGGCCTTGGCTCGGACCTCAACCCATTCCCCAACTTTGAACTTTGATTTATTCATGATTCAAGATCTGCAACGTGTTGCTGCGGCTCTCTGACCCGACAAAGCGCAAACGGACGTGCCGCGAATACTTTTTGGTAAACGACCTGACCCAAGTCTTTCGCACCGCAATGACAGACAAAACTGTTGCGACAAAAGCTCGGCGGGCGCGAAATCAGGAAGCCGGCGGAAATCGCTAAGTCGAGGGCTTCATCCGCAATGTCTTCCATGTATCCAGAAAGAGCCGCCATTGGCCTAAGACAAAAAGTAGCACCACGGCATGTACGGCAAACAGGATGACCGATTCAACCACCAGCCTGGTCAAAGGTGGAGTCGCGCCAAGCCGGATACCGACCAGCCAGGCACAGCCACCGCCAAGCGTGGCGGCGAGCAGCGGGAGGGCTGCGGTGCGCACCATATCCCGGCCAGTGATCAAGGTCCCATGACGTGCCCAGAGTACCACCGGCAGAATCAGGGCCATCATCGCCGCGGAAAATCCAGTGGCGACCCCCGCAATGCCATGGGGCAGACCGATGATGTAACCCATGATGACGACCGGAGCAATCAACAGCGAAACGCGGACACTCCGCGACACACGGCCAGTCGCCTGCATCAAACATCCCAGCGGGCTGATCAAAGCCGACGCGATGATGGTTGGCGCCAAACACTGAAAAACCGGAACCGCAGCGGTCCACTGAGGTCCGAGCATCACCCGGATGATGTCGTCGGCGAACAACGCACAGGCACCGGTGATCGGGGCAATGACGGAAAGAAATACCAGATATCCCTTGAGGAAGTAACTGCGCAACTGGACGGCGTTGCTCTGCACCCGGGAAAGTGCGGGCAGCATCACCCAGCTGATGGTGGAGTTCAGATTTTCACTCGGCAGATTGATCAATTGATAGGCGCGGCCGTAGATTCCCAACAGCTCCGCCCCCATGAACCGGCCAACCAAAACCTTGTCCACGTTGTTGGCGATATACATGACGATGCCGTTCAACGTGACCATCCCACCATAATGGAGCATGGAACGCACGCCGGCGGCGGGGCGCGGCTTGCCGGGCACCCATTTGGCAGTCATCCACAATCCCAACATGCTGCAAAATGGCCACCCGATTGACATCATTACCAAGGACCAATACCCCATGCCCGCCATGGCCATGGCGATGGCCGCCCCGATGCTGATCAGCAAGGACAACAGTTCTATTATCAACAGCAAGCCAAATCGCATGTCGCGCTGCACCAGCGCCCGGTGCTGGGCCGAGGCGCCGTTGAAGATGAACGCCGAGCCCATGGCGACCGTAAGCCAAAACAAGCGGGGCTCGCCATAAAGCCACACCACGATGGGAGCCACTAAGGCGGCAAGTAGCGCGAGGCCAATGCCAACCGCGAGGTTGATCCAGAACAGCGCCGAAGTTTGGTCCGAGTTGATCGTTGATCGTTGAACCGTGGCCTGTGCGAGCCCGGCATCGCGGAACAAGCTTAGGAATCCGGTTAATGCGGCGACCATGCCGACCAGTCCGAAGTGCTCGGGAGAAACGAGGCGAGCCAGGATCATCATGGAGCCGGTGCGCAACACAAAATTCGCCCCCTGCCCCGTTACGGCGATCATTGCACCGCGGACAGTCTTCCGCTTGAGATCCTTTGAGGTGGAGTCCCCGGCCAGCCCGTCGCCGGGAAGGCAGTCGGGAGTGGCCACCGGTTGTTCCGGCAATACTTCCGCCTTTTGCATGGTTCAAGCTCTTCCCCGCGCCACCGTCAAAACTTTTTGGAATGCCTTGACCGGGTTGGTGGCTTCGGAGGCGGCTTCGACAACCGACGCCCAGAGGACCCGGTGCCAAGCCAAACGGCAACCAAGTTCGGCCAGTCGCTTTCGCTGGAACTGCCAGAATTTTCGGCTGCGAAGTTTCAACAGCGCACCACCAAGAAATCGGTAATACTCCTTGAAAACGGCCGACTTGCGCGCTGCAAATTCCGCCTCGCTCAGGTAACGCGGCCCGTACTCAAGGAAGACCTCCAGATAGGCGACTGTTCCGGAGGCAAACGGTTCGATCTGCGAAGAAATCTGTTCCTCGTGCACCCGTTCCACCGCAAGAATTTCGTGCACGACTCCATAGTCGCAGTACTCAAGGAATTCGTAGCAAGCGCTGGTGTCGGAATGCGGCTGGTTGTTGGGAAAAAAAGGCTTTCCCTTGCGTAACAAATCGGAGCGATAGAGAAACGCCGTTGGCGCGCCAAACAGGTTTGTGTTCTCCAGAAGGGCACGCCGGCAGGCCTCCCTGCCCGGCAGAAAATCCACGCTGGATGGCAACTCCCGCCAGCGCACGATCTGACCACTTTGCTGATGACAACACAGAATACCAACCGAGGGATGGGATTCAGCAAAAGCGACCAGCTTGGAAAGGCAGCCCGGGAGCAACCAGTCGTCCGCGCAGACTACTTTAAAGTATTTGCTCGTGGGCGGCACCAGGCTGAAGGCCCGGTTGAAATTCTGGGGCATGGATAGAAAGTCATCATTGGTCACCACCCGGATCCGGGAATCGCGGGCCGCGTAGGCTTGCGCGATCTCCAGGGTCTGGTCCGTGCTGCGGTTGTTGACGATGATGTATTCCCAGTTCTGAAAATCCTGGGCGAGCACACTGTCAATGCATTCCCGGAGGAATGTGGCTCCATTATACACCGGGGTCAGAACGGTAACCAGCGGCTGGTCAGTTTTATCGCGCATGGGCTCTCGGTTCGGAAGGACTGGTGGTTACCTGGCCTGCTTCCGATTTACAACAGCGTCGTAAATTTGCTGCAGGATGGCTTTAAGATCGAACTGGTACTGCCAGGCAGGAAAGTCGCGTTGGAACTTGCGGACGTCACTGATCCACCAGATATGGTCCCCGATCCGGTTGTCCTCGACGTAGGTCCAGTTGAGCTTCCGGCCGCTTATCTCCTCGCAAGCTTTGATCCCCTGCAACATGGAACAGCAGGAGTGACGCCCCCCTCCAATATTGTAAACTTCGCCCGAACGCGGCGCCTTGTAGAATTCCCAGAATGCGTTGACCAGGTCGTGACTGTGAATATTGTCGCGCACTTGCTTGCCCTTGTAGCCGAAGACCCGGTAAGGCTGCCCCGTGGCCGTGCATTTCATCAAGTAAGCCAGGAAGCCATGCAACTCGGTGCCCGCATGAGCCGGCCCGGTGAGACAGCCACCCCGAAAGCACACAGTCTTCATGCCAAAATAGCGACCGTATTCCTGCACCAGCAGATCCGCCGCGGCTTTGCTGGCCCCGAAGAGCGAGTGCTTGGTTTGATCGATTGACATCGTCTCGTCGATTCCGGCGTGATACGGGTGCGAGGTTTCGATATCGTAGCAGTCCTCCAACTCCACCAGCGGGAGCCGGTTGGGCGTGTCACCGTAAACCTTGTTGGTACTCGTGAAAATAAAGACCGCTTCCGGACAAAACTGGCGGGTGGCCTCCAGCAAATTCAACGTGCCGACCGCGTTGACATGGAAGTCCGTGTGGGGTTCCCGGGCCGCCCAATCGTGCGAGGGCTGCGCGGCGGTATGCACGATCACCTTTACGGCGGCACCCAGTCTGCGAAATAACCCCTCCACTTTCTGCCCATCCCGAATGTCCATATCCTCATGCTGATATGCCTGGAGGTCCCCTTGCAGCCGCTGTTGCGTGCCCCTGGTGGAAGCGTCCGGTCCGAAAAATCGGGCCCGCATGTCATTATCGATTCCAACCACCTCGAATCCCTCCGCGTGAAATCGCTTGCAAGTTTCCGATCCAATCAATCCAGCGGATCCCGTGACGATGGCAATGCTCATATCAAGTGTTTATGTTGGGTGCAGTTTCATTTGGCGCTACGGCCACTCCTCTACCTGCTGCTTTCTGCAGCAAAATGTCCAACCGCTCCGAAAGTGCGTCCGGGCCGTAGCGCTGGATCACGGCCTCGCGGCTGGTCTGCCAGCGACTACCCTCCTTGACCAAGGCCTGCAAAGCGACGGCAATGGTCTCCGGGGTGTTATCTGCCAGATAAGTGATGCCGGCCTCGAGCTCTGGTTCCAACTCCCCCATCCGGGTGGAAATGACATGCAGACCGGCGGCGAGGTACTCAACTATTTTTGTGGCGAAGACGTTTCCGGGTGTCTGGCTGAGATCATGCGGATTGATCCCAATCTTTCCCTGGCCCAGGAACCGCGCGTTTTCGTGCCGATTCAACAAACCACGGAATACAATACTCGGATCGCCTTTGGCCATCTCCTCGAGGACGGGTGTCAGTTCGCCCCGGCCGGCAATATGGAGCTCCCATCCGGGGAGCTTTGTCTTTCTCCAGGCACTGATCAACTGTTGCAATCCCTTGGTCCCGTAATGCGTGCCCGAGAACACCACCCAATTCTGTCGGCCTTGCTCCGGTGGCGTTGCGTCCAGAAAATCATCGCCAATAACGCCCCGGACGAGGGCTTTTGGGATGGTGGCTGGGGCCTGGCCGAGCAACTGGGGTGACACGCCAAAGCACCCCGACAGGGAGGCGAGCGTCTGTCTGGCTTGGACGAGATGATGTCGCCAATGCTCCCCTTCCATACTCTTCCCGTCGATGTCTACGAATTCGTCGTCCTCATAGTCGAGGACAACCGGAAGGCGCAGGCGGCGCGCGTAATGCGCGCACTTCAATTGGGGCGGCCACAGATTGTAAATGATCAACAAGTCGAAAGGCTGGTGCCGATGGCGCGCCTGGAACAGGGCCAGAGTGCGCAGTTGAGACCAGATTCCATTGACGAACCTCACCGGCAACGCCGAGGCATAAAACACGGGAATCTGCTTCGCGATGGGCGTCGGTTCTGAAAATGCAGGGTAAAATTTGAGCCTGCGCTCCACGACCATGCCGGGCGAGATTACTTCCACACTGTGACCTCGCCTCACCAGGAGCTCTGCCACAACCTCAGTTTTCATGTTACAGGCCAGGCTGAGATTGCGAACAATGGGCCTTCGGGCGAGCAGTGTCCGGCCTTGATAAGGGCTCAAATAGGCGATTCTCATGACTAGATCAGTTGAGCCGGGCCGTTCACTCCAGTGGCGGGGATCATGGCCTCGCCCCAAACAAAGCGCCGCGCAATCGCAGCGTTTCGGTCCGCCGAAGCATCGTCTGCCCCGGCGATCTCCTGCTTTGGCCGGATCCACATAGCGATTGAGCTGGGCGCACCTCGCATCCAATTCTGCTTGTCATCCGCACGAATCCGGCTTGCTATCATGGGTTGCATTTCAAGGAGCACCGGACTCATCCCCGGGACGGTTGGCCAGCAGTGTGAGCCACGACCATGGCCGGATTTTCCATGAACGCGTAGCAGAGCATGTGGCAGATGCCCATCTGCGCGTCCTCCACCCGGCCGTAGT
>CAZIJO010000224.1:0-9979 GCA_964539515.1 uncultured Bifidobacterium sp. | reverse complement strand
GATCTGCAACCAGATCTTGAGTTTGTTTTCGTCGGTCCAAATGGCCCGCATTTCGGGGCGGGAATAGCGCGTAATCATGGCTCAATTGAAAAGGAAAAATGTAAAATTAAAAAGGCGGAAGTGCGCCAAAGGTTTATTGCTGCGATAAAAGTCATTTGAATTACCTTCAAAGAGTGAACCCTCCATCTGATGTGGCTGAAGTGAAAAAGAATCCAAGTTTGAGTTGGCGCGCAAAGATATTCATTGCTCTCGGCATTTGCGTGATCGCAGCACCAATCCTGTATCTCGCAGCAGTCATGATCGCCATGAAAGCTCACCTAAAAGAAGACTGCGGACGGTCGCTTCGCGTTAACTTGGGAGTGCGGCTGCGCGAGCATGCCGAGAAACATGAAGGTCGTTTTCCCACCAAGTGGAGTGAGTTGGAATGGGATGACATGGGCGGAATTACAAATACAACCTGGGACCGACTTTTTGCTTGTCCAACCGTCGGCCACGGAATTGGCGACTGGAAGCAGGTTGATTTGTGGTCGGATTATCGGCTGATTCCTGGCCGCACTACGAAAGACGCGCCAGATACTATTCTTGCAATCGAACCACTCTCAAATCACCAAACAGGAGCGAATGTTCTCTTTGTTGATGGCAGTTCCGCGTGGTGGCCCGTGGAAAAAGTGGTTGGGCAGAAATCGGCCCTGCAACGGATGCGGGATTGACCAGTCAGTTTGACCGGGACCGCCACCGCAATTCACCGACAAAGAAACGCAAACCGCCGACAGCGGGCCGGAAGCGCTTCCCCTATTGTTACCACCATGAAAATGAAGATTGCGGAACGGTGGGCGGGCAAGCAGGCCAGGGCGGCGCGGGGATTCACGCTGATCGAACTGCTCGTGGTCATTGCCATTATTGCGATTCTGGCCGCCATGCTATTGCCGGCGCTGGCGCGGGCCAAGGTCAAGGCCAAATCCGTCAGCAGCCTCAGCAACCTGCGGCAGCTCGGACTGGGATTGGCGCTTTATCGCGACGATGCCAACGGGCGTTTCCCCGGCCATTCGCTGGCCGCGGTGGCCGGTCAGGCCCGGGTGCGTTGGGCGGACCTCATCTTTCCGTACATGCAAAACGTGGAAGTATATCTCAGTCCGCAGCTGCGCCCCGAGGAAATGACCTACATGAACAAGCCTTTTGCGCACACAGCGCCGGGCGGCATTGAGACGCCGGGCGTCACCCGTTACTACGGGGGTTACGGCTTCAATTACCAGTATCTCGGGAACACCCGGACGCCCGGGGGCATAGCGCCGTTTCATGCCTCGGACGCCTCGATTGCGGCTCCGTCCGGGACGGTGGCGCTGGGCGACACGAAGGGCGCCCGCAAGGGCTCGGCCAGTCTGGAGTATGGGACGGATGGTTCTGGAGTGTATGTGCTCGACCCGCCATTCGGTTCGCAGTTGCTCGGTTCGAATGGCAGCCGCAAGAGCAGCGCGACCCCCGGCTCGGGCAACGCCTATTATGAAGGCGGCGACGATGGCTCCGACGCGCACCGCGCCACGCCGTCCGACCGAAACGGCGGCCGGGTCAACGTCTTGATGGTGGATGGGCACGCGGTCGGGATGACCCGGGCGGAATTGGACGGGGGGAAAATGGGCGGGGTTAACAATGCCTGGTGGAATGGACGATTTGATCCGAACCTCCGCTGACCGCCACACGACCAACAGCGCAGCCTCCGCGGTAGAGAGTTGGAAGTTCGATCGCTAACCGGCGAAGGGCAGGGTGGGTTACGTCAGCCGCTTGATCAACGCCTCCAGCCCGCCTTCAACCGGCTCAATTTCAATTGGTCCACCGGCGGGTTTCGGGCTGGCGGGTGTGCCGATGGAAGAGGGAAGGCGGGGGGTGGGTTTGACGGCCGCCAGCGGCGGGGTGGGAGTCGATGGCAGGGCGGAGTCGGCCCCCATTTCGTCATCCTGGTCGGGCGCCTCGTCTTCGGCATTGGGCAAGTGCCACTGGGTTCGCTTTGCCAGCCAGGCGGCGTAGCGTTCATAGCTCCACATGCCGTGTTCACCGCCGGTTTCGAGCGCTTGCGGCAGTTTGAAAAAATCGCGATTGCGGATGAATGCCTTCACCGAATTGGTGGAGCGAAGAATCTCGCACTCGGGCACGCGCAAATTCAGATCGGGACGAAAGCGCAGGCGCTGGCAGACCACCGCGACCAGCGAATCAGCCAGTTGGGCGGCAATGTTGCTTTGAATCTCCGACGGAAACGCCAGCACCACCCGTTGTAACGCCTCGGCACACGTCCCCGAATGGACGGTGGCCAGCACCAGGTGACCGGTCTCGGCGGCATTGAGGGTAAGCCGCATCGTTTCGGGCTCGCGCATCTCGCCGACCATCAATACATCGGGATCTTCGCGCAACGCATCCAGCAACCCTTGCGCAAAGGAGGGCGTATCGCGGCCCACTTCGCGCTGCCGGATGAACGCCCGCCGCGGGCGGTGCACATGTTCAATGGGGCTTTCGATGGTCAGGACATGGCGCGCTTCGGTGAGGTTGATTTCCTGAATCAAGGCGGCCAGCGTCGATGACTTGCCGCTGCCCGTTGCCCCGCTGACCAGCACCAAACCGGTGGTCGGGACTACCAGTTTCTTCAAGTCCGGATGGAGGTTGAGCCGCTCCAGGCTGGCTTGAAAACTCGCAAGCAGGCGGATGGCAAAACCGACACCGCGCGCGGTGTGCATGAGGTTGAGGCGGCAGCGCACGCCACCGATGGTGCGCGAAAAATCCGCCGAACGACGCTCCACAAAGTGTTGCCAGGCTTCGCCGCTCAAGAGGCCCTGGGCAAATTCGACCAGCAGTGTGCCCGGTACCGGGTCGCCAATCGTGCGCAAAGCGCCCCGCAGACGAACCGCCGCGGGCAAGCCCGGCTCCAGGTGCAAATCACTTGCGCCCTGCCGGCTGGCAGTGGTGATCAAAGATTCAAGCGTCATAGTTTCGGTAATTATCTTTGCTCCAAACGCAACCCATCACCAGCAGGAAGTTGCCCAAAGACCCGATGGTTTGATCATGCTCAACGGCCATCGGGTTGGATTTGTTACCGCGACTCGCCCCGGTTATTCGGTTTGCCGCGGCAGGGTGGCGACGAACTTCTCCCAGAGTCCGCGTTCGACGTAGAGTTCAAAATAGACTCCCGGGCGGATCTCATAATAGCCCGTCATGATCCAGGCCTTGTTGGATTTCTCATCCAGCAGCGAATCCAGTTTTGCGGAGACCAGAGTGATCGGAGCATAGGGATCGGCCGGCATCTGTTCCCACCACCCCAGTCGTTTGAACGACCGCAGATACCACGGCAGCGGCCAGTAGCTTTCCGGCGCGATCACCTTCACGACGGTATCATCGCCAGTTGGCGCCACGCGAGCCACCGCTTCGACCCGCGCCACCAACTGGCGGCAACCCTCGGTCGTTTGGGCATAGACGTAGGGATTCCGCGGATTGGCTGGCTGCGTCACCGCCGCGCGCCAGGCCTGCGTGGCCAGTTGCCCCACGCCTGCGACCAGCGCCCCACCGAGGACCAACCTCGTCCACTTCGACCGGCCCAGTCGAAACAGGGCCGCCGCCCCGATACCCGCCAGGAGAATCATGCCGAGCCAGAAATTCAGCAGACACCACGGCGTCTTGTAGGAGATCAAAGTGTAAATCGCCGTCATTGCCAGCGTATAAAACGTGAGGAAACGGGCAAGCGCGGGCTGTCCGCGCAGAGCGGGGTTGTTGCTGAAAGCGACGCCCCCACCCCCGACTGCGAGCAAAATGATCAACGCTTCGGTCCAAACCGGGCTCTTCGGCGGGTGAAACCACACGAGCCGTTCGAGGTAGAAATTCCACGGATGAATGTGCGGCGACGCACCGCCCGCGCGCTGCAGCCACGGCAGATAAGTTTTCACCGAATCCACCAGGCCGCTCCCGTTGGTGAAGAAGGAGCTGAACAGCACCAGCCAAACGCCGCCGGCCACGGCCAAAGCCAGCGCAACGTGGTAGGACCCGGGAAGCCAACCTGCCTTCAAGACCGATGCCGGTCCACCGTCCAAACGCTGCGCCCGCCAGGCATTCCAGAATCGGGTGGCAACAAAGGCAAAAGTCATGGCTGCCAACGTGAGCACAAACGTTTCTTTCGTCGCAAACATCAACCCCACTCCGGCACCCGTCAGGGCCGCCCAACCGCTGCGACGCGACTGCCGATAACGCCAGCCAGCGGCCAGCGTAAGCAAGGTGAAGAAGACCAGCAGCATTTCGTGGATGAAATAGCGGCTGTAAAAGACCATCGCCGGGGAAACGGCCAGGAAAAGGGCGGCCCAAGCCGTCGCCACCGGTCCCAGACCGTCAGCCAAGAGGAGCAGCAAGAAGATCAACCCAACGCCGAAGGCCACCGTCACGATCCGCAAGTTGCCATCGTTGAGGCCGGCGGAATTCTCCGCCGGACTCAGCCAGAGAAACGGCAGGGCGAAATAGTGCAACGCCGGCCCATGGTACTCATCCGGATCGTAATGGTATTCACCCTTCGTCCAAAGGGTGGCGAGCTTGGTGGCATTGACCGCCTCGTCGTTATGTAAGGGACGGGCGGCGAGATGCGGAACGCGCAAGGCCAAGGCGGCGGCAAAAGCCAGCAGCAAGGCCAGTGCGCTCCACCGGTTCATTTGGCCGGCAAGGCGTAAATCTCGATTTCCTGCCAGCAGTTCAGCGCGCTCAGATTGCTGCCTTTGGTGTAGCCACGCACGTAGCGGGCTTTGACACCTTTGGCATCGAAGACCCGGCCGAAATGACGCTCGAAGTATTCGCGATCGGTGCCGACGCCGAGACCGGAGGTGTTGTCCGTGTCGTTATTATAGAGGGTCGTTACGCCAGTCTTGAACTCGGGATCGTCCGAAGCCTGAATGATCACGTCATGCATCACTTGGATGTAACGGTGGTCATGCCAGATGGCAATGGCCTGCAGGCTGTACGGGGCGCCCAAATCCACCTGAATCCACTGCGTCCCCTTCTTCATCTCGACGGTGTCGTAATCAAAGGCTTCCTTCTTGCCGTCCGTGAGTTGCTCCAGTTCGCCGGTGAAGGGCTTCACGCTGGTTGTCACCGTCTTTCCCAAAGCCACATTCTTCACCCCCTTGGGGGCCAGAAACGCGGGACGGGGTTTGTCGGAATTCGGCTCGATATTCGGGCCTTCGGGCAGTTGTTCGGGGGTGCCTTTGAGCGTGGGCGCGGGCAGCTCCAGCACCAGCGGCTCCTTGGCCGCGGCATCCTGGGCGCGGACCATGTTCGCCGCGCCGGCAGCCCCAAGGAAAACCACCGCGCCAAAAGCCGTCATCCATTTCGTATTTACGATTAATTTCATTTTAATATTGGTTATTACGCTATCATCCATCCTACCGAATTGCGGTCGCAGCGACAATCAAAATACTGACGCCCGGTAACGCGAAATATTCAGCTGGCAGGCGGTACGGTGGGCTCCGATCCGGACCGGAGTTCGGACACCGCCCGATGGAGTTGCCGCGCGAGTTCCTTGCGGTCGGCGGCCCGCTCCCCGATCGCGGCAAACCGCACCTGTGCCAGGACTTGCTTCCGCCCCATTAACCGCAGGAGATGCGGCAGGAAGACCATGTCGCCCCAGTAGCAAACGTCGTTTTCCACGCAGCCATCCGCGAGGGTGTAACCAATGGCCGCAATGAAAAGCGGATACGGACTGCCCACCACCGGCTCGAGCAAAGACGACCGGAAGGGAAGGAGCTCGCGTCCGTTCCAGCTGGTACCCTCGGGAAACAGCACCACTAATTGCCCACCGGCGAGCACCGCGCGAATCTCCGCACTCATCCGCCCCACATCGTTGCGCCGGGCCCGCTCGACGAAGAGCGTCCCTGCCAGCCGCCCAAACCAGCCAAAAACCGGCCAGGACCGGATTTCGCTCTTGGCCACGAACACCGCCGGCACGAGCGCGGACAAGATGAGGATATCGAGATAACTCAGGTGATTACTGACAAGCAGACCGGTTCCCGGACGGGGGCCGTCCGCGACAATTTGCACGGCGAATACCCGGAGCGCCCGGCGCGACGAACGATGCAACCACCGCGCCCGCTCGTCCAACGGCAACGGGCCGCCGTGACGAAGGGTGCGGATGGCAAAATCGGTCGCCGCATAAATCAACACCCCGGCAAAGCGGAGTGAACGAAAGCCGAACCGGAGAATTCTCGACGCCGAACCCACTCTCCACCGCTAGCAGCAATTTCACCGACGAACAAGACCAACCAGCAAAAAACACCCGGGCAACGCGATATTTGGCCGCCACGCCACTTGCTTCATACCGGGCTCTTCGCTATCGTTCGGCGATGATGTCGAAGCAGTCCTTCGCCCTGGCTGGCGCGCTCACCGCCGGCCTGGCTTTAGCATCGGCCGACGTCATCGAGTTGAAGGACCAGGCGGTCATCGCCGGCAAAATCCTCGCGGAAAAGCGCGAGGCCGTGATCGTGGATGTGGGTTACACGGCTTTGGTCATCCCGCGCAGTGCGGTGACGAAGATCTCCCGGGGCGATTCGATCGGCGATTCAAAGTCACCGACCTTGCCGACCCGGAACCCCACCCCACCAAAGAATCGTCCGCCAGCGGAGCCGGCGGCCGGTGAAGCCGCCGCCAATGACTTGTACCACACCGCCACTCGGGGGGGGCCGGAACGAAGTGTGCGCGAACTCGTGAATCAGCTGGGGGAAGCGGTGGTGCAGGTGCGCACGCCAGCCAGCCTGGGTTCGGGTTTCTTCATAAACGCCGAGGGATTCCTCATCACGAACTTCCACGTCATCGAAGGCGAAACCCAGATCTCGATTGAGGTTTACCACCAGCAAAACGGCCAGCTTGAGCGCAAGAGCTACAAACAGGTGCGCATTGTGGCGATGAACAAATTCGCCGATCTCGCCTTGCTGAAAATCGAGGACAAAGACGCGCCCCGGTTTAAATACACCCAGGTTGGCAGCGCCGACGCGCTCGCAGTGGGCGAACGCGTCTTCGCGATTGGCAGTCCGCTGGGGCTGGAGCGCACCGTCACGGAGGGCATTCTCAGCACCAAGACAAGGCAGATGGGTGGGGACCTCTACCTCCAGACGACGGCCCAGATCAATCCCGGCAACAGCGGCGGCCCCTTGTTTAATCTCTATGGGGAGGTCGTCGGTGTGACGAACATGAAAATTACCTTCGGGGAAGGCCTCGGCTTCGCCATCCCGGCCGAGGTGGTGAAGTACTTTCTCGATCATCGGGACGCGTTCGCCTACGCGAATGACAACCCCAGCAATCCCTTTCGCTATTTGGAGCCGCCGGGCCGGATGAAGCAGAAGGCGGCATCGGAATGAACCCGCCTGCCTGCCGCCGGACCCGACTCCGGAATTGAACCCCACCGCCACTTTGCGCCATGGCCATTTGTTGCCCAACCCAAGCATGACTATGATCCGAAAACTGTTCGCCGGGGCGCCGTTTGCGGCAATGCTGTTGCTCGCCGCGCAAGCCCCGGCGGCGATTCCGCCCGCCGAACAATTGCTGCCGGCGGACACGCTGATGGTCCTGAGTACGCCGGACTGGGGACAGTTGCGCACGGCCTACCAGAAGTCGTCCCCCACCCAGCTTTGGAATGACCCGGCGATGAAACCCTTTCGGGAAAAATTCGTCACAAAGTGGACGGAAGAGTTCATAAAGCCCCTGGAGCGCGAGCTCGGAGTCAGGTTCGACGACTACGGCGACTTGTTGCAGGGCCAGCTCACGTTCGCGGTTACCCAGGACGGCTGGCAGGGCGCCGAAAAGAATGATGGGGAACCGGCGTTTCTGTTGTTGCTCGACGCGAAGGACAAAAGCGATTTGCTGAAAACTAATCTGGCGGAACTTCGCAAGAAATGGACGGACGCGGGCAAACCGATGCGCGCCGAGAAAATTCGTGACACGGAGTTCTTTGCCGTGTCCCTCAATACCAACGACCTCCCGCAGACGTTTCGCCGGTTCTTCCCACACCGCCAGCCGGTCGAGGAGCTGGGCAAAGCACCCCCAAAACCGGTTGAACAGGCCGGGCTGATCATCGGCCAGCACCAGTCGCTGCTACTGGTTGGCAGTTCGACCAAAGCCGTGGAGAAAGTCATGGCGCGCCTCACCGGCGGCAGCGCGCCGGCCCTGGCCGAGGATCCGCTGTTTGCGGCCACCCAGCTCGCCGTTTTCCGCGACGCCCCCTTGTTCGGCTGGTTTAACGCCCGCGCGGTCTTCGACCTCATCCTGCGCCAGCCCGAGGAAAAACCAAACCCGGCCGCACCGAACCCCCTGCCGCTGCCGCCCCTCAGCAAGATCCTATCCGCAACCGGGCTGCAAGGTCTGAAGGGTGCGGCTGCGGCCTTTCACAATTCCGGCGATGGTTCCCAGTTCGAGTTGTACCTTGCCGCGCCCGAGGCGGGACGGGAAGGCCTGCTCAAGCTGCTCGCGCTGGAAGCAAAAGACTCGAACCCGCCGGCCTTCGTACCAGCGGATGCCGTTAAGTTCCTACGAGCCCGGCTCAATTTCACCAAGACCATCGCCACGCTGGAAAAAATGCTCAACGACTTTTCGCCCCAAGCCCTCAACACCTGGAATTTTATTCTCAGCAACGGCAACGAAGCGGCAAAGCTGGATGACCCCGGATATGACATCCGCAAGAACCTGTTCGGTAACCTGGGCGAAGATCTGATCACGTATGAAAAAGCTCCGCGCGCCGATGCCAATGGGGCTGCGGCGCCGGTCCTTTACCTGATTGGTTCTCCGGATGCGGAGAAGCTCGCTTCCGCGCTGAAGGGTCTGCTCGTGATCCTTTCCCCCGAAGGCCGCACCCCGGAGAGCCGCGAGTTTCTGGGCAAGAAGATCATGAGCGTCAAGCTCTCCGCCTTGCCAAACCCCGGAGCCGCCGGGCCGCGCACGTTGAGCTATGTGGCCAGCGGCGGCTATGTCGCCTTGAGCACCGACGTGGCGGTGCTGGAAGAATATCTTCGCAGTGCGGAGACCCCACCCAAGCCATTGCGCGACATTCCAGGCCTGGCCGAGGCGGCCCAAAAAGTTGGCGGCCAGAACACCGGCTGGTTTGGTTATGAAAATCAGGGCGAGACCGCCCGGCAATTCTTCGCGGCGCTCAAGCTCAATCCCGCCCAAACCAACCCCCCCTCTGCCAATCCGCTGACCACCGCGATGCCGTTTGCCGGTCCGCAAAAGTCGTTTTCGGAATGGATGGATTTCTCCCTGCTGCCCAACTTCGACCAGGTGGCAAAATATTTTGGCTTCACCGTTTTCTCCGGCAGTGCGAATGTCGATGGCATACGGTTCCGTTACTTTTCTCCTGCGCCAGCCGGTTTGAAAGGTTCGAACTGAACCAGCGGACGCGGGACGTTTAATGCCGGCAAACTCACGGGGCACGAGTGAGCCGAATTGAAGCCCATCGCGCTCAGGCCAGAGCCGAGCCGGTCGCCAAAGGAAACGGGCACCTTCGGCCGCGCCTTCCCCACGCGCACGCCGCACCCCGGGATCGGACGACGCTTAACCGATAAACGCCGCGTGGACTGCCTTCACGGCCGTCTCCCCTTTGGCCAGCTCGATCACGACGGAGATCTTGATCTCGCTCGTTGAGATCATGCCGATGTTCACACCTTCCCGCGCCAGGGTTTCAAACATCTTGCCGGCCACGCCAGTGTGACTCTTCATCCCCACCCCAACGATGGAGAGTTTGCCGATCTTCTCATCGGTCAAAACGTCCTGGAAACCGATTTCCGCCTTCAGCCCGTCGATCACCTTGCGCGCTTTGAGCAGATCCGGCTTGTCCACCGTGAACGAAAGGTCGGTGGCGGGGGTTCCCGTTCCATGGCTGACGTTTTGCACGATCATGTCCACGTTCACATTCGCGTCGCCGACGGCCTTGAAGATGCGCGCCGCCACCCCGGGTTTGTCCGGCACGGCCACGAGGGTG
>CAZIJO010000223.1:0-10029 GCA_964539515.1 uncultured Bifidobacterium sp. | reverse complement strand
AGCCATGCGCACGCCGCTCACCAAGGTCTTTCCGGACGCCCTGCTCAACCGGCTGGTGGTCGTGCCTTTTTATCCGATCAGCAAGGAAGTGTTGCAGCGCATCATCAAGCTAAACCTCTCACGCGTGGCGAAGCGGGTGCAGGAAAATCACAAGGTCCCATTCACCTACGACGACAGCGTGCCGGAATTGATCGGTCAGCGTTGCACGGAACTGGAGCGCGGCGCCCGCATGGTTGATGCGATGATCACGAATATCATGCTCCCGGAGATTGGCCGCGAGTTTCTCTCGCGTCTCGCCACTGGGAAAGAAATCAAGCGCGTGCATGTCGAGGCGAAGGATGGGGATTTTGCGTTTGCGTTTGACTGATTCGTGATCGGGACTTTGACCTGTGTGGTTAATGCAGGGAGTCAGGCACGAGGTGCGCGGCCGTCCGGTTCGACCAAGTCGGAGGCGTGACCGATCCGTCCGGCGAGCGACCCCTGGCTCACCTGTCTCGCTGGGCAAGGGCGGACCAGCTCGGCGGTTCACCCCGACGTCGAATGGGATGCACGAAGGCGGTGACAAATCGCTTGCACGGTCAAGTCGATTCTTTACAGTAACGGGACCAACCCAAAACCCACCATGCCAATCAAACAAGACAACCGGTCGCTGGCGATCAAGACCGCCTTGGGGCCTGATGTTTTGGCGGTTCGCTCGATCGTGGTTCAGGAGCAGCTCAGCCGGCTGTTTCTGATTGAAGCCGAGCTCAGCAGCGAAGATGGCGAGATCGATTTTGATAAAGTGGTTGGCCGGGACGTCACCATCCGTCTAGCCGTCGGTCAAAAGGAAAAGCGGTACTTCAACGGCGTGGTCAGTCGGTTGGCGCAGGTGGCCAACCAGGGCGGGCACGCCCATTACCGGGCCACAATCGTGCCCTGGCTGTGGTTTCTTACGCGCACCTCCGACTGCTGCATTTTTCAAGACATGACCGTGCCGGACATCATCGAGGATGTCTTCAAGCACTTTGGGTTCAGCGATTACAAGCTCAAGCTGAGTGCCACCTACCCAACGTGGGAATACTGCGTTCAATACCGCGAAACGGACTTTAATTTTGTGAGCCGGTTGATGGAGCAGGAGGGCATCTACTACTACTACGAACACGAAGACGGGAAGCACACGCTGGTGCTGGCGGACTCCATCAGCGCCCACAAACCGTTCCCTGGCTATTCCGAGATCGCGTTCCACGAACTGGAGTCGGGTGCGGCCAAGCGTGAAGTGGTCACCGATTGGACCGTGGAGAAGGAGGCCCAGCCGGTGGCCTACGCGGTGCAGGATTTCGATTTCAAAAAGCCCAAGACTTCGCTGCTTGCCTCTTCGAATGTGCCCCGCAAATACGGGAAGGCGGAGTACGAAGTCTACGATTTCCCCGGCGAATATCTCGAACACGGCGAAGGCGAACGCCTGGCCGACGTTCGCCTGAACGAGCTGCAGTCGCAGTACGAAGTGGTGCACGGCCAGGGGAGCGCCCGCGGGTTGGCCGCCGGCCACACCTTCAAGCTCAAGAACCATCCCCGCAGCGACCAGAACCGTGAATATTTCATCACCGGCGTGTCCCTGAACGCCGACGCAGGCGAGTTCGCCGCCACCGGCGCCGGCGCGGGTGCCGGCGAATTTTTCTCGTGCACCTTCACCGCGATTGATAAATCGCAGCAATTCCGCCCGGCCCGGCTCACACCCAAACCGCTTGTCCAGGGACCGCAAACAGCCATTGTCGTCGGGCCGTCAGGCGAGGAGATCTACACGGACGAACACGCCCGGGTGAAGGTTCATTTCCATTGGGATCGCCACGACAAATCGGACGAAAATTCGTCCTGCTGGGTCCGGGTTTCCCAATTCTGGGCCGGAAAAGAATGGGGCGCTATTCATATTCCGCGCATTGGCCAGGAAGTTATCGTCGAGTTTCTCGAAGGGGACCCCGACGAACCCATCATAACAGGACGTGTCTATAACGCCGACCAGGTGCCCCCCTACGCTTTGCCGGCGAACAAGACCCAAAGCGGGATCAAGAGCCGGAGCAGCAAAGGCGGCAGCGCCCCCAACTTCAACGAAATCCGATTCGAAGATAAGAAGGGCAGTGAAGAGGTTTACATCCACGCGGAAAAGGACCAGAACAACATCGTTGAGAACGATGAAACGACCAAGGTGGGTCATGATCGAACCGAAGAGGTTGGCAACAACGAGAAGATCAGCATCAAAAATGATCGGGCGGAGGATGTTGGGAACAACGAAACGATTGCTATCGGGGGCAACCGTACGGAAACCGTAAAGAAAGACGAGTCGATTACCATTAACGGAAACCGCACGGAAAATGTCAGCAAGGACGAGCAAATTACCATTGGAGGCAATCGTACCGAGAGTGTAAGCAAGGACGAATCTATAACGATCAGTGGCAACCGAACGGAGGATGTCTCGAAGAAAGAGCAGGTTACTATCGGCGATGGGCGCACCGTCAGTGTTTCCAAGAATGATTCACTGACGGTCGGCAAGAAGCTGACTGTCGACGCGACCGATGAGATTTCGCTTACTACTGGTAGCGCCAGCATCACAATGAAGAAAGACGGCACGATCACAATCAAGGGCAAAGACATCACCCTGGATGGCAGCGGCAAGATCAACATCAAGGCCAGCGGCGACGTCGTGGTGAAGGGCAGCAAGATCGCCCAAAACTGAGCGCGCTGCTCAGTCGAGTGGCTGAAGTATCACGTCTTGGAATTCTCCCGCGTGGATCGCCTTTGCGACGCTTTCCGCGATGATGATGTCGGTGTACGACTCAGCGAGCCGGAACATCAGTAGGCCTTTGGCGCGTTTCGAATCGACGGCGAGATGCTGGAAGAACTTAGCGTCGGCCAGCGGAAGTGTTTTCGACTTAGTGAGGTCGGCCGCTTCGACCAGTCCAATTACATTGACCACTGCGTAGTCCTCGTTGACCGCGCCGGTCTTGTCGTCCGTGATGGTCGCGGGAAAAACCTGAAGGTTGTCGACTCCGGATTCCTGAATGGTCTTCACCAGCGCCCGGCTCATGAGATTGTAACCCGAATAGTAGGCGCTCATCAGCAGCTTACCTTCAGCCGGCACAGTCAGGCTGAATGGCCAGGGCAGGGTCAAGTCGTCTTCTTCGACAAACGTGGCATCAAGCAGAACTTCGCCGACATTGGCCTTCGGCCGTACGCGGCCGCACTGGCGATTCAGTTTGCAGTCGAGGCGAAAATACGTGGGCATGCTGCAGTCCTTCGTCTTATTACTTTATCCATTTGGGTTTGGTCAGCTTTGGACTCCGTTTCTCCGACCACCACAACTCGGCGACCTCGCTGACGAATATCCAGTTCGCGTCGATAAGCAACTTGATGATTCCAGACACCTGGTCAACGTGCCGCACCGTAGCGTTGATTGGCTGAACTTCCTTCTTCTTCTTGTCCTTCTTGCAGACCCTGCAGGCATCCGCGTGTTTCTTCGCAGCGTGATACACTGCGTTTAAATAGAAGGTGACCTTGTTGAGATAGTCGTCGTCATGAATCGCGTTTTGTTCGTCCGGTACCGGGGGATCGACTTCTGGCGGTGCGCCGCGATGTGAGCCCTGGTGGAGCTGTCTTCCGGTGAGGTCCATGACCTCGAAGCAAATCACCTTCTTCAGATCATCGTTCCCGCCGGCCTTGCGCCAATCGGCGGTCGGCGTCGCGTAAGGCATGCAGTAGCCGTTGTTCGAATGATCGCAGCTGTACTGCGTGTCCGCCGTGAGTTCGTATTTGTCGTCCTTGTATTTCTTTGCCAGGAACGCGCAAACGGGGTGGTCGGGCAGGTGATTCTTCGGAATCAGGTGATGCGCCTGGATGGGGAACTGATCCTTTTTGATGGAATAGAGATCCCAGCTGATACCCTTGGTCTTCTTGACGAAGGCTGTCGGTGGGCCGAGGTAGCCAAGTTTTTGCTTGGCGTATTTCTCCATCGACTCATAAAGGTTCGTGCCGGAGCACTGTCCGCCCTTGCTGCCCACCTTGTTGATGCGCGACTGCCAATTAGTGTTCGCGGGAGTTGTCTTGTCTTCGCAGAAGTCATCCTTGTTCAGGTGCGGCATGAAAACGCCAATGGGTTCGCCGATCTCCATGCTTCAGTCCCTCCCGTTCTTTTCGTTGTGCAACAGATCCGCTAGCCGGTGCTGGTCAGCGCGCAGGCTCGCGATACTGATAGGCATTTGCTTTTGCGCGCCGCGTGCATTCAGCGTTGCGCGGGTGAGGGAGAATTTGTTTTCGGGCTCACCAAGCATGGCGCGATGCTGGCTGAGTGAGACCGGAGTGTCAACGCCTGCTTCTTTTTCGTTTTCCGCGATTCCCCCGGTGGCCTTGCCTCGATTTGACATAGGTCTGGCAGCTTCAACTGAGTTGCCAGCCTTGGGCGGCAACCATTCCGCTGGCTGCTTCAGGTGCAGCTTTGATGGTTTGTTGAACGAGTTCCAGCCGGTCCTTGTTGGAAGAATGCAGAGCCAACATCGAGGCGGCAAAAACTTCGCCGGCTTCACAATGGTTTTCGAGCGCTTTGGCACAGCAGTTCCAGCCGTCGTCTCCGGCCTGAATTAAGCCTTTTAAGTGAGCGTTGATGCGCTTCTTGAGTTGAGCCAGCTCACTCGGATTCGGATTGGGAGATTCCTGTTCCTGGGAATACAGCAACCAAAGGAACGCCGATTCTTCGGCGTGCTGCTCAATGATGTGAAGGAACGGGGAGGGCACGTTGGATTGGTTTCAGCCGACAATGTTCTTTTTGTTGTGGAATAACGGATCGCCCATGCGACAGACGTTTTTGCCTTCAAATTTAACGTCGAACGAATACATCATGAATTCCGCTTCCTTCATGTTCACGCTGCTCATGACGCCGCCTGCAGAGCCGGCCTCGTCGCCGCTGGATTTGCTATACTTGGCGCCTTTCACCATGGGCATTTCGCCGTCGGTTTTCACCTTGGTCGGTCCGTCGGAGGTGTCTGAAGCCTGGGCGATGTTGGGGTAGGGAATGGGGATCGGGCCGGCCGGTGGCGCGGGCGTTTTGCAAACGTCGGGAAAGGCCATGCTCATGCCGCCACTGCCTTTGTGGGCGATGCCCCTTGAATTGACGAAGGTGGTTTGTCCCATAACAGGATTATGTCGTCAGCTGGCGTTGTCCGGCTACGCGCTTAAATTCCATCAAGTCTAGGGCTTGAGCAAGCACACAGCGCCACGTTTTTCGTGCTCGGAGGAACAATACACCATGCACGGCCCCGGAATTTCGCCGCCCTGCATTCCCAACGCAGCCAAGCCAACCATCAAAGGCGCCGCCGCTGCGCCCGGATCGCCGTAGCAATCCGCTGGATGCTCAAACTGCAGTTTTTCCGCCAGCGCAGCCTGATTGCGAATGCTGGCCACACCCCATTCCTTGGCGTGCAGGTTTTCGCCATTCATGCTGGAAAAAACCGCGTTCACCTTCTGGCCGTTCAGGGTGGCCAGCGCGGTGGTCACAGCTCGGGATAAGCCTTCGCCTTTGTAAGGTGATTGGCTGTAACGGTGGCCGGGTTCATTGGCCAGCGCTGGCTGGCAAAGGTTGGCCAGCGGCTTGAGCCCGTATTTGCCGACTGTTTGCGATGAAGCGAGCAACAGAAACGCCGCGCCTTCACCGGGGCAAAATCCATCCATGACACCATCAGCCAGCACGCGGTCGTGCATGTCGAGCGTGCTGAGCAAATAGAGATCGAGATAGGTATCAACGCCGCCGACCAGCACGAACGGTTCGGCCTGACTCGTGAGTAGGGTCCAGGCTTGCGCAATGACTTCAATGCCGGACGCCCGGCCTTGGGCTAACAGTTTACTTTTGCCGAGGTTGAATCCGCCTTTGGCTTGGCGGTGCAGATGCGTCAAAAAGGAATCATCAATCGGTTTGGGGCAGTCCGGAATTTCCTCTGGTCCTGCCAACACCAGGGGTGGCAAGGCAGGGACTTTGGCAACTGACAGTGATTCGGCGATTGCCTTGTCCGCGAGGCGCAACATGCGCCGCTGGCGGCTGGTCAGGCGCGGTGTCGTTTCCAATTCTTCATCAAGCGGCGGCAAAGCGTCTTCGGGCGTCAACGCCATGGTCATCGGTTGAAAACGCTTGTTGTAGATCGAACTCGCCTGGTACGCGCTGATGCCGGCTTGTACCGAGGTCGCCGTCATGGCGGCTGAATCGCCCACCGGCGTCATCATGCCAATGCCAACAATGCTGATCGTGTCGGTCATGACTTCGCTCCTTCCAGCTTCTCCAAGTCAAATGTCACCAACTCGACCTTGAGGGCTTTCTTGTCGCACGGATATTCCGCGCGCCACACCATGGAGACGCGATTCTCGTCCGGCTCGAAAAGAATCGTCTCACAATTGGAGGCGAGCGCTTCTCTGCGTCCACCGATTTGAACCGTGATTGCGAACCGGCAGCGCGGCAGGTGCATCTGAATGGGCCCACGCGAACTGACATTGAACAAACGTACGGGTTCGCCGCCCTGCAAAAAACGGTCGAAGATCAAATCGGGATGCGCAGCGTTGAAGAAACGCGGATTGAAATCATCCGGCAGAAACGGCGCGCGGCCCTTTTGCCAGGCGGCATCGTAGGTGCCGGCATATTGGCGGCGTGGCATCCAACTGCCGGCGATGTATCCGTAGCCGGCCGGTTCGCCTTTGTCGGTGGGGCCTTTGAAGGGATGATCTGGGTCTTCCAAGTTGGGTGCGGGTCGGTCCTTGAGTTCGCCCGAACTCTGTTTGCCTTTGAAACCCCGGCCGACCGGATTGCGGGCTTCACCCAAGAATTTTTGCGTCCCGGCATCCAGGACGTGAATGCCTCCGAAAGCGCGCTCGTACGTCAGCGGCATGGAAACAAACGGTTCGGGTGCCGACAACGACAAGCCGAGCAAGCCACTTTTGAAAACGCGATTGCCATGGACCCGAATCGTTTTCTTCCGTTCGGCTATGGCGATGCCGGTTTCCAGTTCTGTCACCGGACGGCCATCAGGTGACCACGCTTGGCCGACGAGGAGGACGTCGGTTGAGAGTTTTCCCAGGTGTATGTCCGAGCCGTATTTCAGACTGGATTTGGCGGGATCGCCCCAATACACGTCTGCTTTGAAGGGCGGGATTTGCTCCTTGGCGATGCTGAGTTCAGGAGTGAGGGTGAAGGTGGCTTTGATGACTGCGTAAAGCGTGTCCACTCCATCTTTGTTGGGGAAGAGGCCGATGTCCGGCTTGAAAGGGGTGGTGTTTTTGATCTGCAGCATGGGCCAGTCAGTTGATCTGCACCGCGCCGCCTTTAATTCGGTTCACCCCCTCGGCGCGGCTGAGAAGTTGTTTGCCGCGGATGTTGATTTTGCCGGCCTTGGTCAGTGTGATGGTGGAATCGCCGCACTTCAAAACCAGTTCCTGCTCGGCGGAGATGACGAGGCGTTTTCCATCCTGTTCGACTTCCACGACCTGTTCGTCGGCACTCTTGGTTTCGTTCGCGGTAGCTTGAATAAACCCGAGAATCAGCGGTTGATAAACATTGCCTTCCACGAACGACAAGGCCACCGGGTTGCCGACCTGGCCCTGATTTATCTTGGATACCGCCAGCGCCCTCATGGGTGTTTCCGCGGGATTGCCCGGGAATTGAACCAGAAAGCCGCCATCGTCGGATAAACCGACCAGGTTTCCCACGACGATCCCTGCGATTGGCTTTGCGTTTGGAGGGCCAGGTGCTGGCTGGGCCAAAGTGCCGGACAGCTTCGGCTCGAGCTGTCTCTTCAGGAGCGAGTCAAAGAGGCTGGTATCGGCTGGCGGCCGGTCCGCTCCGGTGTGGGATTCGTTTTTCACCTTCTAAACTGCGTGTCATTCAACCTCGGAGAGGTTTGCTTTCCAGCTCGTTCACCCGTGACCACCAAAACAACTTCCCCTGCGACGACCATTACGCGAGGTTCTGACATAGAACAAGCAAACGGGACATAATGTTCAAGTAAATAAGGCCCCGGCGGCGCCCGTCAACTTGAAATCAACTGGGCAATCAGGCGGTACCGCGGCTGAATCCAGTCCGATTCCGTCCTTGCCGGACCGAATCCACGCCCTAAGCTTTATTCCATGTCCACTTTCGCCTACACCATGAGGACTGGCGACCGCATGGCCTTTCGCGATGCGGCAAAGCACTTCAGTTGCTGGATCCTGGTTCGAGCAATCAATCCCGACTCCACCGTTTATCTGGCTGATTCCCGTTACACACCCAAGCCCATCGACTGCAAACCCAAGACGGCGGATGCCGACGTCGGCGGAAAGGACCTGGCGGGACTGGTGGTCGTGCCTGCCATTCACGGGAAAGCCGCTTTTCGAGGCTCCAAATTTTCCAAGGCGCAAGCTTGCTGGGCATCGTTCCTCGAGGCACAGCACGTCGTCGCCCAGCCAGCGCCCGGCGTGACGGATCGCGAGCGCGCCGTTCAGGAAGCCCAGGCGCTCAATGCGGCGGGCGGGGATTACGGGGTCGATTTGGATCCGAAGTCACCGCACTTCGGCGTGCTGCAATTTCATGGAAAGTGGATCCATGGCGACTTCGATTTGAAGGATATCATCATTGAGGGGCAGGAGCGTCGAAATCTGGCCTCGATCGAGACCATGCGTGGCCAGCCGCACATGCGCGGACCACTTTTTTACAAGGTGCAAACTTTTGTGAATGGCCGGTTGGGCAAGGAGATGATCCAGCACGGGGGTGAAGCTCAGTACGCGGATCACAGCGATGACGTCATCGATGTCTTTGGACCGCAAGGCCAGCATACCCAACTGGGCAGCGCATCGGAGATTGCCGCCTGGTACCAGCGATATCAAAGAGAGGTCATTGATTTGTCGAAAGCACGGCCCCAACCGCCGCATCCCGGCAAGTCGCCGGAAGCACTGCGCGCCGGATTCCGGGTGATCCAGGGCGGGCGCGCGCGTTGAGCCCAAGGGGGCGGACGCTGGTGGGCGTTACCCAATTCGATCGGCTGTGCCCCGGCATGAACCGGAGCGGAACGACGGGCATATGACGGGATCGAACTGCCAATTATGCGAAGGCGCATGCGCACCATGGTTCCCAATTACCACGACTCGCCGCGGGCGGTCTCGTTTGCATTCCGAAAGATGGCTTGGATGGCTGACTCGTTGCCTCACGGAGCGCGAGCCACGGGCCGGTAAATCCACAATTCGCCCGTGACGGTATAGGCTGTAGTGTCTCGCCCGCTCCTGATGTCGCCATTGGAGGTAGGGATTTCGTTTTGGCGTACGGATTTCTTAGGCTGGCGCCCAGTGCCGCCGATTTCCACGTTCTGTTCCAGGATCGTGAGGAACACGATGCCGCCTTCAGTTCGGGTTGAGGCCACAATCGCGGTGTGATGGGGGCGGGACTCAGTTTTCCATGAAGATGATCCATCTGACCTTTCAATGTCCCGCCGCACCGAAAAATCTCGAAACTGGAGAATATCTCCCGGCCTTGCGTTCGTCGGTTGGACGGTTTGCGAACTCCACACATAGTCAGTGTTCCGTCCGATCGTGCAAAAGTCTTCTGCGGTGGCAGCCCCAGCAGCGCGGAGGGCCCTGTCTGCAAGGGCAAAACATTCGCCGTCGCCAACTTTGCGTTCCAGGTTGCGGCGCGCGAAGCCAAGAACGAGCTGACCCAAATCGGCTGGTGACGGCGGCGGTGCGGCGGGGGTTAAACCGGTCGTGCCGGGAGGCTGAGCCGGAGTCTGACTTAGCGTCCCCCGGACAAGCGGTCTGGCAATAGGTTTCCGGTCTTGAACGCCGGGAGCGTTGCGGCCCATGGGAAAAAGCCTCGAGCAATTCCGTGTTCGGGTCAAGCGGGCAGAACTTCCTGGGAAAACCCAATCGGATAGGGTTCGTGCGTGTTACTTGAATAACCCGTTCAATCGTGCCTGAAACGTGTCTGTTGGTTGGTGAAGGGCGTGGGTATCGATCATCTCGATGTATGCGTGCTGGACAGTGAATGCAGTGGCTGGT
>CAZIJO010000222.1:0-10046 GCA_964539515.1 uncultured Bifidobacterium sp. | reverse complement strand
AGCCCAAAATCCGCCACCTTCACGCGACCCCGGCGATCCAGCAAAATGTTCTCCGGCTTGATATCGCGGTGGACGATGCCCTGGTCGTGCGCGAATTGCAGGGCATCGCAAATCTGCGGCACAATGGCCAGCGCTTCGCGGGCGGAAATACGGCCGGCCTGCAGCAACTGCCGCAGATTTACGCCGTCCACGAATTCCATGAGGAAGAAATATAGTTGGCCGGCAGGTCTGTGTTGCGGCACAGCCCCAATATTTGGGCCGCCCGGCAGGTCAGCCCTGCCAAACTCATACAGGGTGACAATGCCCGGATGATTCAACTTCGCCAGCGCCTTGGCTTCGCGCGCAAAGCGCTCGGCGAACGCCGGGGCGTCGCCAATGCCGGACGGAAGGATCTTCAGCGCGACGATGCGATCGAGTTGTTTCTGGCGCGCCTTGTAAACCGCGCCCATGCCGCCTTTGCCGATTAATTCCAGGATTTCAAGTTGCGGGAACAGCGGCGCGAGTTCAGTCACGGTGGGAGGCTGGAAAGGCGGCGAACCGCTTTCCGTAACCGTATCCCCCGCCGCGCCTTGGGCCAGCAGGCAGGCAGGACAAAGCCCGGCCAGCACACCGGAGGGAACCGGGGTGCCGCAGCGGGGACAATTCCGGCTGCTGGACGGGTCGGGCACTGCTTTGGTGTCGCTCATATACACCAACCTCAGAAGCGAATCCGAGATTTTGTTACCGGAAATTAATTCCCGAGGACGCCGGAAAAATGGAAATGCTATGCGAAAGCGGAAAAGCGCCGCTCAGGTCCGGGTTTTAAGGCTGCGAATGGGGACAGTCGGCCAGACGCGTGCCTGCCACTTCCTGGCAAGGACCCTTCTGGCGACGCGCCAACCATGCGGGGGCTCAAAACGTTAATCAATCAGCATCGCGAGTTCCACGGAAACTCAGGCTGCCACCAAGTTCCTTCGGTGAACCGAAATCCCCGAAGCCCTGCGCGGATTCGCCCCTCCGGCAGGCCTTCCCGCCGGGGAGCCACCGTCAACGGCCCTGCGGGCCGGGCGGAAGTCGGGGTTGGGGAGTTGGAAAAGGAACGAGCCGGAGTTGCCTCCGGCTCGTTCTCGTAATTCGGATTGCAGGCGTCAGAACACCGGGTCGCTGCCGTCCAGCATCTTCACCTTGTTGTGCACGAAGTATTCCTTGGTCAAGGCCTTCATCATCCTGGGCATTTGCTCGATGAGCCGTTTCAACTTGCGCGGCTTGCGCTTCGCCAGCGCATAATGAGTCAGCAGCGGCATCGCAATGGTTGTGTCGGTGTAACAAACGATGGCATCGGGCAGCTTGGTCGGATCCACCTTGCCCCAGCTCACGGCTTCGCCGGGTGTCGCCCCGCTCAGGCCACCGGTGTCGGGCCGCGCGTCAGTCACCTGGATGAAGAAATCCTGGCCGACTTCCTTCATGCGGAGCACTTCCTGGATCTGCGGTTCGGTTTGCAGGGTGAAGTTCTTCGGACTGCCGCCGCCCCACAGCACCACCCCGCTCCGACCCCCGTTACGTTTTGCGGCGAGGACGATGGCGGTGGATTCGTTCACATCAATCGAAGGATTCACGCGCAGCTTGTTGCCGCGCAATTCCACGCCGGCCACGTTCATGCCGATGGTCGAGTCGCCGGGTGAACTCGTGAAGCACGGCACACCGGCCCGATAGGCCGCAGCCATCACCGAAACGTCCTTGAGCTTGTTCTTGCGTTCCCATTCCGCGGCGTATTTGCCGATGAGATAATGCAACTCGGTCGTGCCCATCTCCTTTTGGAACTCGGGCTGACATAGAATCTCGCGGAGCAGTTCATCCGTGGCCATCAAGCCGTCGGAGTAGGGGATCACCACGTCGTAGATGCGAACGAGGTCGTTGTCGCGCAGGTCGGTGTCGTCAAACTTGAAGCTGCCGGAGTGGACCGGGTAATTCAGGGCGAAGTGCAGGTCGTGGTAAAGATTCGCGCCGGTGGAGACGATCCAATCCACGAAGCCGGCCTTGATCAGCGGGATGATGCTGGAGCAACCGAGGCCCGCCGGGGTGAGCGCGCCGGAGATGCTCATGCCGATGGTGACGTCGGGATCGAGCATCCGCTCGGTGAACAACTGGCAGGCTTCCTTGAGCCGCGCGGAGTTGTAGGCGAGAAAGCACTCGTCAATGATGTAGGTGAGCTTTTCCTTGCCGGTCAGATTTTTCGGCTGGATGCGCTTGCCCGCCATGTATTTCTTTTTGTGCGGGCAGTTTTTTTCCTTCATCCAGTCGGGCATGTCGGCAACGGCTTCGCGGTTGTGAATTTTGTAGCGTTCGGTTCTGGCCATAATTCTAATTGGTAAAAACTGCGTTGCTCACGATACGCAGCCCGGCAGGGAAGCCAACAAAGAAATTCACACAAAAGAAATTCAGCAGGGTCATGAATGAACGCGGAGAAACCGGCGGATTTCAGCCCTGACAAAACCCAACCAGCGCGAGGCGTTGAACCCCTGATGACCGTTCATACCTTTCCCATTGGAGGGAACAAGGGAACGGCGGGCCTTGCGTGACGTGCGTTTCGTTGCGGTAACGTTTTCGCGAGTTTGGTGGGTTTCGGGGTTTGAGCCCCGACCCGGCGGCCCCTACCGGATCCGGGATTTTCTCCGGTTTTCCCGTCAGAGCAATTGAAGTTGCGATCCACCGGGGCGGCGGAAGTGTTCGGTCGTGAGCTGGTAGTCGCGCTGGGCCAAGCCAACCTTGCGCGTCGCGACGGCAAACATCTGTCGAAGCTGTTCCGCCCAGATGCCCTGACCGCGCATCCGGTCGCCGAAATCAGGCGCGTTCAATTTCCCGCCGCGCAGGGAGCGGATGCGATTCAGGACGTTCTCCTTCCGGTCGGGAAAATGGCGCGTCAGCCAGTCGGAGAAAATGTCCTTCACTGCAAACGGTAAGCGCAACGGGACCAGCCCGGCGGATTGCGCCCCGGCGGCCGCGGCAGCGGCGAGGAGATTGGGCAGCTCGTGATCGTTCAGGCCAGGAATCATCGGCGCCAGCATCACGCCCACCGGCACGCCGGCGGCGTGGAGCGTGCGGATGGCCGCGAGCCGCATTTGGGGTAACGAGGCGCGGGGTTCCAGTTTGGGCGTGAGTTCCGCATCGAGGGTGGTGAGGGAAACGTAAACCACGACGGCATTGAATCGCGCAAGCTGCGCCAATAAATCCACGTCGCGGGTGACAAGGTGGTTCTTGGTGACAATGCCGACCGGGTTGCGGAATTCCGCGAATACTTCCAACACGCGCCGGGTGAGTTGCAGCTTGCGCTCGGCGGGCTGGTAGCAATCCGTCACGCCGCTCATGGCGATGACCTGCGGTGTCCATTTCGGCGAAGCGAGTTCCTGGCGCAGCAATTCGGGCGCGCGATATTTCACGACGATCTTCGTCTCGAAATCGAGGCCGGGTGAGAAACCAAGGTACTCGTGCGTGGGCCGCGCATAGCAATAGGCACAGCCGTGTTCGCAACCGCGATAGATATTCAGGCTGGCCGTGAATGGGATGTCCGGGCTGTCGTTGTAGTTGATGAGGGTGGCGCTGGCGTCGGGGATAAACTGCGTACGCGGCGCCGGGTCGGCGGACGGATCATATTCCTCGAAGCGCTCGCTTGTGATCGTAGCAAAGCGGTTCGTTGGATTCGACGGCACGCCGCGCCCGCGAAGTTTTTGAACCCGTTCGGACACGCACCAAGTTTAACCCGCGGCAAAACGGAATTCGACCAAACAGATTCCCTTTGTCTGGCGCCACCGGGGGGACGCAAGCGATGAACCGGCCCCCGGGAGTGAATTCTTAAGGCCGCAACGCCGAAGCATAGCCGGCGCACGAAACTCCTTTACACCATCCGGCCGGGCATGGTTAAGTCGCGCGAAAAGACAATTCAACCTTCCGGTTCGGGACCGGGGAACCTGGGTAAACGCGGTGCCCGCCGGGAAACGTCATATTCCGATGAACAAACCTTCAACTCCTCGCCGTATGTTCCTCAAGCAAACCGCCGTGGTGACCGCCGGTCTCGGGCTGGCGCAGGCTGACCGCGGCGCCCGCCGCCAAGTCACCGCTGTTCCAGATTTCCCTCGCCGAGTGGTCGTTGCACAAGGCCATTTTTGCAAAGCAACTCGACCATCTCGATTTCCCCAAGGCCGCGCGGCGGGACTATGGCATTGAGGCCATCGAACTGGTAAATCAGTTTTTCAAGGACAACGCCAGGGACAAGGCGTACCTCGCCGAATTCAAAAAACGCGCCGACGGCGAAGGGGTGAAGATTCTCCTCATCATGTGTGACGACGAGGGCCACCTGGGGGATGCGGACGAGCAGAAGCGCCAGCAGGCGGTCGAGAACCACTACAAATGGGCCGAAGCCGCGAAGTTTTTTGGCGGCCATTCCATCCGCGTGAACGCCTATTCCACCGGCACCCCGGCCGAGCAACGCGATCGGGCGGCGGATGGTTTGCGGCGCCTGGCCGAATTCGGCGGCACGCTGGGCCTCAACGTCATCGTGGAGAATCACGGCGGCAATTCCTCCCGCGGTGACTGGCTGGTCTCAGTGATCAAACAGGTCAACCGGCCCAACTGCGGCATTCTGCCCGACTTCGGCAACTTCCAGGATTACGATCGGTATCAGGCGGTCACGGAGATGATGCCCTTCGCCAAGGCGGTCAGCGCCAAGGCGAACGACTTCGACGCGCAGGGCAATTGCGTCGAGACCGATTATCGCCGCATGTTAAAAATTGTTTTGGCCGCGGGATACCACGGGTACCTGGGCATTGAGTACGAAGGCGAAAAACTGAGCGAACCCGAAGGCATCCGCGCCACGAAAAAGTTGTTGGAAAAAATCCGGGCCGAATTGGCCTAGGGCGACCAGGCCGATGGGCGCGGATTTTCCGCGCGACCGAAACCCCGCTCTCCCGCGAATGTTTTCGCAAACCGGGTGTCCGGTCCGGCCGCAGCGCGGCGGCGGCAACAATGCGTCCGGGAAGGCGCTTGCATTTGAGCGCCGGGTGGAGCATCCCATCTCCATGCGATGTGGCGCATTTGGCCTCCTCAGTCTCGGCTTGAGCTTCTTTGCCGTTTGTGCGTCGGAGTTGCCACCCCCATTCCCCCCTGACCCGGACCAAACGCTCGAGCGCACCTGCTTTCAAACCGCGGAGCCGTGGAGCAGCGCCGGCAACCTGCGGTCCGATGTCGCCATTGTCTATGGCATTGATCCCGGCCTGCCGCCCCGCCTGCAGACCTGGCGGGACCGTGGCTATCGCATCCACCTGATGACCGGCGTTTCCTGGGGCAACTACCAGGATTACCTTTACGGCCGCTTCGACGGCGTGAATCACGAAGACGAAGCGCAAACGGACCGGAACGGCAAGAAGATCAGCCACGGGGGTGATGTCTACTACATGTGCCCCGGCACCAATTTCGGAAAATTTCTATCCGTGGGCGTGCAGCGCGCCCTCGATGCGGGCGTGGAGGCCGTGCATCTTGAAGAGCCCGAGTTCTGGGTGCGCGGGGGGTATTCCGAAGGATTCAAACGCGAGTGGCGCGCCTACTACGGGGAAGATTGGCAGCCGCCCCACAGTTCCGTGGACGCCCAATGGCGCGCGTCGAAGCTGAAATATTTTCTCTATCGCCGCGCGTTGCAACAGGTCTTCGATCACATCCAGGCGTTCAACCAGCGCACGGGCCGGAAGGTGCGCTGCTACGTCCCGACCCACAGTCTGTTGAACTACGCCCACTGGCGCATTGTCAGCCCGGAAAGCAGCCTCGCCCGGCTCAATGGGTGTGACGGTTACATCGCCCAGGTCTGGACCGGCACGGCGCGCACGCCGAACCGATTTCGGGGAGAACTGCGCGAGCGCACCTTTGAAACCGCCTTCCTCGAATACGGCGCCATGCAAAACCTCGTCCGCGCGACCGGACGGACCGTTTGGTATTTGAACGACCCGGTCGAGGACAACCCGGATCATGATTGGGAGGATTACCGGGTGAACTGGGAGTCCACGCTCGTTGCCTCGCTCCTGCAGCCGGAGGTCTGGCAATTCGAAGTCGCCCCCTGGCCCGAACGAATTTTTCGCGGCAAGTATCCGCGCAAAGGCAAACCCGCGGAGCGGGAAGGCATTCCGCCCGCCTACGCCACTGAATTGCAGACCGTGATGAATGCGCTCAACGACCTGCACCAGTCGCGCGTCGAGTGGGATTGCGGCACGACCGGTCTGGGAGTGATCGTCAGCGATTCCTTGATGTTCCAGCGCGGGGATCCGGTGCCGGGGGATCCGCACTTGAGCCAGGTTTATGGGCTCGCCCTGCCGCTGTTGAAACGCGGCATGCCGGTGACGCCGGTCCAGCTCGAAAACCTCACCGTCACGAACTACCTCGACGGCTTCCGGCTGCTGCTGCTGAGTTATCATGGCCAGAAAGCCCTCAGCCCCGAGGTGCACGCGCCCCTTGCCCGCTGGGTCAAAAGCGGCGGTGCACTCGTGGTGGTGGACGATGACACCGATCCGTACAACGGCGTCCGCGAATGGTGGAACCGTGACGGGCGCGACCACGCAACACCCCGCGAGCACTTATTTGCGGAACTCGGGCTGACCGGCAAGACCGAGCCGGTGACAAGTGTGTTTACCAAAGTGGGCAAAGGGGGCGTGGTCTGGTTGCGCGAGAATCCGGCGCAACTCGCCGCCAGCGCCGCGGGCGATGCCCGCTTGGTTCAAGTCGCCAAACTGGCCGCCACCCGCACGCGGTTGAAGTGGCGGGAGACGAATCACCTCTTGCTGCGCCGCGGCCCCTATCTCATCGCCGCCGGCCTGGATGAATCGGTGGAGGGCGCATCGCAGGAGCTGCGCGGCCGCTTCGTCAACTTGTTCGATCCGCAGCTCCGCGTCCGCAATGCGGTGACGCTCACCCCGGGCTCGCGATCGTTCCTGCTGGATCTAAACGCCCGGCGGGGCCGGGAGCCGCACGTTTTAGCTTCCGCCTGCAAAACTTTGCCGAAATCGCAGAAGCCCACGCAAGTCGTGCTCACAGTCGAAGGCGTCGGGCACACGCCGGCGATTGTCCTGTTGCACGCCCCGAAGCCGCCGCGCGGAATCACCCTCGCCGGTCAACCCTGCACGGACTTTGAGTATTCGGCCGCCGAGAAACTGCTCTGGCTTCGCTTTCCGAACGAGCCCCACCCGCGAGAACTGGAGGTGCAGTTTTGAATCGAAACCCCGGGCTGTGACATCCCTCAGCGCTCGGAACGCACCGGAATTTTGAAGCCATAAAACCGGTTAACGAAAGGAATCCACATGAAATCAAACCTGACCCGGCGCAACTTCCTCGCCACGGCGGGCGCGACCGCCCTTGCCGCCAGTCTGGTCCCCGCCGCGGAAGAAGCCGCCATCGTAAAACCAGTGAAAATTCTTGGCATCGCCGGCAGCCCACGCAAGGGGATGACTACGGCGAAGGCGGTGCAAGCCGCACTCACGGCCGCCCAGGCCGTGGACCCGCGGATCGCCGTCGAGTTGATTGACCTCGGCGGCCTCAGCATCGCTGGCTGGTCGCCCAACCCGATCACGGACGATTTCGATGCGGTCCTCCCCAAACTCAAGGACCCGCAACTCGGCGGACTGATCATCGGTTCCCCGGCGTATTTCCGTTCGCTCAGTGCGCTCTGCAAGGCGTTCATCGAACGGTGCATGCCGCTGCGCGAAGGCGCGATGCTGCTGGCGGACAAGCCGGTGGGCGCGCTCGCGGTGGCCGGCAACCGGAACGGTGGGCAGGAGTTGGTGGTGCAACAGATTCTCACGGCGATGCTGAGCTACGGCATGATCCCGGTCGGCGGCAAATCGCCAGCAATGCTGGGCGGCACGCTCTGGAGCGCCAAAGACGAAGTCAGCCAGGATGAACTCGGTTTGCAGTCGGCCAGACTGCTGGGCACCCATGTGGCGGCGGTGGCGCTAAAACTCTTCAAGCCCGTATGAAAACCAACGACAATAATTGGCTGAAATTCCACCGCCTGACACGCGCCAAGGTGGCGGGCGGTCTGGCGTCTCTCCTGATCACCTTCGCGGGCATGGCCGGCGGTGAACTGCGCCCGGCTCGCATCGAGGAACTCGCCCATCTGCTCCCAAGCAAACCGGCGGGCTTCGGTTCGCCGATCACCGACCGCGGCGCTTGGGAAAAGCTCGCCGTGCTTCCCGAGGCGCAGAAAGCCATTGCGGACGCCGAGCGGGTGGCAGCCAAAGCCATTCCCGACCAACCGGACGAGTTGTTCCTGGATTTCTCCAAAACCGGCAACCGGGACCGCTGGCAAAGCGTGGCCTTCGAACGGCGCCGGCGCGTCGCGACGCTGACGTTGGGTGAATGCTTCGAGAATCAAGGGCGATTTCTTCAGCCGCTCGAAGCCGTCGTCGCCGAACTCTGTCGGGAGAAAACGTGGGTGTATCCGGCTCACGACAAATCACTCGCCAACTTCAACGGCCAGGCCCGCGAGATGGACCTCGGGGCGGTGTTCGTGGCGATGGAACTTGCCGAGGCGGATTACCTGCTCGGGGCCAAGCTCGCTGCCGGCACCCGGCAGCTCATTCGCGACCACGTGCGCCGCCGTGTGCTGCATCCATTCCGGGAAATGGCGGAAGGGAAGATGAAGGAGATGGGCTGGATGCGCTCGGTGCACAACTGGAACGCCGTGTGCCTCGGCAGCATCACCATCGCGGCATTGGCGCTCGAGGATTCCCCGGCGGATCGCGCGGTCTATGTGGCGGCCGCGGAGGGTTACATCCGGTTTTTCCTGAGCGGCTTCACCCCCGACGGTTATTGCAGCGAAGGCGTGGGCTACTGGAACTATGGCTTCGGCCATTACATCCTGCTGGCCGAAGCGGTGCGCCGCGCGACCAGCAACCAGCTCGACCTCATGGCCGACCCGGCGGCAATGCAACCGGCGCTCTTCTGCGTCCGCAGCGAAATCATTAACGGCCTCTTCCCGACGATCGCGGATTGCAGTCCGGGCAGCCGGCCGGACGCGCGAATGACCGCCTACGTCTGCCGCCGGTTTGCTCTCGGGCTTCCAGCGTGCGAGGGGAAATCCTTGATCGGGCCGGGCAGCGGGCTGGTCGCCACCATGATGACGTATTCATTCGAGGACGCTCTGCCCATCGTGCGGAAACCGGCCGGAGAGATCGCATCGCCGTTGCGCACCTGGTTCGGCGATGGCGGCGTGCTGATCTGCCGGCCGGCGCCGGGGACGAAAACGGAATTCGCGGCCGTGCTCAAAGGCGGCCACAACGCCGAACTGCACAATCACAATGATGTCGGCAGCTTCAGCGTCGTGGTTGGCGACCGGATGCTGATCTGTGATCCGGGCGGCGAGGTCTACACCGCCCGCACTTTCAGCGGGCAACGCTACGAAAGCAAAGTGCTCAATTCCTTCGGTCACGCCGTGCCGGTCGTGGATGGAAAGCTGCAGAAGACCGGCGCGGACGCGCGGGGCGTGGTGCTGCAGACCCAATTCAATGAACGGGAGGATTTGTTGAAACTCGACCTCCGTTCGGCCTACCCGGCGAAGTCGCTGCAAAAACTCGAACGCACTTTTGGCTTCCGACGCGGCGATACGCCATCGCTGGCGGTCACCGACGCGTTTGCGTTTGAAGCGCCGGGCCGTTTCGAGACCGCGCTGGTGACGTGGGGCCAGTGGAAGCGCGACGGGGAGGATACCGTCGAGATCAGGGAAGGTGACAAGTCCCTGCGCGTGAAGATTGACACCGGCGGCGTTCCCTTTGCGATCAGGGCCGAAACCCTGGATGAGGATGTGCGCACGCCGAAAAAACCGGTGCGTCTGGGAATCGCCCTCATGGAGCCCGTGGCAGCGGGGCAAGTGACGCTTCGCATCAGTCCATTGCCCTGATTTCAAATTTCAAATACGCACGAAACTCCGATAGGGCGTAGCCGCCGACGTGCGGAGGCGGAAGACTCGCATGGTGGCCCCATCCGCCTCCGCAGGTCGGCGGCTACGTTTTGCTTCCGGGCAAACGAAACCCGGG